>JBJEKL010000059.1:0-3761 GCA_051878615.1 Bacteroidaceae bacterium | reverse complement strand
AATTTCAACTGCCATGATAAGCTTTGCGTCATAATATAAGGCGAACTTATTGTCAGTAAGCAGTTATCCAAGGCACGTATAATACCTTGAATAAGTCATTTTGTCATTTTTTCAATAAAACTTTAACTAATTTTATGCAAGGACAGTTGCCGGCTTCCACTTGTGAGGCAGTAAATCCATCAAGTCACCTGTAAAATCCACCAGACGATTTAACACATCACAAAGGTAGTCATAGACGTTCACCTTCAGTAAACGGCATGACTGAATGAGGGACATCACGTTGGCTAAACGCTCTGCTCCTTTATGGCTTCCACAAAACAGACTGTTGTTACGGTATATGGCTATCGGCCGCATCTGCTGCTCGCACAGGTTATTGTCAATCGACACATCCCCTCGCTGAAGGACCATCATGAAGTATGGCCATAGCCTTCTCGTATAATCAACGGCTTCATAAAGATCCGCATGCCGGAACTGCTCCCGATTGACGGACAGCTCATCCAACTTGTTTGCTATCTTCTTAAGGATTTCGGAGAACTCTTTGAGCCGTTCGTCTTTTATCTCACCAGGACTTAAGCCTTCGTCTTTGAACTTCCTGCAAAGCCTGAACATATCGTCAAACAAATCCGCCAGGTATTTCGCATCAGGTTCAACCTTTCGAAGGTTCCAGAATTTCCTTCGCATGTGGGAGGCGCAAGGAATATGAACAACGTTCTCCGCCTCGTTACTGTGACCCTTATGGAAGGTTTCGTACATCTTCGCACCATCGGCATTCAAGAACAATTGCTTGACTTTGTCCCTGCCTTTGAGATAGTCAACCACGACGTAAGCGCCACGGTCTCCGTCCTTGTAGATGTACTGGCATAATTTCTTGATAGGATTAATGAAGTTATACATCCACTCGTTATGGTAGTGGGACTTGGTTTCCTCTTCCTTCTGGCTTTCAACGTCAACATGTGTCTCGTCAGCCTGAAGCCTGTCGTCGGAGGTTATTTCCTCCTGAAGCGGTTCCATCAAAGGCTCCAGTTTGTCAGCTCCCATGGCTACCCAATTCTTAAGTGTCGATTCATTCATGTTGTATCCCATGTCGGCAAGTTCCTTAACCAACATTCCGAAGGTCATCCTGTTGGCATAGTGCTGGTAAAGGACGTATGCGATGAGACTCGCCTCGGCATTGCACTTCGGGATAAGGTGCGGCCTGCGCTTTGCCTTATACCACACATTGTCCTTCATGTAACTTTTAAGATGGTAGTGTATTGCCTTAACGTAGCTCTTGACTACTATATATTTAACGACATCCTCGTTTCCCATGTACTTCGCTCCTTCAGGAACATCATCGGGCTCCAACCACACGTCTTCCCTGCGCATAGGATCCTCGCTGCTTTCAAGAGGCTGTGTGCTGCGTGGCCTTTGTCTCCTCGACTCTGCCTGCATCATCTTGGCAGTCCGATCGATAGCACTCACTACTGCGGCCTCGTCAAAAACGTCTTCCTTCACATCCTCGCCACGAGTATCCGCACTGTCCGCATCAATGGAGGGACGGCCACAGTAGCGGTTGCACTCTGTGGTCTGGGCAAATTGGTCTTCGACAAGGTTGGCGTTCTTGTTGCGCTCACGCTCCAATGCGGCCAAGGCTTCCTCCTTTGTCGCATAGAACTTACCGTCAGTCATGGACATATCTATACCGCCTGCAGCATTGTCGTCATCGCCACCGCGCTTTTCAAGGGCTGAGATTCTCTGCTCGTACAGTCGGCGCTCTATTGCAAACTGATCCGCTTGCTTGCGCATTTCTTCCTTGTGTCGCTCCTCCATATCCCTCATCATGGCCTTGTACTTGTCCTCAACCGCCTTGATGATAGGGTTGGTTATGCTCTCGGCAAGGGACACGCTGCCGTTGCCAGTTATGAACGACAGTATTTGAGACATCATGGATTCCATGTTGTCAAGCTGAGCCTGCGACTTGGCCTGCTCATACATCTGCCTATACTCCTCCTTATCGCGGAAGTTACGGTCGGCCTGTTCCTTGAACCGGTCTCGGTCGGCCTCCGCATTTCGGAGCTTGGCGCTCAGGATTTCTATTGTTTCCATTTTCTGTCTCATGGTGCAAAGGTACTGATTTTTCACCATTTATGCAAGTTTTTCGAGTTAAAAAATCAGTACCTAAAAGTTAAATAATGTATTGATAATCAAAGTGTTATATTCTATAAACACACCTCAAAAACCTTCTTTACGGGTATTATATCCTCCACCATACGCACAAAATCATCACGGGTTACTTCAAACATCCTTGAGGCTGTATCGAACGAAGGACGGGGAAACACGCCCGACAGACATCTGGCATCCGTCAATATCAGTTTTTTATTATAATAGTAGAATACGCGCAATGTCTTTTGGTCTTTTGACATGAATATATACGCATCGCCGTTCAGGGGATCACGGTGGAGTTCATTCTTCACAAAACATCCAAGCCCATTATGGCGGTAACGCATTGACACTCTCTCATGGCAGAAATAATAACGGAAGGCACCTGCTAAACCAAACATGACGACTCTATGCTATTGATTAGTTCGACAAGGGATTGCACGGAACATCCGCGTAAAGTAACCGCCAACTTGTTTGAGGAGGTCGTGAGAGTGACCTCTCCTAATGTCTGTACATCGGGAACAGGCGCCTGAGGAATCTCGGTCGTTGACACCTCACATTCCGGCAATGCGAAATGCTGTTGCACCATCGGAGGGACATCCTTAATATTTAGAGGATAAAGATGACCCATTTCCTCTGATTCGTCCTTTGACTGCCGTTTCTGGGTACGGCTGCGAAGTTCGTTCAACATCTGACGATAGTCGATTTTCTCACGATAGCAAAAACTTCTCAAGTTCTTGCTCGGATAGCAGGTCTCAAACTTGTCTGCCATCTTACTGTAATCAATTTCTCTGTGTGCCATTTTACATCTTATTTTATGACGATGCAAAATTAACACTTTATTCTCTAACATGCAATACGTTCCTTGGATGACTGCTTACTGAATGTAGTGGGGTAAGAGCTGTTGTACTCTCTGTGAATCAACATGTTCAAGGTCACTTCGCGTAGAATCCTGTCGCGAAGGGAAAATCTCTGCATACCCTCAATATAAGGTTTCTCGGGCAAATGTTTCTTTATAAACTCCATTATCGCCCTATAAGCCACCATAAGATTATCCTTCACCTGAAGCCGATCATCATACAGTTCAGTATCATGAATACGACAAAGCACATCAATGAAATACGTTGGAAGCACACTCGCTATCGTAGCCCGTTTCCCAAAAAGCAGTATAGCAGCCAATGTCAACCCCTCTTTGCCCGTCTCTGTGTCAATGGCAATCATCTGCCCAGAGCGAAGGATTTCTTCGTTTGACATCGAAAGCCACGGATGCTCTGCATTATCCACACGCACCATCTGCCTCATAAAATCAAACGCATCATCGGCCTCATATCCTTCACAAGCGTATCCATCTGTACATTTATGGAATCAGGATCAATTCCAACAACAGTTCCGTCATCCTTAGCGCCTAAAACAATATGACCACCCTTACGATTAAGAAAAGCACATATAGACTCGTATATGCTACGGGCCAACTGATGCGTAGATTCCTTAAACTCTGAATCTACAGCCTCTCCTCGGGCAAGTATTATCTTCAGTTCTTTCCCTGTCATATATATAATCGATTTTTAACAGATATCCGCCTGCAAAATTACACATTTTCTTTCATTCCACCAAACAAATCT
>JBJEKL010000058.1:0-15583 GCA_051878615.1 Bacteroidaceae bacterium | reverse complement strand
TAATCATGAAATTCTACCAGGACCTCTCATTCAGGGAGATTGCAGAAAAGACAGGCGTGAGTATCAACACCTCTTTAGGACGTATGCGTTATGCCCTCATCAATCTACGTAAACTCATCCAGCAGCATCAGATGAGCCTTGTGGGATAAGGTTCTCAACACCTACAGAATGCCGCCCCTATACCAGAGGCGGCATTCTGCGTATAAAAAACTCTGCTTCGATGCACAATAATTAGCAACTTGCATACGTTTTTATGATTAGAAGGCTGGCAATGAAGCCGCCTTAAAAATCAAAGTGTGCCTATGCAACAGACATTACCTCTACCCTACATCACACCTGGAGCTTCCTTGCTGGCACAGGTAAGACAATTTGCCCGCACCTACAGGCCACAAAACACAAACAATGAAACGCACTAAGCAATGATTGTTTCCCCCTCTCTCTTGTCGGCCAACTTCAGTAATCTGCAGGCAGATATGGAATGGCTCAACACCAGTTGTGCAGACTGGCTACATATCGACATCATGGATGGTGTCTTCGTGCCCAATATTTCCTTTGGATTTCCCGTACTGAAACATGTAGCAAAGATGTGCAAGAAACCTTTGGATGTGCATCTGATGATAGTTCAGCCCGAAAAGTTCATTCCCGAAGTGAAAGCTCTGGGGACATACATGATGAACGTACACTACGAAGCGTGTCCACACCTGCATCGTGTCATCGGACAGATACATGAGGCAGGAATGAAGGCAGGTGTAACTCTAAACCCCGCCACCCCCGTGCAGATGCTTCGCGACATCATCATTGATGTAGATATGGTCCTGCTTATGAGTGTAAACCCCGGATTCGGTGGACAAAAATTCATCACCAGCAGCATAAGCAAGGTGGAAAGACTAAAAAAACTCATTCAAGAAACGGGAAGCCATGCCCTTATTGAAGTAGATGGCGGCATCAATCTGGAGACAGGACGCCAATTGGCGCAAGCAGGAGCCGACGTGTTAGTAGCAGGCAGCTACATCTTCGGAGCACCCAATCCACAAGAAGCATGCTCTCTGCTGAGCGCATTATGACCATAGGACATCCACTTTGGTGGAGCCTCGGCCTCCTGTCAATTGGTATTGCCATTGGCCATTATTTCCCAAGCGTCTGGTATCTGCCCGCAGTAATTCTTGTATTGATTACGGCAACGACCATTGCCACTGTCCGCAAAGACAACGGATGGTTATTGCTGTCTTTCTGGCTTATTCTGGGAGCAACACAATCCAGCCTGGAGAACATACTGCAGACGCCATCCCTACCAGTATGGGAAACCATCCAAAGTAAAGCGATGCATCAAAGGGACCTGCTGGAGAAGCGCTTTCAGGAATCAGGGCTTCAAGAGGAATCCATCTCGTTAGGATCAGCCCTTTTATTGGGAAAACGAGAGGGCATAACTCGAGAAATGCGTCAAGCATATTCTGAGAGCGGTGCCGCTCACCTGTTAGCTCTCAGCGGACTGCATTTGGGAATACTATACGGACTGCTTCACCTTCTCATCATCCGCCGTATACGTTTCTCACAATGGCGATGGTTTGTCCTTCCACTACTTCTTCTATTTCTGTGGGGATACGTAATGTTGACAGGGATGCCTATATCATTGGTACGAGCAGCTATCATGTGCACGGTTGTAATGATAGCAACCTTATCTCAACGAGCCACAGAACCATTACACGCACTTGCCCTCAGCGCCATGGGTATATTGCTGGTGAGCCCATCATCACTACAGAGCATCAGTTTCCAACTCTCCTTCCTGGCCGTTTTCTTTATCCTGGCCATCTGTAGCAGTCCAATAACGACGCCAAGCCTAACCACTCGGATACAGCAGTCTATATTTGTTTCGGCTGCAGCATGGTTGGGAACCGCACCCTTGGCAGCCTACTATTTCCATACAATTCCGCTGCTATCCATTCCCCTGAGTCTGCTACTCATCCCCATCACAACAATCATCGTGTACCTGTCTGCTGCAACGCTGCTACTACCACTCCCTTTTATGGGATCTTGCCTGAATACACTCATCACCCTTCAAAACAAGGTTGTGACATTTTGCGCCAGCATACCAGGAACTACTATTGGTACACTATACCCTAAAGTCTGGCAGATTATATTGGTCTATGCATTATTATTGTTGGTCATCGTCAGGATGAACGGGCGCAGACAACAATGGGAACTCTGAGTCGTCCCACATGTCAAGGAGCATCAATCCTACACATGTGGCATCAGTCTACAGAAAAATCTGAAAGTAACTGCCGATAAGCAGAAAGGACGGTACTCTTGCGTATGAAACCCACAAAGCGCCCTTCCTCATCCACTACAGGAAGGGTCCATGCACGTGTCCGGTCAAAAGTAGAGACCACCACATCCATGCCGTCATTAACGGTTAGAAGAGCCTTAGGCTGAGTCATCAATTGCGACACGCGAAATTCGCGATATAGTTCCGTACGGAAAACAACATGCCTGATGTCATCCAAATAGACCGCACCCACGAACTTCATCTGACGGTTAACCACAGGAAACACATGATTGCGGCTATTGCTGACCTGTGTTGCCACATCACCGAGTGTCATATCAGGATAGAGTACGTGTTCATAATGCTGAATCACACTATCCATACTCATCAGAGTAAGAATGGCTCTATCGGTATGGTGTGTAAGCAACTCCCCCCTTAAGGCCAGGCGCATGGCATAGATACTATGAGGTTCAAATGCCTTAATAGTCAGGTAAGCCACCACAGACACAATCATCAGAGGCATAAAGAGTGCATAGCCTCCCGTGAGTTCTGCTATCAGGAAAATGCCTGTCAGAGGAGCATGCATGACACCGCTCATAAGCCCGCACATACCCAGCATGACAAAGTTACGCACAGGAACGGGAATACCCAACACATCATACGTATTCCACAAACAGCTGAAAATGAATCCGCTGATACATCCCAGGAACAGGCTGGGGGCAAAGATACCACCACATCCCCCACCTCCGTTTGTGGCTGTAGAAGCAAAGACCTTGAATATCAAAACAAGGAACAGGTACACCAGCAAGTGTTCACTACCATAGAACAGAGAACGATTCATGGCCACGTCCCAATCACTCATACCCGTACCATTGAGCAAGAGTGTAATCAAGTCATATCCTTCTCCATAGAGAGAGGGAAATAAGTAGATGAGTGTACTCAGCATCACACCTCCCAAAGCCAAGCGGCTATAAGCACCACGTAAACGACGGAACACACCCTCCAGGGCATTCATCATTCGGGTGAAGTAAAGAGATACGAGGCCACACATCACGCCCAAGAACAGATATGCCGGAACGCGACTTACTGCAAACGTATCCTGCAAGCGGAATTCAAAGATAGGACTTGATCCGGAAACAGCAAAAGTGAGGGCTGCAGCAGTAACACTACTCACAAGCAAAGGTAGCAGACTCGTCATCGTGAGGTCTATCATCAAAACCTCCAGCACAAAGACAAGGCCTGCAATGGGAGCTTTGAAGATACCCGACACAGCACCTGCCGCACCGCATCCAACAAGCAGCATCATCTGTCTGGCTGATAGGCGGAACACCCGGCCAAAGGTACTACCGATAGCACTACCCGTGAGCACAATAGGAGCCTCGGCTCCTACTGATCCACCGAAACCGATAGTTATGGCACTGGCAACCACAGAAGTCCAGGTATTGTGCGAACGTATAAGGCTCTGCTTGCGGGCAATAGCGAAAAGGATCTTGGTCACGCCATGACTGATGTCATCACGAACAACATAGCGTACGAAAAGCATCGTAAGCCATATTCCCACTACTGGATACACAAGATAGAGCCAGTTGGCTCCCGTCATCACAAATTCGTGGGTCAAGAGTCCTTCTATCTGTCCGATAAGCCACTTTAGGAGAAGTCCTGCACAGGCTGTAAAAATGCCCACAAACAGACTGATAAAGAGAAGGAACTGGTTGTCACTCACATGACGTCTTCGCCACCTGAGAACCCAGGCTGTGGCTTTACGAAGCTTATTATTCTTTTTTACCTTATCCATCCTTTGCTGCTTTGTGTTTGTGATATCAAGGGTCTGATATTTTCTATCTTGAGATGCTCATCCAAGAATCACTTACGGATAATCTGTACCTGTCCGTCCAACCTCAGTTTGATAATCTGACTGGGCGTCACCTTGTTCATATCATTCTGCCGGGACTTCATCACATAATCCACTCCTGCAATGACTTCTGGAGAGATTTCTGCAAAATTGGCAGGTGACGGCTCACCGCTGATATTGGCACTTGTGCTCACTATCGCCTTTTGGAATCGATAACAGAGTTCGTGACTGATTCTCTCCTGCGTAACACGTAAACCTACACTTCCATCTTCCGCTATGAGTTCGGGGGCAAGATTACATGCCTCGTCCAAAATTAACGTGAGAGGCCTGGTAGCATACTCTATCAAATCCCATGCTACATCGGGAACTCGGAATACATATCTCTGGAGACGATTGGCACTATCAACCAAGCAGATAAGTGCCTTGCCGTCTGACCTCTGCTTCAAATCATACACACGCTGTACTGCCTTGCTGTTACTGGCATCACATCCAATGCCCCAGATGGTGTCCGTAGGGTAAAGAATAAGGCCACCTGAGCGTAATGTCTCCACCGCCCTCTGAATATCCTCTGCTATTTCCTTCTGTGTCATAATCTAATAAAATTCTGTCACCGCATTAGGGTAAAAGAAATGTCTTGGCCTCACACAATCTCCGAAAAAGATTTCCAACGTCTAAAATTCGCTCGAAAAATGGAACTTCAAGTGTTTGAAGTCCTGCTGTGCCATGGTAAGCACATAACCAGAATCTGCCAGAAAAACATCCCTCCCGTCACGATCGCTGGCCATATATTGGTACTTGCGCTTCTTGAAGTGCTCCAACTCGTCTTCGAATCCAGGTTCACATTCCACCCAACATGCCTTGTATAGACTTGCCGGATCCCAACGGCATTTGGCTCCATACTCGTTTTCAAGGCGATACTGAATGACTTCAAACTGCAACTGTCCCACAGTTCCGATAAGTTTGCGTCCATTGAACTGGTTGACAAAGAGCTGAGCCACACCTTCGTCCATAAGCTGTCCGATCCCCTTTTCCAACTGCTTGGTCTTCATAGGATCTGCATTCTCAATATATTTGAACATCTCTGGCGAGAAAGAAGGCAGTCCGCGATAATGCAGCTCTTCTCCCTCGGTAAGGGTATCTCCAATCTTGAAGATGCCATTGTCTGGTAGTCCCACGATGTCTCCTGGCCAAGCCTCATCGATAGTTTCCTTGCGCTGGGCCATGAATTGCGTCGGGCTGCTAAAGCGTACCGTCTTGCCCAGGCGTTGATGCAAATAAGGGGCATTACGCACGAACCTGCCAGAGCAAACCTTGCAGAAAGCTATACAACTGCGATGATTGGGGTCGATATTGGCTGTTATCTTGAAGATGAAGCCTGTGAACTTTGGCTCCTCTGGAAAAACCTCACGCTCCACAGCCTGCACAGGGCGAGGACAGGGGGCTATCTGTACGAAACAGTCAAGCAACTCCTGCACGCCAAAGTTGTTCAAGGCAGATCCAAAAAAGACAGGAGCAACCTCAGCTGACAAATACTTTTCAATGCTAAATTTCGGATATACTCCATCAATGAGTTCCAAATCATCCCTCAATTTGGAAGCATCCTCTTCGCCCACATGTTCTTCCAATTGGAGACCATTTATGTCTACCTCAACTTTTTCCGTAACCTTTTGCTTGTCAGGAGTGAACAAATTGAGACGATTCTCATAGATATTGTACACTCCCTTGAAGCGCATACCCTGGTTGATAGGCCATGAGAGAGGACGTACTGCAATCTGAAGTTCCTCTTCGAGTTCGTCCAAGAGGTCAAAGGGATCACGTCCCTCTCTGTCCATCTTATTGACGTAAATGATTACAGGGGTCTTTCTCATACGACACACGTTCATCAATTTACGTGTCTGTGCCTCAACGCCCTTAGCACAGTCTACCACAATAATGGCGCTATCTACAGCCGTCAGGGTACGGAACGTATCCTCGGCAAAGTCCTGGTGGCCAGGAGTGTCAAGGATGTTCACCTTATAGCCTTGGTATTCGAATTCCATCACACTGGTAGTCACCGAAATACCACGCTGCTTCTCGATCTCCATCCAGTCACTGGTTGCAGTCTTACGTATCTTATTACTCTTCACGGCCCCGGCTACCTGAATCTGTCCTCCGAAAAGGAGAAGTTTCTCCGTAAGTGTTGTCTTACCTGCATCGGGATGTGATATGATAGCAAAGGTCCGTCTTCTTTCTATTTCCTGATTCATGAATATTACTATATATCTTTTTCTTAGGATATTCCCCAAGTTAATTCTGTGATTCGCGATAATACTTGCCCAACATCTCCATAAGCTGTGCCACAGGTTTCAACCCCCGACGTGTTTCCGCAGACACCTCTTGATGACGCATCTCCAGTACACTCAGTCCGTAGATTGCATCCATGCAGTTCTCCACCTCGGTCCTCTCCTTTCCACCCTTCGATCTCAACTCCACCAGTACGGGCAATACCTGAGAATACATCGCCTCATAATCGGCATGCTCATGAGTGGCAAGCAACTCTTGATGACGGTCCTCGAGGAGAACAAGTGTAGCACGTACCACCTGTACATGTCCACGCTCCTGACAACCCTCTTCCTTCATCATGTCCACCAGCGCGGCATACCATTCCGATGCCTTCTTCTGTTGTCCTTCATCGTAACCAAATCGCACAAGATAATCCTCCCTGATACGATCGACATCGAATCCATATGCACGGATGACGTCCTCAACCTGATACATATAGACCAGATAGGCTATCACATTCTGCTTTCTGAGTTTTTCAGCTATATACATTTCTCTATATATTTTATGTACACGCACGAGCAAGATAGATATACAGGCCTTTATACGATTTGGATGCACCTGATGGACTTCGGCTCCCCCTCATGGGAAACTCATCTGCAGCACTTTCATTTTGCCTGCATCAGCATCCCATACGCAAGTCCACCCAAAGCCACCAATATGACCATGACGCCCAAGAAGCGATTAAGGAAGCGGACCTTCTCCATACAGAATCGATTACGCAGACGATGAAGCACAGTCGTAAGCATGTACCACCAGAACAAGGCTCCAGCCACCAACCCCACATAACCTGCCAGCAGGTCATGCACATGCCCATTAGGAACAAAACCGAAACGTGCAAACAGCACCAGGAAGAACACCACAATGAGGGGATTACTACCAGTGACCAGAAAACCTGTGAGCATATTGTGCGCCAACGTACCAACCTTCCCACTTGGGCGAACAGCCGGTGCCGGCTTGCTTATACAAAAATAGATGCCAAAGAGAATCAAAACCACACTTCCCAAAAACCTAAGCCAACGCACAGCCCAAGGGCTCTCGGCAAAACTCATGGCAAAACCCATGAAGATACCAGTAACCAGAGCATACACGAAATCACTTATAGCTGCTCCCACCCCAGTAACGAACCCATATCCGCGACCCTTGAGAAGCGTTCTCTGTACCACCAGAACGCCCACGGGCCCCATAGGGGCACTGGCCAGGATGCCTATCAACACACCCTTTACCAGCATCTCCATCATATTCAGTAAATCAACACTTATCATATGGAGTCGCAAATTTCGGACTTTTTTCCTTATTTTTATTGATTTTTCCGTGGAAATGTATCAATCCATGAAGTATTTTGGTTACCTTTGTAGAGAGAGAGCAAAACAAAAACAGAAACTCATCGTACAAACAACAATGGACAAGTTGAAACCCTACGTTATCGGTGTTGACCTGGGAGGTACCAATACCGTATTTGGAATTGTGAGTGCACGCGGAGAAGTTGTTGCACAAGACTCTATTAAGACAAAGCAGTACAAGACCGCTGAAGAATTTGTTGAGGCAGGACTCACCTGCTTGCGTCCCCTGGTGGAACAGGCTGGTGGCATTGAACAGATTCAAGGCATGGGTATAGGCGCCCCAAATGGTAACTATTACAATGGCACCATTGAGTTCGCTCCCAATCTGCCATGGGCACACGAGGGCGTGATACCTTTGGCAAAGATGTTCTCTGACGAACTGGGCATCCCCGTGAAGTTGACTAACGACGCCAATGCAGCAGCAATGGGCGAGATGACCTATGGTGCAGCACGCGGAATGAAGAATTTCATCGTTATCACCTTAGGCACAGGTGTCGGTTCGGGTATCGTCATCAACGGCCAGCTCGTATACGGATACGATGGTTTTGCAGGTGAATTGGGACATGTCATCATGGATCGCAGGACTGAAGCACGCCCCTGTGGATGCGGACGCAAAGGTTGTCTGGAGGCTTATTGTTCGGCAAGTGGTGTTGCTGCCACAGCACGCGAGATTCTGTTGAAGACCGACCGCCCCTCACTATTGCGTGAGAAGCCTGCAGATGAGTTGGAATCTCTGGACGTAGCCATTGCTGCAGGTAAGGGTGACGAACTGGCAAAAGAAATCTTTGAGTTCACAGGTAAAATGTTAGGCGAGGCATGTGCCGATTTTGCCGCCTTCTCATCTCCCGAAGCATTTATATTCTTCGGAGGCCTCTGCAAGGCTGGTGATCTCATCATGAATCCCATCAAGGCTGCTTACGATGCTTCTGTACTGAAGATATTCAAGGGCAAAGCCAAGTTCCTGGTGAGCAGTCTTATGAATGCCAATGCAGCTGTTCTGGGCGCGAGTGCACTTGGTTGGGAGGACTAACCCTGACTTATCAAACAAACACGCAGGCGGCAGAATCCTTATTCCATAAGATTCTGCCGCCTCCTTTGTGTATACATGTCAACAACCGTTCTGGGTTTACCAACAAAGACGATTCATGCGTATACAACAGCCCACGTGTTTACTCAAACACAAAGTCACTTTCAGCCATGCATAAATAGCATTAGGCCAAGAAGACATAGACAGCCTCACACGACACCCTCTTTTGTAAAGATGATAATAGGAGAGATGCGGTCCAACAAATCCACGAGAAGAAATTTTTCTCGTCTGACTTGGAATCAATGTCGCACCCGATACATTCCTCCTGTGATGCTCTCCAACGTCAGCGGTTGATAGAAAAGACTGTAATATGTAGGAGCCTGTTCCAAAAAGAAACCAATACGGCCATCTGCCTGCAAGGTCATGGTACTATATGCCGACTCGTAAAAAACTATCTGAAGTCCAGGAGTCCAATTTTCTGCCAAGCTCATACTGGTGTAAGGAATGCCTGATGAGAGTTCTTTATAATATATAGAGACGTCCGTTCGACCATTACCTGTAGGCAGACTCTGCAACAGGACATAGGTAGAGGCCCCTGTACGTATGCACGTGGCAGGAACCAGCAGAATCTCACCATTACAACTATTGGCTCCCACACGTATGCCACCAAGCACCTGGTCGCTCGCCACAGGTTTGTCCCATTCTCCCTGTGAGAAATCATCAGATGTGAAGTGCCACACGTTGAACCATCGTCCATACCATTTACGGCCACTCAACAGAATATCCCCATTGGGCAACTCCTCCACCTTGGGCTCGTCACTCCCCGGGGATGCCTGGATGCGCACGTTGCCTCCCAATACATGCCAGGTCTCACCAAAATCATCAGAATAAACTACATAAGCCCCTTGCATAGCTTCACCACGACATAGCAAAGCAGCATACAGACGGTAATAACGTCCTTTCTTCACCTGCCTGCTCTGTACAATACGACCACTACCAAAGAAGCCTCCGTAAGGTATCACGCTACTGTCTGCCGGTGCGAAAATGCTCTCACCAGTCTTACCCCAAAACATCGGAGTCACATCCTGAGGACTATCCCAAGTAAGTCCACCATCATGGCTTCGAAGTCGTGCTATACAAGGATGTTTCTCAGCATCGGCATAGGGATAAGGAATACAACCACTCACACACATGATAAGCAGTTCGTCGCTCTCCCTGTCAGCCACAAGTGCAGCGTCACCAAAGCCCTTACCAAAAAAAGGATAATCCTTCACACCATCATCGCCATCTGCTATACACACAGGACTGGACCAAGTCCTACCATCATCGGTGCTATATCTGCTGAGCAAATCCACCTCACCAAATCCGATATCCGAACCACAAGGTCGTTCATCAGCCACAGCCACAATCATGCCTGAGCGTGTGGTGGTAATGGCAGGTATCCTACGAGGATATCCCTTGGGACTAAGTCCGTACCACAAGAACTGTCCCTGATTCTTCTCTTCGGGAGTGATGTAACGCAAGGTATCGGTTCCTAATACCTCCAGCGAACAGGCGAAAAAAATAAAGGCAGCCAGCACGAATGCCTCTGCTTGCCTGCAGGAGAAGATAAATGATGAGTTGTGCATGATGTCAAATGATTGAATAGGTAAGAGTTATTGTTAGTAAAAAACAAGCGCCAATAACAGATCGGGCGCTATAGCAAGAGCAAACCCGTAAGTCCACACAAGAGGATAAGCAGAATAGGCCCCATCCTGTAGACACGCTGGCTGATGAAGGCAAAAAGGAAGATGCCCACACTAATCCAGAATTGCCAGGGGCACTCGGTACGGCTTCCGAAATTCTCTTCCGTCATGAGCAAGAGAGAGGCTGCTGCCAGCAGACCCACCACAGCAGGACGCAACCCCTGGAATACATGCTCCACCACAGGATGGCTCTTGTATCTCATAAGAAACTTACTGATGATGAGCATAAGCACAAGGCTGGGTAACACCACAGCCACAGTAGCTGTCAGGCTACCCAACATCCCCCAATACCACTCATAACCTGCACCTGTAACAGCCGTATAGCCCACATAGGTAGCGCTATTGATGCCTATAGGCCCAGGAGTACTCTGGCTCACAGCTACAATATCAGTAAACTCACCCATAGTCATCCAATGGTAATGAGTGACCACCTCGGCCTGTATCATGGATATCATGGCATAGCCTCCACCAAATCCGAAAAGGCCTATACAGAAGAACGTCCAAAAGAGTCTAAGGAACAATAGTATCATGTGGTAGGATTTTGAATGTCATTGGATTCTTTTCTTTTGTCAGAAAGCGGCCCTTTATCGGATGTGATGTCCTTGTCTGTATCATCATCCTTTATAAGCTGACCATAGGCATAACCTGCCAAACCTGCAATCATAATTACATAGATAGGACTCACGCCCAACCACCAAATGGCAAAAGCAGAAACTACAGGTATCCACAAAGTCTTGGAAGTAACACGGGCTGTCTGGGCCATTTTAAACACAGGAGCAGCTATGAGCGCCACCACTGCAGGACGTATGCCTCGGAAAAAACGAGCCACCCATTCGTTGTCACCAAAATGCTGGAAGAGCATTGCTATAAACAAAATAATGAGAAACGAAGGCATACAAGCTCCCAAAGTAGAGCACAAAGCCCCCTTTACCCCTCGCAACTTATAGCCGATAAAGATGCTGATATTGACAGCAAAGATACCGGGACAACTCTGTGCCACAGCCATCAGGTCCACCAATTCCTCCTCTGTTACCCATTTTTTTTGGTCAACCACCTTCTGCTGGATGAGAGGTATCATGGCATAACCTCCGCCAATGGTGAAAAGTCCGATGCGAAAGAAATTACTGAATAGTTCCCAATACATTTCTCTGTAGTTACGCACTACACACTCACATGTGTGCAGGCTGGTTGGCAAAAGTGGGCCACAGGACTATTCCCGTGACCCAATATTGAAGACATCAAGTCACTCACGATAGCGTTTCCTACTTCTGGTGCTTCTCCACCCACTGGCGGGCATTTACAAAGGCCTCTATCCAGGGAGTAACCTGATCGATGGTCATTCGTTCGCTGGGGTAATAAGCACATTGCCAAGGCAGGAAGGCACGCTCCAGATGGGGCATCATGGCCAGGTGACGACCATCAGCACTGGCTATACCCGCCGTACAGAACGAACTACCGTTAGGATTGGCAGGATAACCCTCGTGGGCATACTTGAGCACCACATTGTAGTCCTCCTCCCGACCAGGAAGAACAAACTTGCCTTCACCATGGGCTACCCACAGACCCAGACTACTTCCTGCCAATGAGTCCAGCAGCACACTATGGCCAGACTTCTGAACATCCACTCCCAAGAAAGCCGATTCAAACTTATGGGAATCATTGTGTGCCATATGAGGACGCTCAGCATCAGCCGAACTGTTGGCAACACGGCCTACCAGACCCAGTTCCATCATCAGTTGGCAACCATTGCATACGCCCAACGAAAGGGTATCCTCACGGGCATAAAAACGATCAAGAGCCTCTTTTGCTCGTGGATTATACAAGAAAGCGCCTGCCCACCCCTTGGCCGAACCGAGTACATCACTATTGGAGAATCCACCACAGAAGACGATGAAGTTAACATCATCCAATGTCTCACGTCCGCTCACCAAGTCGGTCATCATCACATCCTTCACATCGAAGCCTGCCAAATACAGCATATATGCCATCTCACGCTCTCCATTGGTGCCCTTCTCACGGATGATGGCAGCTCGCAGGCCACTCTGCTCCCTTCGCTCGGGAGTGATGCCATAGCGGCTCATCTTTCCGTTGAAAGTGGCAGGCATATGCCATCGTACAGGTTGTTTGCCCATATTGGCGGCACGCTCCTCGGCCTTGTCATTCATAGTCTGACGCATATCCATCAAGTAACTGCTCCGATACCACTCCTGCCTCATTTGATCAATATCAAGACTGATGGTCTTTCCATCGCGTGTGATATTGAGCACACGCTCTTGAATGGGATGACCGATGTTGACGTATCCGATGCCCATGCCCTCAAGCATCTTTTTCACCTTAGAGCAATTCCTGTCAGCTACCTGGATAACCACTCCTGGATTTTCCGAGAAAAGCACCTTGACTATATCGGTAGCCTTCATTTTGTCAAGATGAATGTCAAGGCCTCCTGTAGTGTTGGCAAAAGTCATCTCAAGCAAAGTGGTAACCAAACCACCGGCAGAGATGTCATGTCCGGCTAAAATGAGTCCCTCGCGCACCAATGTCTGTACGACCTCGAAAGCATCACGGAAATACTCAGCATCAAGAACCGTGGGAACATCACTACCCACATAGCCCTGCGACTGAGCAAATGCAGAACCGCCCAATCCAAGAGGACAGAACGAGAAGTCAATGTGCAGCAACGTGGATTTCTCCTGATGTATGACAGGACTTACAACCTTCTTCACATCACTCACCTCTCCACCACTACTTACGATTACAGTTCCCGGAGAGATAATCTTCTCGCCACCGGGATACTTCTGGGTCATGGACAGGCTATCTTTTCCTGTGGGAACATTTATCTTCAGTTGTAAGCAGAATTCCGACAAAGCCTGAACAGCCTTATAGAGTCGGGCATCCTCACCCTCCTGAGCACGACAGGGCCACATCCAGTTGGCCGACAGACTTACGCTATCCAGTCCCTCTGCAAGGGGTGCCCATACGATATTGGTCAACGCCTCTGCCACCGAGAGTACCGAGCCTGCCTCTGGAGAGGCCAACGCTGCCTGAGGAGCATGACCCAACGCTGTGGCTACACCATGAATACCCCGGTAGTCAAGGGCAACTACACCACAATCAGAAAGAGGCAACTGCAACTCGCCTTGACATTGCTGACGCGCTACCTTGCCAGTTACCGAACGGTCTACCTTGTTGGTAAGCCAGTCCTTGCATGCAACTGCCTCCAGGCGAATCACGTCGCGCACCTTTTTCTCGATATCATCAAGAGTGTACTGCACATTGGCATATTTACGCTCCACCGTATTGTCACGCATGATGGTCTTGGGCGAATGGCCAAACATCTGGCTTACCTCAAGGTCAAACGGGCGCTTGCCATCGGCCTGTTCGAAAGCAAAGTGAGCATCGCCTGTGGTCTCTCCCACCACATAAAATGGTGCACGCTCACGCTCTGCTATCTTGCGCACATGGTCGATATGGTGTTCGTTGATAAGCAATCCCATACGCTCCTGACTCTCGTTGGCAATAATCTCTTTAGCAGACAAAGTGTGGTCACCAATGGGAAGTTGGTCCATATGGATAAGTCCTCCACAGTCCTCCACCAACTCGCTCAGACAGTTGACATGTCCCGCACTACCATGGTCATGAATGCTCACCACGGGGTTAGTCCCTTCTTCACAAAGTGAGCGTATCAGATTATAGGCTCTCTTTTGCATCTCAGGATTGGCTCTCTGTACGGCATTGAGTTCTATTCCGCTGCTGTATCGTCCGGTCTCTACACTGGATACCGAACCTCCACCAAGGCCAATGCGATAGTTGTCACCACCCAACACCACCACCTTGTTGCCCTTTTTGGGAGTGCCCTTCAGACAGTCGCGACGTGTGCCGTAGCCCACACCTCCTGCCAACATCACCACCTTGTCATAGGCATATTTCTCATCGCCTTCCTTGTGCTCAAAAGTGAGCACAGAGCCACAGATGAGAGGCTGTCCGAATTTGTTTCCGAAATCGCTGGCACCGTTGGATGCCTTTGTCAAAATCTGCTGAGGAGTCTGATAGAGCCATGGGCGCGGGGGCATCTGCTGTTCCCAGATATGCGGCTCGTCATCAACGCGAGGGTACGAAGTCATATAGACGGCCGTACCTGCTATGGGCCATGAACCTGTACCTCCACCCATTCGGTCACGTATCTCCCCACCTGTACCAGTGCTGGCTCCATTGAAAGGCTCTACGGTGGTGGGGAAGTTGTGCGTCTCGGCCTTAATGCTGATGACACTCTCTATGTCTCGTATTACGAAATAGTCACTCGTCTCATGGGAGACTGGTGCGAATTGCTCCACGATAGGCCCCTGGGCAAAAGCCACATTGTCCTTATAGGCTGACAGGATGTTATGAGGATTCTCCTGTGTAGTCCTCTTGATCATCTGGAACAAAGAACTTTCCTTTTCCTCCCCGTCAATGACGAATGTTCCTCCGAAAATCTTATGGCGACAATGCTCGCTATTGATTTGTGCGAAACCAAACACCTCACTATCGGTGAGCTTGCGTCCCAACTGCTGCTCCACCTCATGCAGATAGTCTATCTCCTCGACTGATAATGCCAATCCCTCTTGTTCATTGTAGCTTTCCAGATCATCGATGGTCTGGATAGGTGCCGGTTGGATATGTGTCAGGAACACCTCCTGATCAAGTCCGGAATACAGGCGTTGCAACATTGGGTCATGATCGGCATGTTCGTCCTGCACAGGAAAATACTCCTCGATACGTGTCACTCCATCAATGGCCATGTTTTGGGTAATCTCAACCGCATTGGTGCTCCAGGGTGTCACCATCTCACGCCGTGGCCCTACGAAGTGCCCCGACAGGCTCTCCTCCGTAACCACTTGTGCTCCACCATAGAGCCAACATAGTTTTTCTGTGTCTTCGGCATTCAATGGCTGCACACTCTCTGTGGCGATGATGCTCCTCTGTGGAGTCTTGAAAAAGGTTATTCTCATATCTCTAATTTGTGTTCGAACTTCGCTTATATCTTGTATGAGTCATTTT
>JBJEKL010000057.1:0-15833 GCA_051878615.1 Bacteroidaceae bacterium | reverse complement strand
CGAATATGTGTTTATATGGATACTCTCGTCCATACCGTTCTATATCTATCTGTATTGCTGTTACCAGAACTACATCTTGTTTTACGAAAGGGTGGAGAGTGCTTTTTTGGAGGATATCAGTCTGTCGGAGATGGAAAAGAATCCGTTGGGTGATGAGGCCGTTACAGAAGACATTCCTGTATATCATGCCGAGATAGAAAAGCGTATTGGGGAGTGGATAGATAATGAAGGGTATCGTCAACAGGGTATCACCTTGAGCGAACTTTCTCTGCAGCTCTGCACCAACCGCACTTATTTGTCTGAATACATCAATAGTGTGTATCATATGACTTTCCGTGATTGGATTACAGATTTGCGTATCAAGTATGCCAAGAGACTGATGAAGCAGAATCCCCAACTGAAGGTCAGCGAAATTTCCGAGTCATCCGGCTTTCTTTCTCTCAGTCATTTTTCCAGAACGTTTAGTGAGAAGGAGGGCTGTTCCCCTGCACGATGGAGGAACGGTCAGACGGAATGACTCTCTTGCTTCACCCCCCCCCCCCTTGGGAATTGCCTCAACAGCAGTTGTGTCTGGAGCGAGGATGAAAGCGGCTTATGCCACCCTGTGTTTTTTCTGAGCCGACAATAATTTTAAGATTCGTCAGAAAAAGATGCTTTTTTGTCAATTTCTTTGGAGGCAGAATGCATTTCTTCTGTTTTTTCTCTCCGTTTATGCATCGTATTGCTACCTTTGCACATAATGAGCGTGCTCCTTTTGGAATACATTCTGTCCCGTTTTTTCAACTCGTATGAATCAATAACAAATTTAACTCAATAATAATGAAACAACAAATTCTCGTTTCCAAATCTCCGGGAACTCCCTCATCGCTTTGCGGGACGTTCCACAGGTGTTGGCTGGTATGGCTCTTTTTAATTCCATTTTTTGCTGTTAGCCAAACGGCGGGGGCTGTCGACTATTCCAAACCTTCGGCCTATGGATGGGAAGGGTTTGGTTATCCCGACTCCACTCATATTGGTTTTGAATTAGTCTTCTTCAACTATGATGGTGATAATTGTGGCTATGAGGGAGAGGTAAATCTGTACGTTAATGGTGAAAAGGCTCTCGACCTTAGAACTGTTTGGTCTTATATTTCAGACCAACGTGGTAGTGAGGATCATCTCAAGGGGAAGAACAATGCAGGCATAGTGGGTACTCCCACGGCATTCACCATTTCCAACAATTCCGGTAAGGTCGTCTTCTCCAGGCTAAGAGAAGGTAATGACAAATGGTCGGCCATTCATGTTGATGTTATCGTGACAAGACTGCTTCACGAAAACCCGACAGAGATAAGGGTGGAGGGAATATGGAACAACAAAGGCTCTAAGGGCACAACTCCCTATGTGATATCAAAATCAATCGCCGCACCCTCTGTGACTTTACCAACGTTCACAGTGACTCGTCCTGCTAATGGTATGGCACAGATTTCAGCCAGTCTTACCAAGCATACTTACAAATACGCTGGTTCGAAGACCACTCTTGGAACATGGGGATACAAGTTCCATTTTGCAAAGAATATCAATACGTCCAGTTTCTGGCCGCTCACGAATGACCGCTACACCATCAAGCAATGTGCTGTAAATGGTGGTGCGCTTCAGGATAGGAACGCGACTGATTATGATGTCGGTACGACGGCGACCAGTATGAGTGCCACAATGGCTGTTCCGGGCAACTATGTTCCGACAACCATTTATCCTCTTGTGACAAGGTATGCGGAAAATTACACCATATATCCTTATAAGAGCAGTGGAACTACAGCGGTCACACAACCTATAAATATCAACAAATATGCAACGGTAAGGATTCCTGGCTTTCCTCGTCCTAATCCCTGCGGAGGAGAAGATCCTGAAAGCACTCTTGCCGGTGCAATGACAGCAACTGATGACTCATGGACAAAGAATATCACCTTGACCTGGACTCCTCAGGCCTATGACGATACATGTGTCAAGACTGAAGGTAAATGGGTTGTCTTCCGTAAACCAGGAACATCGGACGATGCTTACGAGAGAATTGGCGAACAGGATTACAGCAAATATGGTAACAAACAGAATACCTTCGTCGACACCAATGCAAAGGAATATGGTGTAAACTATACTTATACTGTTGTCTTTGAACCGAAGGAGTGGAATACCACTCTTGCTTCTCCTTCCCAGGCATCAGATCTCTCGGCTTCTGTGAAAATCACGTTGACGAGGGAGAATCCTCTGAAGAATCTTACTGCAAGTAAGGATTTGGAAGGCGAGATAAAGGTTGTCTGCGATTTCCTCTGTATTCCGGATGCAGGAAAAAAGACCTACACCATCGTTCTGTATAGGCGCTTGAAAACCAAGGACAATTCGGAGCCATGGACAACATCCCAGGATTTTGAATATAAGGTAGCCTCAGGTGCCACCCAGTGCACTTTCTCTGATAAGGGCGCTGCCAATGCCTGTCAGACCTATGAATACAAGGCAACTGTCGTGGCACAGGAGACCACATTCAGTATAGGTGAAAACGGCGGTTGCGAGGGAGCCATTACCGGTGCCACGAATGTCAAGAGTGTTGTGGCAAGCCGCGGAACCTATAGTGGTACCGTACGCCTTTCATGGGAGGTGGACCAGAAAGGTACCGACCCCACCTATTTCGATGTACAGCGTCGAGTGCTCGGCAGTACGTTGGAAACTGATTATCAGACCATATACGCAACATCTGGTGTGTCAAATATTTACAGTTATGAGGATAACACGGCGCAGGCTGGCACTTATTACCAGTATCGCGTGCAATGTTACCGCAATTGTCAGGAGGATTCCTCCAAAGACCCTGTGTATTCTTATGGCTTATCTCAGCAGACCGACGGTTTTGCTATGGCTACAGGTGTCATCAGTGGTCGCATCTCCTATGGTACCGGAACAGCCGTAGACAGTGTAAAGGTAAGCCTTGAAGCGAACTCTTCCGATGGCGAAACTCTGACCACATTCCATTCCCTGCGCATCCAAGGCACAAAGTCCGACGTCCTTCTTGACAAGTCGGCAATGAAAGACACCACTGAGTATTTCTCAGTCTTCTCCAACCCTTGGACTGTCCAGTTGTATTACAGGTCAGACTCAATTGATGGTAGTAGAAACACGTTCTTTGATGCAGGCGTCATGAGTATGTGCGCCAGTGACGGAGAAATATCTTATATTTCCGAAAGATATTTTATCAATGGAAAAAAGGTATGGACCTCAACTGGAGAATGGAAAGGTTCCGGTGTAAGGATTAAAAAAGGCAAGTACTACAATATATCTCTATCGTACAACAATGCCAATGCAGACAGCACCTATATCTTACGTGTAATAGACGAGGATGGCAACATGCAGAAAAAGGTTTATCCTGCTTCTGTAGATACCAACTATATTAAAAACGTAAGTAACGCAGAAGTCAAAAAGCATGTCAGAAGGCTGATTTATTTTGGGAATAGAGGTAATGGCAATAATATATATTGTCTTGCCAACATAGACGAGTGCCGCCTCTGGCGCAAGGCTCTCACCGATGCCGAGTTGATGCGCAACTACAACCGCGTGCTTTCCGGTTCCGAGGATGGACTCTGGGTGTATTACAAGTTCGACGAAGGGATCAAGGACCAGTCCATAGCCTATGACTACTCAAAGACCGGAGGCACGTCGAACGGCAACCATGGTGTAATCGAAACCATGAGTGTTTCCTCTATTGTTCCGAACAAGGACCAGCTCTCCATCTGTGGCTTGACCGACCAGAACGGAAACTTCACCATCAGCGGCGTTCCTTTCTCGGGCGACGGTACCACCTATTCCGTCATTCCGTCAAAGGGTGTTCATTCCTTCTCCCCGTCTAAATCGAGCCGTTTTGTGAGTGGTTCGTCTCTGATATATAGCGGAGTAGACTTCACTGACGAGTCTTCCTTCAAGGCAAGTGGCAAGGTACGCTATTCGGGTACCACCATTCCTGTGGAGGGCTGTACGGTGTATGTGGACGGACAGGCTGCCAGCATGAACGGCAATCTGGTGCAGACCGACGAGAATGGTGAATTCCTCATAAGCGTACCCATAGGAAGCCATTATGTCGAGGTCAAGAAGGACGGACATACCTTTGTCCACAACGGACGTTTCCCCGAGGATAAGGACGGAGTGGGTACCACCGAACTTTTCAACCAGGACAGAACGAATCCAATAACATTCTGGGATGCTACTCTGGTCAACTACACCGGACGTATCGTGGGTGGTTCCATACAGGCCGACAAGACCTTGGGATACAAGCAGAGTAAGAACAACATCGGACGTGCAAGGCTCACGTTGCAGTACCAGGGTAGTGGAATCTTCAATGCCATGCAGACCGGCAGCCAAACATCGACAGCCTATGAACCCAATACTTTGACTGTAGAGGTGGCTTCACAGACCACGAATATCCAGAGCCGTGCTTATCGCGGAGCAAACGACTTCTCCCAGCATGTCTATATCACCACAGACAGTCTGACGGGTGAGTTCTCGGCCATGCTTCCCCCGCTGCTTTATAATCTGAAGTCTGCGGTCCTGGTTAATAATGACAAGGACAATCCGAATGCAAACATAGACTTGCTCTCAGAGTCTGTATCCAAAGAGATTGATTTGAGAGATCCCCTCGTCACGGAGTGTGATACCACGGTGATGGATGACGGTAAGGAGTACGTATATGAATATCATACGGCTTTGAAATACGCTTGGCGTTCGGATGCCGTATTCGAAGTCACTCAGCAGGACTGCATAGCGGATGAATTCGGTATTGACAGCTGTGAGATAAATGACGCGATAGGCAACTTTGCGGTTGATGTTCGCAAGCGCGTCTTAGGCAGTAGCAAGCAGGACTCCGTCGTTTACAATTATGGTTATCCCCTGTTTGTCTCGCAGGATAAGTACACCTTCAACATCAAGGCATATGAAAGCTATGTCAACTATGATGAAATCTCCCCCGTGGATGGCAAGCATCCCGTGGATGTGGTACCTTTGGACGGCCTCCCTGTAACCATCAGTAATGCCCTCTCAGGCGACCAGATTGTGTATATGAAAGGCAATTCCAAGGGAGGAACACCTGGTGAGGTACACGAACTGAAGACGAACAGCATAGAACTCGACAGTCTGGGACAATTCTCTTATACATGGATGGCCGGACTGCCCAATATCACATCTCCTTTCACCAGAGCTGTACAGTTCTATTATAATATAGACGGAGAAACGAAGCTGTGGAGAGATGGCGGACTCAAGGCTGTCATTCTGGGTAGTTTGCCCACGGGAAGCAACTTTGTGACACAGGGCCCCGACGTCATTGATATGGTGTTGCGTGATCCTCCAGGGTCTTATTCAAGCGCCAGCTGGACCAAGGGAACCGTTACCAGCCGTTCCACTTCCTATGGCAAGGTATGGTCTTCTGAAACAGGTGCCATGATTACGAAAAAGACAGGTCTTCAGGCTACTATCTTGACGGGAACTATCGGATTCATGATGGAAACCGATACAAAGGTGGAGAATGATCAGGCAATAGGCATGACCGTTTCTACAACTGGCGAGAATGCCACTACATGGACAAGAACCGTCAGCGTAGAGAGGAGCATCTCCACATCCGCCGACCCTGAATATGTGGGTGCCAACGGAGATCTCTTCATCGGTTCGTCCACAAATATCATCTTCGGAAAGGCCGATGAGGTAGGTCTTTTCAGAGTAAAGGAAGGTGTAGATGTAGCTACCTTGGATGTGGATGAGGTAACCACTACGGGATTATCTTTTGGTACAGAATTCCAGCACTCGGTTTCCCACATTGAGAATTATCTTCTGCCTAACCTGGAAATGCTGAGAAATAATTTGCTGGTGACGGTGCCCAATGTGGACAGCTATGTCAACAGTACAGATCATGTGGTATATGTGACTTCACTAACATCTGATGACGAAGGCTATGGCTCAGACAATGATGATAAGGAAATCTGGGGGAGAGACGCAACAGACCGTCCCTCTTCTACGGGCAAATCTTACAGGATGGTTCTGCCCAAGTCGGTTCCCGATGATTTCATAGCTGTTGATTCAGTGATGTTCTACAACAACTCCATCAAGAACTGGAATATGCATTTGGCTCGTAACGAGGAACAGAAGGTGAAAGTTTATGAAGAACGAAATGAGTATATTGTCAACAACTTGTCTTTTGACGGAGGTTCTACAATTTCGATGACTCAGACTACTGACACCACCAAGACTACCCTTCATGATGAGACTACCATGGGAATTGTCAATATAGCCATTTCTACGGGTTTGCTTATTAACGGTGTCGGATTGTCTGCAGATTTAACTACCATGACGGGCGGAGGCTCACATGAGACATCAGAGAATTCCACCACTGAGTCCACCAGCTTCAGCTATACACTGGAGGATAACGTGGGCGATGCACTCTCGGTGGATGTCTTCGACTATCGTGACGGATGGGCTCCCATCTTCCGCACAAGAGGCGGACAGACCTCTGCTCCTTACGAGGGTGAGGTGCGTACCTCTTATTATGAGCCCGATCAGAAGGTTCTCATGGAGGGTACCATGCAGATTGAGAAACCAGAGCTTACGGTTGACAGCCTCAAGTGGTCCATGGTCAGCAATGTGCCCACAGGTGGGGCAGCCAGTTATACGCTTAGTCTCTTCAATAATTCTGAGACGAAGGACGACATGTACTATAGGCTCCTCGTCAATGATGAGACCAACACCACCGGAGCCAAGCTTACCATAGACGGACTGCCTCTCACAGGAGAGGGTAGGGTAATCAGGATTCCTGCCACGGAGACTGTCACCAAGACTTTGTTGCTGGAGCAGACCAACCAGAGCATTCTCCAGTATGACAGCATCAGCATCACACTGGCCTCTCTGGTACAGTACGATCCTGCCAGTGACTGGGCACCTATTGCCGATACCATCTATGTGTCAGCACAGTTTGTGCCTTCGTCTTCTCCCGTACACATGGCCTTTGACAGAGATGTCATCAACACCATTACGAATGACACCCTGCGCATCACGTTCGATCAGTTCGACCGTAATTATGCCAGTCTGAAGGCTTTCCGCATCCAGAGTTTTGCTCCAGGTGCCACCGAATGGATTACCCTTCAGGAGTATGTGCTTGACCCGGCAGAGGAGAAGAACGGTAAACTCCTGTTGCCCAAAGAGGCCAGCGTGGACTATACGTACAACATGCACGGAAAGAGCGATGGACTCTATCGCTTCAGAGTGCTCTCTGTAAGCACTTATGGAGGTCGTGAGATTACCCGTTCCAGCAACGAGATGTCCATATACAAGGATATGTTGAAGCCCAAGCCTCTCGGCATGCCTCAGCCCTCCAATGGTATCCTGGGTGTGGGTGATGACATCAGCGTTACCTTCAACGAGGATATTGTCAGCGGTGCTCTTGCCAATGATGACAACTTTGAGATAACTGCCGTGCTGAATGGCTCGCAGATAGAACACAATACAGCCCTGTCCCTGCAGGGAGAGGAGCGTACGGCATCCACCGAGGCTTCCATCTCATTGGCCGGAAAGAGCTTCTCCACAGATATGTGGCTGTATGCCGAAAGTGAGGGAACCATTCTCTCACATGGAAGCGGTTCTGAGAAGTTTGTCCTGTCGGTAGACCAGAATCAGCATCTTGTGATAAACGTGGGCGATGAGGCCTATGTCTCCGAGGGTATCATGCCTAAGGCCATGTGGTGCTACCTCACGGTAAGTTATGAGGCTGCCGATGGCGAGGGAATCCTCAATGCTGCTGTTTCCGAGTCTGCCAATACCAATCAGCTCTTCCGTGACTGTCATACTGCAGTTTACAATGGAGTGGGTGCTCTCAGTATCGGAGAGAGATTGAGGGGAGCCATCCACGAACTTACTTTGTGGGATGTGGCTCACGACAATGCCAAGGCACAATTGCAGCGACAGAAGACCAAGTCCCCGTCCACAGCCAACCTTATGGGTTACTGGAAGATGAACGAGGGCGAGGGTAGTAAGATTACCGACTATGCACGCAATCGTCATCTGGTTTCCTCCGGTGAGACCTGGTATATAAATAATGAGAACAAGGCTGTTGTGCTGGACGGCTCTTCCTATCTGAACATCCCGATTGGGGATCTTGCGGTAGATGCCGAGGACAATCAGGCAGTGGAATTCTGGATTAAGGCCGACAAGCAACAGGGAGATGCACAACTCCTGAATATGGGACAGAACGGTCTCTGGATGGACGCTGACGGATTGCTCAAGTTCACCTCTGCTGACAATACTTATGATGCAGGCACCAGTCCGCTCTCCGACAACGAATGGCATCACATTGCCATCAATGTGCTACGTGTCGGTAATACTTCGGTATATGTGGACGGACAGCGCACTTTCAGTACCTCCTCACGTAATATCGCTACGTTCAATGATGATATTTTGGCGATAGGAGCACGTTGCATCTATGATTCCAAACATTCTTACATCCAGTCTGTTGACCGTCATCTCACAGGTCTGGTGGATGAAGTAAGGTTGTGGAATGCCACTCTGGATGCTTCCTCGCTCAGCAACAGCCGCAAACTGAGGCTCACAGGTGAGGAGACAGGTTTGGTGGCTTACTTCCCGTTTGAGTATAAGAGACTCAACGATTACAATCAGGTGGTGACCGATTCCACCGATGTCAGTATGGTTGACGGTGGCGCGATGCGCAAGGCCACTTATGGAAAGGACAGTCTGACGTATACCAGTCAGGCACCTGCTCTGATGCCCAAGCCTTCGCTGACCAATGTTGCATTCTCTTATACGGCAAGTTCCAACAAGGTTGTCATCAATATCAACGAGGATCCAGCTGCCATTGAGGGTTGCACGCTCAACTTCAAGGTAAAGCGTGTGGGTGACAACAATGGAAACTACTGTGACCCTGTCTGCTGGACAGCTTATGTGAGCCGCAATAGTCTGGCCTGGACAGAGGATAAGGTCAGCATCACTCAGAAGGGTGGCGAGGAGACCACGTTTGTCGCCACCATAACCAACAAGGGTGGTACACAGCAGGAATGGTATCTGAGCGGTATACCTGCATGGCTGAAGGTGGATTCCGAGAGCGGCTATATCGATCCGCTTTCTTCTGCCGATGTCGCATTCACCGTGAGCAAATCATGTCCTATAGGCAAGTATGCCGAGACTATCTATCTGGTCAATGGCGATGATCTGGCTTTGCCCCTGGCCTTGAACGTAACCGTTACCGGTGATGTTCCCGACTGGGCAGTGGATGCAAGCAAGTACAGCAGTTCCATGAACCTGGTGGGCACACTCTCCGTGAATGGTGTTCCCTCTGCAGATGTTGATGATATCGTGGGTGTCTTTGTGGATGGTGAATGTCGTGGCGTGGCCAAGCCTACCTACAGCAAGCGTTATGACGAGTACTTTGTGATGCTCGACGTGGCCTGCCAGTCATCAGAGAGAGACAAGGATGTGGAGTTCCGCATCTATGATGCCAGCACAGGCATGGTATGGCCCGTGGTAGAGGCTACCCCAGAGGTTAAACTCACATCAGGAGCCATCTATGGTTCGTTTACTGCTCCTGTTCGTCTCAATGCCCTCAACCTGATAGAGCAGACTATCGCTTTGGGTGCAGGCTGGAACTGGACCTCTCTGGCTGTGAATGCTGAGGATATGAGCGTGGGCGCTGTGATGAACGGCGTGGCAGGAGAGAGTGTTCTGATGAAGAGCAAGACGGCCTCTTCCATGACCTATGACGGTATTTGGGAGGGAACCCTCACCAGTCTCAACGTTCGTGATATGTACAAGGTGCTCATGACATCAGACGCTCCGCTTACCATTACAGGCGCACGTCCCGATGAGGCTGAGCGTACCATCAGCGTGGTACCGGGCTGGAACTGGATTGCCTTCAACAGCACTTCTATCCAGAGTGTGGACGATGCCTTTGCCGGACTCAGTCCCGAGGATGGTGACTTGGTAAAGGGCAAGCAGGGCTTCGCCATCTACGACGGATACGAGTGGAACGGTTCGCTGCAGGCTCTCACCCCCGGACAGGGTTACATGTACATGAGTCAGGCCAGCCAGACACGCACTTTCCGTTATCCTGTCTCCATTTATCGCAAGACTCGTCATATGGCAGCCGAACAGAGCCGTAGTGGTGTGTTCGTTCCCACGGACAATAGTCTCTATCCTGGCAATATGACCATTGTGGCACGCGTGACTTATGAGGGTCAGCCCCTTGTCGACAACGAGATAGGTGTCTTCAGTGGAAATGAATGCCGTACGGCAGGCTTCACCAACGACGAGGGTGTTGTCTTCCTTACCATTCCCGGAAATGGTGGTGAGGAACTCTCGTTCATCATTTCTTTCAATGGTGTGATGCTCAAGGCTTCCACTACACTTCCCTATGAAGATGATGGTATAGTGGGCAACCCCAGCAGTCCTTTTGCCATAGGTTTCGGAGAGGATTCCATTGAGACCTGTATCTCAGGCATGGCAGGGTCTGACAGCAAGGAGAGTTGGTACACCATTGATGGCATCCGTCTGAGCGGACGTCCCACCCTGCCAGGTGTATATTTCCGTCTGACCACAGGAGCCAGCAGAACAAGCGAGAAGGTTGTGATTAAATGAAATTGATAAGGTACATTCATGTGAACGTTCAGCGGGGGGACCACAATCCCCCCGTTGTTCGTTTGTGATGCAGGCTATGAACATAAGTCCGATTTGGGTTCAACACTATTGCCATGCACATGGCTCCGCAAATGTTAGCATGAAAAATTACGTCCTGTCCCTTTGCGACATTCACCCGTTTGTGTATCTTGGCTTGGATGTGCTTTATCTTATTATAAATCGCCAGGCTATGATATAGTGAAGTGATTATCCTTCTGAGTACTTCATTGCCTGATTTCTGAGAAAGCCTCTGTCCATACGGATAAACCCATAGTCGTTCTATGCAGTTTGTGGAGCGTGTCACCCGAAAACGGACGGATGTTCTTGGACTTTTCTCCACGACAAAGGCAACAGATTTCTGAGAGCCGAATGATTGTATTGGCAATTTTCTAATGATGTTCATTAGGATTCTTTGAGTGGTGAATCCTAATGAACTTCTGGCATTAAGTATGACAATTGTTACGGCTGCCCTTTGCCTTTCGCATATTCCGAAGCCGACTGACCGACAATACTCTTGAAGACCTTGGCAAAATGGGAGTAATCGATAAATCCACAGTCGAGGGCTACATTCTTTAGGGGAATTGTGCTGTCTGCCTCCAGCATCTTCTTGGCTTTGTCGATCTTTACGTTTTGGATGTATGCGTTGGGAGTGGTACCGGCCACGGCCGTGAGTTTTCTATGTAGTTGTCGGGCATTCATGCCAAGATTCTCTGAGAGTGTGGCCACCGACACAAGTTGGTAATTGCGGAGCATGCTGCAGATCTGTTCGGTAATCTTGTTCAGGAAGGCATCGGTTTTCTCCATGGTTTTCATGCTCTGCATCTCGTCCTCAGACAGCTTTATCTCTGCCATCTTCCTTCCTTCTGCCTGTGCCTCCATGTATTTCTGCCGGAGCATCCTTCTCATTTCCTGTAGTTTTTCCACCCTTATGCGCAATTCGTCGGCATTGAAGGGTTTTGGCATGTATACGTCCACTCCAGCCTCCAGTCCCTGCAGTTTGTCCTCCTCGGTTATTTTGGCCGTCACCATGATTACAGGAATGTGGTTCACCACCTCGTTCTCTCTTATTCTTCGGCACATCTCCAGTCCGTTCATCTCCGGCATCATCATGTCCGACACGATTATGTCGGGTACCAGACTGGTGGCCTTTTGCAGGCCGTCTTCTCCGTTGATGGCATATACCACATCGTAGTCGGCACTCAGTTGCGAGCCAATGTATTCGGCCACATCCCTGTTGTCCTCTACCACCAGTACCACTTTACGCATTTGTTCCTCCATGGTGTCATCCTGCTCTTTTTCGTGGATGTCTGTCTCCGTGCAGTTTCCTTTGTCAAGTTCAGCCATGGCTTCAGATCGCACCTGTTCCTTGTTGAGGTCTTCGGGGGGTAGTAGTTTTATTTCATGAGCGGATTTCCTGATGGGTAGGACAAAAGTGAACGTGCTTCCCGAACCTTCGATACTCTTTACGCTTATGCTACCCTCCAGCGTGTCGGCTATCTGCTTCACCAGGGCCAGTCCCACGCCAGTGCCGCAGTTTCCTGCCGATGCCGAGTAGAAGGGTTTGAAGATGTTCTTCATCACCACTTGGCTCATGCCTTTTCCAGTGTCGGACACATCTATGGTCAGTCGCCTGCCATTCGATGTCATCTCTATAGTGATTTTTCCATTGGGGCGGGTGAATTTGATGGCATTTGACAATAGATTGCCCATTACCTTGTTTATATAGTCGGGTACAAAGTCCATTTCTATAGGTCCCGAGGCTTGTACGCTCAGGTCTATTCCTTTGTTTGCCGCGTAGTCGCGGAAGGTTTCCGCAATCATTTTCACTTGCGCCACGATATTGCCATGTCGCCAGTCGGGAACGCCCACTTTGGATTTTATCTTGGCCATGTCCAGCAGTTGTGTCACCAATCTCAGCAGACTGTTGCCTTGTCTGTAGATGGCTTCACACTTGCTTTTCCATTCCTCGTTGTCTGTATGTGTCTTCATCTCTTCGCTCAGTCCGAGAATTACAGTCAGCGGAGTCCTGAACTCATGAGTGATGTTTGTGAAGAAGTCCTCTCTCATTCTGCTGGTCTCCTGCATGAGTCTCATGCTTGCCGATTTCAGCCGTTGGATGTACAGCAAGAGTCCCACGACGATCACGAACACTACAGCCACGATGACAGCTCCCCATAGCCAGAACAGGCTTCGGTTCTTCTCTGCCCTTAGTTCCGATTTGGTCATCTCCAGAATCATTCCTTGCCGTCTTCTTTCTATGGATATCCCGATGTTGTGGATGCGGTTGTTCTTGTCCTGGTCCATGATGCTGTCTTCCATGGCTACGGCCTTCTCATACCAGTTCAGCGCTTCGCGATAGAGTCCCTTGCTGCGGTTTATTTTATAATGCAGCGTGTATATCTCACTCTCGTGCTCTCTGGAGTTGAGACTTTTCACCTCCTGGTCCACTTCTTGCAGCCATCTCTCTGCATCTTCCATGTTGCCGGCATCCAATTCGAGCCTGACGATAGCCATCATGGGTTCCAGTGCATGCCATCTGTCCCTTGAGTCCTTGATGAGCTGATAGGCAGTCATGTATTCCTGTCGTGCCTGAGTGTACTCGTATGCTTTCTCGTGCAGGTTGCCGAAGTAGGTGTGACAGAGCGACATTCCCAGCGTGTTGCTGTCCCTCTCGTTCATCATCATCGACATCTCATAATATCTGCGTGCTTCCTTGTAGTCGCCTCGGGCATTGTATATGGCTCCTATGTTGGCATAATTGATGGCTTGTCCCGTGGCGCTGCCCAGTTCCTGTTCTCCAGCCAGAGCCATCTGGAATGCGCTGTCGGCACGAGTGTAATCTTTCACGGTAAGATAGATGTTTCCCAGTCCGTTGAGTGATACTACTCTGTTTTTCTTCATTGTTCGGGATGTGTCGGACGATTCTTCACACATCCTCCATGCTTCGTAGTGATATTCCTGGGCAATATCCAGCAATCCCATCCTGCGATAATCGGTACCGATATTGTTGAGCGCCTGTATCCACTCGCAGGTATCACCGATGCTTTTGGCCAGGGTCAGTCCGTTGTTGTGCAATAGCAGGGCCTCGTCAAACCGTCCCTCGTTTCTCAGGTTCTTTCCTCTGTTGCGTAGTGATACCAGACTGTCGGAAAGTTGCTCTTGCTGTTCGTCTGTCTCTTTCTCTTTCGGCTCGTTGCATGCCATGTTGAATATCACCATACATGCAAGTACTGCTTGCCATAGAGGTTTGCTTGTCGCCTTTCTTATCATGAGTATCGAATGTTTGTTCATACTGTATTCTAAAAATATATATATATGATTTCGAGGATGTTCCATACAGAAATATGAGTGTGTGACCATGAGGTTTGAGTGATGTCGGATATCCGCTTGCGCTTATATGTACAAAGGTAAAGAAATGCTAAAAAATAAGAAAGTTTCATGGCAAAAAATACGTAGGGTGGAAATATTTCCATACAAAATAACCTCCAGTTGTCCGATATAGACATGCCTATGTCCGAAATAGCAAGGTTGTATCGGGTTAATTATTCTTTTTTTGCAAAGCGTTTCAAAGATTAACGTTTGTCCTTACGTCTCACTTCCTAAGATAGGGGAGAGGGAGGTGGGGATAACAGACAGAGGGACTGAGACTGATTATGAGAAGAAACAGAATCTGGAATCACGGCTCGGGCAGAGTACTCTCCGTCATCATGCTGATGTTGGTGACGACGGTTCGTGCTCAGTCTGAGATGCAATGGCAGGATGGAACGTCATTTAACTTTGGCACCATTTGGGAGGATGACGGTACTGTCTCTCATCGCTTCGTCCTCCGTAATGCTGGTGATAAGGCTTTTTCCATTGTCGGTGCTCATGCCACATGCGGTTGCACCACAGCCACACACTCTTCTCAGGTTATTGCTCCTGACGATACTGCTTCGGTCATGGTCACCTATAATCCCCAGAGGCGTGAGGGAGTTTTCTGTCAGCGAGTTGCCGTGACAACCGATTCCCGCTCTCGCGTCAATTACCTCTTTGTGAAAGGGAATGTGGTGAGTTCCCGCCAACGGATAGAGAAGGAGTTCCCTATCGTCAAAGGAGAAATCCGATTTGCCGAGGATACATTATATATATATACGCGTGAAGGAAACAAGAAAGCCACGGTTACCATGCGTTGCTTCAACGACAGTCCTGATTCCTTGGCTCTCTCTGTCGTACACCTTCCTCAAGGTGCCGATGTTGAATTCAATCCCCGGCAGCCTGCTTCTGGTGAACGCTTCACCATGGTAGTATCCTGCATTCTTAAGGATTTGCAACAGAGTATCCTGTCAGGCGATGCCAGTATACGTATACAGACGGATGCCGATGAGACGGAGCCCATAAGCATACCTATCAATATAGAATATAGAGAGTGAGTAACATAATTGATTACTAAAAACTATTTCGAAATGAAGAAAGTATTATCTTTTCTTGCACTTTGCCTTTTGGGCGTATTGCAGATGAGTGCTCAGCGCGATTGGACGCCGCTCACCAATGACGATGCCTCGGTGGCTGCTGAGACTGTTGTCTATGCCACCCTGAAGGACGCATCCGGAAATCAGGTTGCACCAGGCGATGGCATAGTTGTTACACTTGGCGCTTTTATTGGTGACGAATGCCGTGCCGTGGCTACACCTGTGGGGAAAACATCCAATGACGGAACCACAACGTACATCTATACGTTGCGTATTGCAGTCAAGGATGGTGAAAGCAACCAGACCGTAAATTTTGCCCTCAAGTGCAATGACTCTTATGGGAACAATGTGACAGAGTACACTCTGTCCGAAATGGTCACTGTGAGTGCAAGTGATGGCACCATTAGTTACCCTTCTGATCCGTTTGCCATCAGTTTTACTCCTGTTACAAGTGTATCTCTGCCTGAGACAATCACCATTAACAAAGGTGATAAGGTAACTCTGAGCGATCAATTGGTATTGACCCCCGAGGGTGCCAATCTCCCCGATGAGATTACTTGGGAATATGGGAACAGTTCCGAATTTATCAAGGTTGAGAATGGAGTTCTTGAAGGCCTGAAGGTGACATCTTATGCATACCTTGGCATGAACCTCTTCTGTACTACAGCAGGTGACCAGAGTGCATATACGACTGTCGTGGTCAACCAG
>JBJEKL010000056.1:0-3891 GCA_051878615.1 Bacteroidaceae bacterium | reverse complement strand
TATAGTTCATATCGGCGTGGGCTCTAGCGTTGTCTGTTCAACCAAAATAGGCAATTGCTAGAGCCTCAGGAAGTGGAACGGACAACAGGACGATTCCACGCTTTTCTTATGCCCATAAGCGAATGAAGTCAACGATATGAACAACAAACAAACTATATAAAAATTTTAAATTCAAAGCATTATGAAAAGAATTACAACATTCATTCTCCTGCTTTCACTTATGGGGATTACCTCGTGGGCACAGGACTATGGCGAAGGGCTCATCAAGAGCGTAGACCAACTTTACAGCGAATGTAGTGACGAAGAAGAAGGACAACATCTAGAGTATCTGCTAGATGGAGACCCCAGTACTTATTGGCATACAAGTTGGCACGGAGACTGGTATACAAAGACACCACATTGGATTCAAATCAATCTTTCTAATCCCGTGGATGGAGATTTTGTTGTATACATGCTACGCCGTAATACTCTTGAAGATCATCCAGCTAAAATTAGGATCACTGGTGCCAGCAGCAGTGACTTTGCTGACGAAATTATCATCGCTGATAATGTGGAAGTTAGCAACCCTTCTTCTGGAGAAGAAGGATATTCAACGCCTGTGCATCTGTCGGCTCCAGTTCAGCATATTCGTATATATGCCACTCTTATGAGTAGGCTGTCGGGATATGATGAAAATAGATGCTGGCACGCCGCCGAACTGCAACTCTATCCCCTGTCAAAAGACGATGCCATTATGATGCGGTTAGAGGCCCTTTTGGTAAAATACGACAGGTATATGTGGGAGAAATTCAACACTGGAACAGACTATGACCAATATAGCGACATCGAATCTGCGGACCGGTTCTATGAGTGTCTCAATACAGCAATTGATATGCTAGGTGAAGCAGACATTACAGAAGAAGCTGTGTCCGCCCTTGAAACCGAGATGGACGAACTCTACAACAAGATTATTGCCAGCGAGGTGTTGTATAGTCTGCCCGCCAATGGATATTATCGCATCATTGCCAACAAGAATTATTATGAGGAAAGAGAGACTGGAGATTTTGACCCAGAAACAGGTGAACCCATCATAGAAACAGTAAACGGTATTGTAAAATCGATGTATGCCAACGTTGATGGATATGCCGGCTGGCACACTTTGGATAGAAAAAGCGGTTTTGACTTGTGGCAACTCACCACAAATGAAGACAACACCATCAGCATGATAAATGCAGCCACTGGTATGGGCCTCCAGAACACCTATAATGCTACCATGACGGAGAACCCCAATGAATTCATCACCATGGGATTCGATTTCGCTGGTCGCGACGAAGAGAACAACCGCGTTATCCTGTACATCCGCAACAGCACAGACAATCGTGACAAAACTGGCGTAGAAGGTATCTATCTCCATCAGCAAGGACATAGTCAGGGTGCAGGTGTGGAAGGTAGAATCTGCACATGGATTGGTACCTATCAGAATGATAGAATCAGCCAGGGAGACTGGGGAACCAGCGAATGGTATCTGGAACCTGTGAGTGAAGAAGAGGCGCAGGCCATCATTGGCACAATATCCACTTATACTATTACCTTCAACACCAAGGGTGGAGAACCCATAGATAAAATGGTGATGAGGCCCAACCAAACTCTCTACATTCCCACACCTGTCCGAGATGGCTACATATTCTCTGGTTGGATTGTTCGTGACGAGAAGGGGGATACACTAGAGTCTCTTCCCCAAAAAATGCCTGAAAAGAACCTTGTGCTCACCGCACAATGGGGAACATTGGGTGAAAAACTTATTACAAGTGCCGACCAACTCTACAGCGAATGTAGTGACGAAGAGGAAGGACAGCATATCGAGTATCTGCTTGATGATGATCCCAATACCTTCTGGCATACAAGCTGGCATTCTGGCTGGAATGAAATAACACCCCACTGGATCCAAATCAATCTTTCCAATCCCGTAGAGGGAGAACTTATGATATACATGCTACGTCGTAATTATTGGGCAACGCATCCCGTGGAGGTAAGGATTACCTGTGCAAGCAGCGCTGATTTCGCAGACGAAACCATTGTTGCAGAAAATGTGGCGATAAGTAATCCTTATCAGGGAGCAGAGGGATATTCGACTCCAATCCATCTGTCGGCTCCAACTCAATACATTCGTATATATGCAACATTGTGTACCACACTTGAAATGGCATCTTATTGGCATGCCGCCGAACTGCAGCTATATCCTTTCATAGCCGAGAGCGAAAATGACGAAGGTGAAGAAGAAGTAAGCGAAGAGGTGAAGAAACTTCAGAGCGAACTGGCAGCGTATGCCGCTGTTGAAGCCCCTGCCATAGACCGGGATGTGGACACCTATATCTATACGGAATATGACTTCAATGCTGTGGCATTGGCCATCAAATATGCCAAGGTCGCACAGAACAGCACCAATATGAATACATTGACAACTTCGCTTGAATACATGAAGAAGGTGTTGGATCCCTATATCGAGTATTGCAAGCAGTATGGTCCAGCTTTGTCCTACTATTACACACTCAATGAGGATTGGGGCACGCTGGTGCTTCCCTTCCACTTCGGTATTCCAACGGACTGGACAATCTATACATGCGAAGGCTTGCAGAATGAGGGCATGACGCTTAAAATCAAGAAACAATACCATGGCTACAGCTTCACTCCTTACATTGTGCATGGTGTAGCCGGTACATGCGTGCAGTTTATTGGACATTGCATGGAAGAATGGAGCGATCAGGTGCAGCAAGGAGCCCTCGTCGGCATATTGGGTGAAGCGTATACTCCTTCAACTGGCGAGTATGTGATGCAGAAGCAACACGATGTTATCGGCTTCTATCGCGTGAACACAGATAACAGCGCACCTGTAGTTGAGCCCTTCCATTGCTATCTGTCTCTGCCCAATGCAGCAGCCAAGGTTATCCGCTGGGAAGACCTCACAGACGGCATAGAGATGGTTGACGCAGAAGGCAATGAGAGCCAGATTATCTACAATCTGCAAGGCCAGCGTCTGCTCCGCAAACAGGCCGGAGTGAACATTGTGAACGGAAAGAAAGTTCTGTCCAAATAAGTGAGTGGCAATCTTTGAGAATCAAAAAACATTATATATAATATGGAAAAGACCTATATAAAACCCGATGTGGAGGTGGTTCTTGTTCAACCATCCGAAATGCTTTGCCTGTCTGTCGTGGATGGCGAAGCAGATGACAGCGATGTACTCTAGTATACGGCTTTTGGCCTGTGCAGACAAGCCGTTCACACATTAACATCAATCCTTGTCCGTCCCCGCCTTGTGTGGGGACGGACTGTATAACCCCCTCGGTCCCCCAGTTACGAGGGCAGAAGACCGGGAAAAAATCCCTTTCAGGGTGTAGAATACTGGCAAGAAACAAGGCGATTACATAGTGGAGGGAAGTCAGGAGGGAACCTGATTCTAAGAGAGAAAGTTTCAAAGACAGCAAGCATATTAGACTCATTGGAGCCAAGGATTTATCATATATCTCCAGTGAAGCTATATGTAATGGAAGAAAGATTAATAACCTTACTGCTGTAGGATTAATAATCTTAGGCCGATAAGGTTATTAATCTTTCAGCCAAGTATGTTATCTTCATAAGGGTGGGAAGATGAAAGAGAGTGTCCAAGTGGGAATTTGATAGCTTTGTATATGTCAATTGCCATAACAGCCCTTAGAAACAATCATGCTGGCTCATAACGCTTATGAAAGTCTGTCGTTTCTGCTTGTGCTCCCTTAGGCATTGCATCGTGCTCCGTTCGGAGTACGCGTGTCTTCCGTTCGGAGTACATGCGTCTTCCGTTCGGAGCACGCGCGTCCTCCGTTCGGAGCGCATGACAAGAAAGACCGTTCTCATTTGTACAGGGGGAAAAAC
>JBJEKL010000055.1:0-3902 GCA_051878615.1 Bacteroidaceae bacterium | reverse complement strand
GCTATTCCCTTTCAATATTTATCAGGTGACTACTTTTTAAGGGGCGACTATATAGACGATTGACAAAGAGCAGTCAAAAAAAATATAGCACCTTCGTAAGTCTGAACTCACGAACTCTACGCGCGCGTATATTATATATAATGTAAGTCTAAAGAAGAATAGACTTCCCTGTACATGGTTTCACATACAGTGTTGTTCATTCAGAACTGCCACCACTTCTTCTTCGGCTTCCGAACAGCATCATAATCATCCTCACGCAAGATTTCCTCGTAGGTTTTATGCTCTGATATCATACGATAGATGGTTCCCCAGTCAGGCAGACCACCCACGTTGCGGTCATCAATCCACATATCCGCCTTCAATTTACGACTGAAATAACGATTCTTCTCCACGTCCTCTTCAGGATAATCCTTGTTCACCGCATAAAACTCAATGCCTCTCTGTCGGCACCACTCTACAGCCTCGTCCAATAACTCACCCTCTCGCACACTCCAGAGTATCAGTTTATGATGATCCTCAATGAGCATCTTCAACGTCTGGACAGCAAAAGGAATCTCTGCACCAATCTTCGGATAACGTTCCTCCACAATGGTTCCGTCAAAATCTACTGCAATCGTCATATCCTATATCATAAAAATTACTCTCAAGTGCAAAGTTAATGGAATTTTCTCTTTCATACGCTTCCACGTAAAGATAAACTGTGTATCAAAGGTGTAGAATGTAACGCATCACTCTGGAAGCGGTTTAACTCAAGAAAAATGTATCCTCAAAGCAATGCCATTTGCCACAAATTTCGCAATTTTGCAGTGGATAAATATCCGAGCGTATAGTTTGCAAACAACACATCACACAAGACAACACTATGATCATAGAGGAAATACTGAAATTCAACCGCGAGTTCGTGGAGAAAAAGAACTATGAGAAGTTTCTGACAAGCAAGTATCCCGACAAGAAACTGGCCATCCTTTCATGCATGGACACGCGTCTGACCGAACTGTTGCCTGCAGCACTGGGGCTGCGCAATGGTGATGCAAAACTTATCAAGAATGCAGGAGGTCTGGTCATCAGCCCATTTGACTCGGCCATGCGAAGTCTGCTGGTAGCCATCTACGAGCTGGGAGTTCAGGAGATAATGGTCATCGCACACTCCAATTGCGGTGCATGCCACATGAACGGAGCTCAGATGAAACGTTTGATGATTGAGCGAGGAATACACCAGGACGTAATTGATACCATCGGGCTGTGTGGCATTGACCTTGACCACTGGTTGGAGGGATTCCACGATACCGAAGATTCCGTGCGTAACACAGTAAATACCATTCGCCATCATCCGCTGGTACCCCACGACGTGAACCTGCATGGTTACATTATTGATTCACAGACGGGCGAACTGACTGAGGTAAGGTGAGAAGCGACCGAATCTGTCATCAGATATGGAACAAACAAGCACCGCCCGGGACACAAACACGACTTTCGTGCATCCCTCATAGAAATAGAGAACCCAGACAGCCAAAATACGAAAGAAAAGCATTACCTTTGTCAGGCATAAACAACAAACGCATTTCAATGAAAAAGATACTTGCCTTGACACCACTCATCGGCCTCATCCTACTGATGACAAGTTGTGTGTCAACAAAGAAGATCGTATATTTCCAAGGTTCGGATTCCATATTCGCACAGGCACAAGATATCATGCAACAATACGAGATGAAGCTCAAGCCTGCAGATCAGATACTGATAAAACTGACCTGCAGCGAGCCCGAACTTCTCAACGTATTTGCCCAAGACGTGGTGATGGGTACAGCAGGAATCCCCACCAGCACAAATATCACCAGCCAAGGGAACATGACCAATGCCTATGCATATACGGTGACCAATGATGGATATATAATCCTGCCTGCTGTGGGAAGGGTGAAGGTCGAAGGTAGCACAACCGACGAGGCAGCCAAACGTATCGAAGAGGAAATCCAGAAAAAAGACCTTATCAAGGATCCAGGTGTGACTGTACGTCTGCTCAATGGACGTGTAGCCGTGATAGGTGCAGTCAAAACGCCTCAGGTAGTAAACCTCACCAGCGAACGTAACACCATCCTGGATGTACTTGCCAAGTGTGGTGATGTGGATGATACAGGTCTTCGACGAAAGGTATGTCTGTATAGAGAAGAAAAAGGGAAGCGCATGATGTTCCGCCTGGACCTGACCAAAGCCGATATCTTCAGCAGTCCGGCTTATTATGTACAGCAGAATGACATGATTTATGTGGAGCCTAACAAGAGCAAAAACATAAAGAACAGTGCCTTCTACACCTTCCTCGGAGTGGCAGGAGGAAGCATATTCAGTTTGGCATCTGTGGCCATTTCTGTGGTTGCTCTTACCAAGAAATAGAGTCTTTTTCCCATTCCTGAGGATCCTGGGATATACTCGAAATATCAAACCCATAAAGCCAGCGGCCTTCGCTCAACGAACGTAGGCCGCTGGTTCTGTAATATGTGGCAGGAACACCCATCAACAAAACACACTGACGGAAGCCATTGGGATTGGATGGTAAGGAAAGCAGACTCTTCCACTTTGAAGAGGAAAGCTCCACAGGAACACAACACGTAACATCAGAGCAAAGAGAATCTCCGCTGAGTAACAAACTGGTGGACGAAGCATCCTCTAAACTAAAACTGGCATTGTCAAGCGAACGATAAGCCGATCCTACCGCATAACCTATCACCCACACCTGACCGGAAACACCGGCAACCATACCATCCAGCACATCCCTTACAGTAAATGGGTATTCCTGGGTTCCCTGTCCTGTACCCATAGGAAGTACATACACGGGAGACTCTCCCCCATCAGCATCTTCTTCCTCAAGCACTTGTTTCTGACAGGAAAAGAACAATAAGGCAAGCCCCATCAGCAGGAACCGACACCTAATCCTCCTCTGTAAAAGCATCAAGCACACGCCTGCAAATACGCGGAAAATTATATTTATAATACAACACATCCAGCCACGCATATAAATATACAAGCGCCACAAAGGACAGCCATATGTACAATACAATCATACCATTCATCCTCTTTTCATCATTTTGCATCACAAATTTACATGTTTTGTTGCGAAAAAAGAAAAACCGACATAACTTTACATATTATAACTCTTTTATTTCATTAAAAACAAACAAAATGAGCACACAAAAATCATTCAAATGCCTGATTGGCATGCTGTGCATGTTCTCTGGTATGCTATGTGCATGCAGCAGCAGTGAAACCGACCCCGAGCGGGGGGGGGGGAATTAAGACCCTAAACTTCCGTATCACCAACTACATTCAGTATGACCTGGACGAAGGTACCCGCGCTGTATCTGCAGGGGAATCTTCCTTTATCAAGCATCTAGCAATGGGCATCTTTGATGCAACAACTGATCAACTGGTAGGTTCCGTCCAAGTGCAGGACAAGGAAAGCGATGGATATGGCACCTTCACAGCCAAACTCAACTATGGAAAATACCGACTAGTATTCCTGGGATATGGTGGTGACAATACGGTGCTGACCATGACCGACCCTGAGAATATAAGTTTCGAAAACAATCTCGTTCCACAAACATTCCTCAGTTCGTTTGAATTTACTGTAGATTATCAAACAGAAGCCATAACCGACATCGTACTGAAGCGCGTTGTATCTGGATTCCAGTTGTACATACAAGATGCCATACCCGATCGGACCTCTGCTATTAAATTCACGAGCACAGGCGGAGGCTTGGTTCTCAATGCAAAGACCGGATTAGCCAATGCTTCTACAGGACGTGAATACTCCATCAGCATACCAGATAACCGTAAGGGGAAGACTAACACGGATTTGACCATCTATCTTTTCCTAACCTCAACTCAAGAGGATATGGACATCACGGCTTCGG
>JBJEKL010000054.1:0-3905 GCA_051878615.1 Bacteroidaceae bacterium | reverse complement strand
TCTGCCTGGAGGGCAGTACGCCGCAGGACAGGCATAATCCCTCCTTCTTTGTTGCCTCCTAATCTCCCGGACCTGTCGGGTGAGTCGTGCTTACCCCAGGCTTCTTACGGTCTCCTCCAGAGCCGCGATCTTGCTCTCTGCATCGGAGAGTTTCTTCCGCTCCAGTTCCACGACCTGTGCGGGTGCGTTCTGCACAAAACGCTCGTTCTGCAGCTTCTTCTGTATGCCGGCCATGAAGCCCTGCAGTCTCTTGATCTCAGCCTCAGCCTTCCTGATCTCAGCCTCAGCATCAATCAGATTGCCCAGGGGAACGGCATACTCGTCGGTACCGATGAGGAAGGTCTGTGAACCCTCACTCTTCTGTGCCACGAAGTTGACAGCCTCCAGGGTTGCCATTTTCTTGATTATCTGGCAGAGCGCCTCGTCGTGTGCCTCTGACTGGCCTGTGCCTTCCGCTTCCACCACCTCCAGGGTCATCTGTTCGCGTGGAGCGATGTTCTTGCTCTGGCGTATGGCACGCACACCGCTGATGATCTGCTTGGTCTGCTCCATGCTTGCCAGCAGAGCTGCGTCTGCCTGGCTGGGAGCATCCAGTGTGAGTACGGATGTCATGATGCTTTCTCCTTCGGCACGCTCTGTGATATGCTGGTAGATCTCCTCTGTGATGAAGGGCATGAAGGGATGTATCACCTTCATGAGATCCTCGAAGATCTGCAGGGTAGCCTGGAGGGTCTTCCTGTCAACGGGTGCCTGATAGGCAGGCTTCACCATCTCCAGATACCAGCCGGAGAACTCGTCGGTGAACAACTTGAAGGCTGTCATCAGTGCCTCGTTGAGACGATACTTGGAGTACAGGTCGTCAATCTCTGCCACCTCTGCACGCATCTTGGCCTGCATCCATTCGATGGCCTTGGCGCTTGCCAGAGGCTGCTCGATATCAGCGGCTTCCCAACCCTGTACCAGGCGGAAGGCATTCCATATCTTGTTGCAGAAGTTCGCTCCCTGCTTGCAGAGGTCTTCCTTGAACAGGATGTCGTTGCCTGCAGGAGCGGCCAGAAGCATACCCATGCGCACACCGTCGGCACCATACTTGTCGATGAGGCCGATGGGGTCGGGACTGTTGCCTAAGGACTTGGACATCTTGCGGCCTATCTCATCGCGCACGATACCTGTGAAGTACACGCTGCGGAAGGGTACGTCGTGCAGGTATTCCTCACCGGCCATGATCATGCGGGCCACCCAGAAGAAGATGATGTCGGGACCCGTCACCAGCACGGAGGTGGGATAGTAGTACTTGATCTCTTCGTTGTCGGGTGTCGTGATGCCCTTGAAGAGCGAGATGGGCCATAGCCAGGAGGAGAACCATGTGTCAAGCGCGTCCTCGTCATGACGAAGGTCCTCCAACTGGAGACCGGGCATGTTGAACTGCTTGCGTGCCTTCTCCAGAGCCTCCTCGGCAGTCATTGCCACCACGAAGCGCTCTTCCTCCTCGTCGTCAGAAGGAACGAAGTAGGCAGGAATACGGTGTCCCCACCACAGCTGACGGCTTATGCACCAGTCCTGGATGTTCTCCAGCCAGTTGCGGTAGGTGCTGATGTACTTGGTGGGGTAGAACTTGATGTCTCCCTCCAGTACGGGTGGCAGGGCAATCTCGGCGAAGTGCTTCATGGAGAGGAACCACTGCTTGCACAGGCGTGGTTCAACGGCGGTGTCCTGGTTGCGCTCACTGTAGCCCACCTTGTTCTCGTAGTCCTCGATGCGCTCCATAAGTCCGGCCTCCTGCAGGTCAACGGCAATCTGCCTGCGCACCTCCATGCGGTCCATACCTACGTATAGTCCGCCCTCCTCGGAGATGGTGCCGTCGGGATTGAAGATGTCTATAGTCTCCAGGTTGTGCGTCTTGCCCAACTGATAGTCGTTCACGTCATGGGCAGGGGTCACCTTCAGACAGCCTGTACCAAATTCGATGTCCACATAGCGGTCCTCGATGACGGGTATCACACGGCCTACCAGGGGTACGATCACCTTGTGTCCGCGAAGCCACTGGTTCTTGACATCCTTGGGGTTGATGCACATGGCCGTGTCACCCATGATGGTTTCCGGACGTGTGGTGGCCACCACGGCATAATATCTGCCATCGGCATCCTGGTGCAGCACCTCGCCCTCCTGTCCTGTAGGGCATACAGGATTGGTGTCCTGATCGGCTACATAATAGCGCAGATTGTAGAGGTGGCTCTTCTCGTCCCGATAGATTACCTCCTCGGTGCTGAGTACGGTCTGGGCTTTGGGATCCCAGTTTACCATGCGGAGTCCGCGGTAGATAAGTCCCTTGTCATACAGGTCGCAGAAGACACGCAGCACGCTCTCGCTGCGCTCCTCATCCATGGTGAACGAGGTGCGGTCCCAGTCGCAACTGGCTCCCAGACGGCGCAACTGCTTCAGGATGATGCCTCCATGCTCGTGGGTCCAGTCCCATGCATGCTTCAGAAACTCCTCGCGGGTGAGGTCGCGTTTCTTGATACCTTGTTCTGCAAGGCGGTTCACCACCTTGGCCTCGGTGGCAATGCTGGCATGGTCGGTACCGGGAACCCAACAGGCATTCTTGCCCTCGAGTCGTGCCTTGCGTACCAGTATGTCCTGTATGGTGTTGTTGAGCATGTGCCCCATGTGCAGCACACCGGTCACATTGGGTGGCGGAATGACCACCGTATAGGGTTCGCGGCCGTCGGGCTTGCTGCTGAAGAGTTTGTGGCTAAGCCAGTATTCGTACCATTTGCCCTCAATCTCCGAGGGGGCGTACTTAGATGCTAATTCCATGTTTATGTTCTGTTTGTTCGTTCCGAGGTGCAAAGGTACGAAATTCCGCTGTAACTCGTGGAAAAAGTCTTAATTTTGCAGTGTGTAACGGACATGGTAATCCTGTGATGTGCCTTCGTGTGGCCCGCATGGGGAATCATGAGAGGACAGGAAAGGTATTGATAAAATGGAAATGCATACAAGAGAAGAGAAGATGGCTGCCTTCGGCCGACTGCTGGATGTGCTGGACAACCTGCGTGAGAAGTGTCCCTGGGACCGGAAGCAGACCAATGAGAGTCTGCGCCCCAATACGATAGAGGAGACCTTCGAGCTGTGTGATGCTCTGATGAAGGATGATGTACACAACATAGAGAAGGAACTCGGGGATGTCCTGCTGCATATCTGCTTCTATGCCAGGATAGGAAGTGAGAAGGGGCAGTTTGATATTGCTGACGTCTGCAACAAGCTGTGTGACAAGCTCATTTTCCGTCATCCGCATGTGTATGGGGATGCTATGGCGAAATCGGCGGGTGATGTGGTGAAGACCTGGGAACAGATGAAGCAACGTGAGAAGAACGGCAACCGCACCGTACTCTCGGGGGTACCCGATGCCTTGCCTACGCTCATCAAGGCATACAGGATACAGGACAAGGCACGTGGAGTGGGCTTTGACTGGGAGAAGCGTGAGGATGTGTGGCAGAAGGTCCGTGAGGAGATGAACGAACTGGAACAGGAGCTGCAGAAGGAGGACAACCATGACAGGCAGACGGAGGAATACGGAGACTTCCTCTTCAGCCTGATCAATGCAGGCCGGCTCTATCATCTGAATCCTGACAATGCCTTGGAGCATACCAACCAGAAGTTTATCCGTCGCTTCGGATACGTGGAGCAGAGGGCTAAGGAGATGGGACGTGAACTTCGTGACATGACCTTGGCAGAAATGGACGAACTCTGGGATGAGGCCAAGCGACAGGAGAAATCGGCTCACACGATGGATCTGGCGGATTGATAGGACGGTTTTCTGTAAACCTGCCTGTCTTGCGGCGTACTGCCTTCCAGGCAGAGGGGTGGTGGGTCGTGTCATCCGGGCACACCTCCCTCTGGTCGGT
>JBJEKL010000053.1:0-3933 GCA_051878615.1 Bacteroidaceae bacterium | reverse complement strand
ATGCCATGGAAGCCGAGAATACCTATTATCAGAGTGTTACGGCCAAGGTCGCTGAGATAAATGCTTTTGCACAAGAGCGTTACAAGCTGCTTCAGGCTAATATCTTCCGTAATGGTGGCGACAATTATCTGGACATCCTCTCCCATTTCCCTATGTATGTCAGGCGTGCTAAAATGTCCATACAGCAGAAGTACAAGCCTTTCCCTGATCATGAATTCACTTTCTCCGAATGGCGTGGGGCCACGGTCCTTTTTATTAGTGTCTTTCTCATTTTCTATCTCATTCTGGCTCTTTTGCTCAGCTATGTCCTTTTACGTTGGGTCTTGCCCCACAAGTGGCGTGGAAGTGATTTCAAGCTGCGTCTGCGCATGCTTAATAATGTGGTGGGTATTGCCCTCTTTGCCATCATTGTCATGGGGGTACGTGCCATAAGTGACCGCAATTTCATTCAGATGGGTACTGGCCTTATTATCAACATGGCTTGGTTGCTCGAGGCTATTTTCCTCTCCCTCTATATTCGTCTTCGTGGTGAGGAGATGCGTCATGCTGCCATTATCTATATGCCTCTGATGTTTACGGCATTTCTTGTTATCCTGATTCGCATTGTGCTGATACCTAATGTTGTGGTCAATCTGGTACTTCCACCTCTCATGTGTGCTTTGTGCATATGGCAGTTGGTGGTCAGCCGTCGTCACAGGAAGCATTTGCCCGTGCTTGATATGGCCTATACCCACCTCACCACCACAGCCATGGTGGTATGCTCTGTGGCTTCATGGGCCGGATACACTCTGCTTGCCGTGCAGATATTGGTGTGGTGGACATTTCAGTTGGCTGCCATTATGACCATCACCTGTCTGTATGACCTTATGAATATGTATGAGCGTCGTATTCTACTCAAGCGCCTGGCTCTCCGCCAGAGTGTAGATGGCAACCCCATTGTGCTCAGCGAGACTCAGGAGGCCTCTCTGCTTCGGTCTGTACGTCGTGGCGATTACATCACCAGCACCTGGTTTTATGATTTTCTCTATCGCACGGTTCTCCCCATCCTGGGTGTCTCCAGCGTCTTGTTGAGTTTCTATTGGGCATCTCAGATTTTCGAGATGACCAGCATCTGCGAGAAGGTTTTTATGACCGATTTTGTCAAGTTGAACAATCTCGTCCGCCTGTCGCTTTATCGTATGTGCCTGGTGGCCGGACTCTGGTTTGTGTTCCGTTTTCTTAATTACTCAATTCGTGCGTTCTATACCCACACCCGTCGTACTCTCGTAGCCGCGGGTCAGAATCTCAATGTCACCCTTGCCCGCAACGTGATTGCCATCCTTTGTTGGGGAGCTTACATCCTTATTGCCTTGGCTATTTTGGAGGTACCCAAGAGCGGAATATCCATTGTGGGTGCAGGCCTGGCCACAGGTCTGGGATTCGCCATGCAGAGCATTTTGGAGAACTTTTTCTATGGCATCAACCTTATGGCTGGCCGAGTGCATGTGGGTGATTATATTGAGTGTGACGGCATTGCAGGCAAGGTGGAGAGCATTACCTATCAGAGTACCCAGATTGTGACTGCCGATGGTTCGGTGATAGCGTTCCTCAACAGTGCTTTGTTCAGCAAGAACTTCAAGAATATGACGCGTAATCATCGGTTTGAACTTGTCAAAATACCCGTGGGTGTGGCCTATGGTAGTAATGTGGAGCAGGTGCGTCAGATGCTTGTTCAGGCCATCACGCCTCTTTGTGAGGAGAGTGATGCCGAGGGCAGGAGCGTGGCGCGTACCGATGTTCCTGTCAATGTGGTCTTCTCTGATTTTGGTGACAGTTCCGTAGAGCTGCTTGTATGCATTTGGATGCGTGTCGAGGACAAACTGTCACTTTCCGCCCGTGTGCGTGAGACCATTTACAATACGCTTACGCATAACGGAGTTGAGATTCCGTTCCCACAATGCGATGTGCATATGCGTGGATGAGTTTCAGCTCCCATAAAATTCCCCTTTTGTAATAAGTTGGATCAGATATGAAAGAAGAATCAAGGACTATACGTCAGGATCGCACCCTCAAGGATTGGGTCGTAGCTACCCGTCCATGGTCGTTTCCGGCCTCGTTTATCCCTGTCTTAGTTGTTTCCGCTTGGCTTTATTGGTTGTCCCAGGAGCAGTATACCCTTCAGCTTGACTGGTGGTGTGCTCCCATAGCGCTTGTGATGATTGTTCTCCTGCAGGCTTCGGGTAATCTGATAGGTGATTACTCTGATCACATGAAGGGCATTGACCTCCCCGGTAGTCTCAATGGCGTGAGGCATATCCAGAGTGGCAAGTTCCTCCCCCATGAGATTCTCTGCTTCGGTTACACGTTGCTTGCCGTCTCCTTGTTCTTGGGAGTAATCATCCTGTGGCGCTGTGGATGGGAAGCAGCCTGGCTGGGTATTGCCGCCGTATTCCTCGTTACAGCCTATCCATGGCTCAAGGCTCATGCCCTGGGCGATTTGGATATCCTGTTGGGATATGCACTCTTGCCTGCATTGGGTGTCGGCTTTGTCGTGGGCGGAAGGTGGATGTGGCAACCTTCGGTAATCAGTTTGTCCATCGGTTTGCTCACGGTGGCCATCCTGCATGCCAACAACACGCGTGATATTCTTAATGATACCCGTGCAGGCATCGTCACCTTGTGTATCATCCTGGGTGGACGTGCTTCGCAATGGATCTATGTCATCGAGAATGTCTTGGCTTATCTGCTGATACCTGCCTTTATTCTTCTTGGCTTGCTTCCCTGGCCAACCCTGGTAACATGGCTTACGTTACCACTTGCCTGCAACAACATACGTACCATGCTGCAGGGAGAACCTTTGGCAGAGAAGCCTATTGCTATGTTGGATCAGCGTACGGCTCAGGCCCAGATGGCTTTTGGCTTGCTCCTCACCTTATCCTTGCTGGTGGTCGTATGGACAGACTGAGCATGTGCAGGGTATGGGGATCTGTTCTGGTGGCTGCTTTCCTATGGTTTGTGATGTTCAGCCCCATTATTTCCCCTTATATCTCATTTTGGCCGCTGATGTCACTCTCTGGCATCCTGCTTACCCTGTTAGCATTCTGTTTTGGAGGTAATCCTTTTGACGAGCGGGATGGTGTAATGAGCTCCCTTCTGACGGGGATGGGAATAGCCATAGGCTTGTGGTGCCTGTTCTGGATTGGTGAAAAGGTCAGCCAGTGCCTTTTCTCTTTTGCCCGTCCGCAGATAGATGCCATTTATGCCATAAAGGGCGGTTTTCCTCAGTGGGCGATTGCCTTGTTGCTGTTATTTGTCATCGGACCGGCAGAAGAGATATTCTGGCGTGGATATGTACAGAGGACCATGAGTCTGCGTTGGGGCGCCTGGAACGGCTTTGTCTGTTCCACGCTTTGTTATACTCTGGTACATGTATGGAGCGGTAATCTTATGCTTCTTCTGGCTGCAGCAGCCTGCGGATGCTTGTGGGGCTTTCTTTATTTCCTGATGCCCAAGCGTCTTCCTGCTCTGATTGTTTCCCATGCCTTGTGGGATGTGGCGGCCTTTGTTGTCTTTCCTTTCTGATGTCGTGAATGGATGGCCATTTCTGAAAAGGACGCCGAAGAGCTCCTCGGGGTGAAGAGCCTGGTAAGAAAAGGGAAAATCACCTGGAAACGGAAGTGAGAGTCATGTTACAGTAATTACAATAAAGCAATACGAAAAGTTGGAAGTATCACAATATTTAATACCTTTATTGTAAATGATTCTCAAATAGTTATAAAAACATTTGACATGACTTCCGATTACAGAATTATTTTCTATAATAGACGAGTTTTGTAAACATCATAATGATGATAATGCAGAAAATTTACTTAAAGACAATGCAGTTACCTTCATACATATAAAGGTGGATATGGAGAAGAATTTCGCAAATTACAAACCTCGCAAGTCTTATAA
>JBJEKL010000052.1:15219-16431 GCA_051878615.1 Bacteroidaceae bacterium | reverse complement strand
TGGTACACTTCCGTTGCGCAGAGAATACGGGTGATGCCCGCGAGGCTACGCTCAAGTTCGTCTCCGAGAAGTACGATTCGGACACGAACAGTACCATCTCCACCACCGTAAGCGTTAAGGTCACGCAGGAAGGATCCGTCCGTGACGTCACCTGCGCAGAGTTCCTCTCCATGGAAGACGGCCCTGCCGAGGTGCGCATCACAGGTGTCATCTCCAAGATTGCCAACAGCCTGTACGGCAACATCTACATCAAGGATGCCACAGGAGAGGTGTACGTGTATGGAGTGCTTACCCCCGCGGGAGAGACCAAGCAGTTCGAGAGCCTGGGACTCACCGAGGGATGCGTAGTTACCCTGCAAGGTGCAAAGAGCAGCTACAAGGGCTCACCGCAGATGGCGAACGGCATATACGTGTCGCACATAGCCGTGGAGACCGTCAGCCTGGCCGAATTCAAGGCCCTGCCCGATGACAAGACCACGTACTACTATATCAGCGGCACCGTGGCCCAACCCACCGAGGAGAACACCAAGTTTGACCTGGACACCTACGGCAACTTCGCCCTTACCGACGGCGAGAGCGAACTGTACATCTACGGTTGCTCCACGGGTTGGAACGGCGAGACCAAGAAGTTCGGCACTCTGGGTGTAAAGGAGGGCGACCTGCTGAAAGTCCTGGCCTACAAGACTTCATACAAGGGACTGATGGAAGGCGTCGCCATCTACGTGTCGCACACTTCCCCCGAGGAGTAAACCCGCCCTTTGACTGACATCACGAGAGGCTGTATCGGGTCATGAGAGGACCTGCGATACAGCCTCTCTTCTTTTCTCCCCCTGCTGTCGGCTGGGCTCACACACCGCCCTTCGGGACAAGGCCCGGCAGATGGCGGCTCCAGGACAGGGCAGGCCGGTGCCGCCACAGACGTCCCGGACATGCGCCATGAGAAGCGGAAAGAGTAAAGATTTTCCCAATGGGGGAAACCGGCTGCCGACTGTGCAGGACCGCACCTCCGGACATCCGGACGGCATGACGGACAGGAGCCACGGACCGTCAGCGCCATCCATGTACGCAACAGGCATGCGACCATGAAAGGCACGCTTCCGACACGCTTATAAAACTCTTTGGGATACAGATGGTTAATACAGCGCAAAGCCCCGTTGCGGAAGGCGACGGCAAGTCATGCAAGGGGTGCTGCGACAACCCTTGTTAGGGGTA
>JBJEKL010000052.1:0-15119 GCA_051878615.1 Bacteroidaceae bacterium | reverse complement strand
CCCTTGTTAGGGGTATGAGGGTGACCCTTGTAAGGGGTATCGGGACGACCGTCGGCAGGAAGTGACAGCCCCTGCCAGGCCAGTGGCACGACAGACAGCGGGGCAGGAAATCAGTTGAGATATTTTACCAATCGTCAGACATCCCTCATGGGTTCGCAGAAAAACCATGGGGGATGTCGGTATTCGTACATGCAAGCCCTCCGGACAGCACACGAGGAGAGCTCCATGAGACCCTGTGCCCGTCCCCGGGGGTACTGTCCTCCAGACAGGACAGAGGGGATGGGATATAGCAAGCCGGGCACACCTCCCTGCCGGTCGGTGTACCCGGTTGCCTATGGTAGTGCCCTCCATACACCGCTGTCCTCTGGCCTCAATCGGGAATCCTCTGCGGTTCGGCTGCCTGGAGTGCATTGCCAGGGATAGACAGGGGCTGCGCCCATGGTCTGCCGTCCCCGTCCGTCACGGCTGCCGGGAGACGGCGGTCAGAATCCCCCAAAGCTCACGCCATGCACGAGGGGGCCTATGCGCAGATGAGGGTCGGCAGTGGAGCTGACCCGATTGCCGCGGATCATCACGTTGTCCAGCGTGACTCCGCGTATCTCCTTGGCTGGCGTGCCCGTCCCCGTCCATCCGTAGAGGCGGATGTGATTGGCTATACGGCTGCCGCTGTCGGCATAGGAGGTGACGTTGCGGTAGAGTATGTTCTCCATGCCTCCGGGTGTGGACTGGTCGCCTGGCAAGGCCCCGAACCAGAAGGAGGGCTGGAAGCCTGCCGCAATGAGTCGCTCGCAATGGTACACGTCGACGTTCTCATAGGATATGTTGCGGAAGTAAGTGCCGTGGATGCAGCAGATGGTGAGCGCGGCACGCTCGTCGAGCATCTCATGGTAGTCGGGGTCGTCATAGCTGAAGAGGATGCTGCTGTTCATGAAGCGTATGTTCTCATAGAGCGAACAATGGTTCTCGGCACCGATGCCCATGGCACAGTTGCAGTCATTCCATAGCTGCATGCCGCAGAAGGTAAGGTTTCTGGTGGGCGGGCACTGGGCAGGCGGTCTGTTGTCAAGCCCCTTGATGGCGATGGCGTCGTCGTTAGCCCTGATGAAGGTGTTGAGGAATGCGCATTGCTGTGAGTTGACTATGTCGAGCCCGTCGGTGGACGCATATCTGGTGGAGAGGATCTTCACTCCCTTGAACTCCACATTGCTGCAGTGGTTGACCACCACCTGCCACACTCCCGGTCTGTGGGCATGCATGAGTATGCCCTCCACATCCGCGCCCTGGCAGTCGTTGGCCTCAAACACCACATGGGGATTGTCCGTATCGTTGTATATCATGCCCCGCCCGTGCACCTTGGTGCCCTTTGCGGCACCCCACATTCCGATACGTCCGTAGAGGACGGCTCCCGCTGCCATATACACCCTCCATCCGCTCTCGAGCACCAGCATGTCATTGTCCCCGAGGATGGCACGCAGGTCGTGGAAGCCCGGGCCGAAATAGTGCAGGCGCTCCTCCTCATACCGATGGTAGCCCTCGGTCTCCTTCACCTTGGGGGCATTCCTGTCCACACTGTTGCAGAACAGATGCAGGACATCCTTCCTGGGCTCTCCGTTGACCACGACGGTGATGTTCTGGTCGGCCCTGGCAGTCCTGATCTCTATGGTGTTCCTGCCCGTGCGCTGCACGGAGAGGAGGTCCAGACTGTGCAGGGGCAGCACTTCGAAGCTCTTCAGCCCCTTGGCATAGGTGATGCGTATGGTAATCTCCTTGCCGTTGAGGAATTCAAAGCTGCCGAACTCGACCAGCCCGCCCCAATGGCTGCGGTCATTGTACAGTCCCACCGCCTTGCCGTTGACCGTGACCATGAAGTTGGGCTCGCCCTCCATGGGGAACTCCTTCAGGGCAGCATGGGTGACCAGCGAGCCGTCGGGGGCCGCATAGTCCTCGCCGTTGGGACGGTTCCCTGCCAGGACCGGCAGTTGGGAACACAGGATGCAAAGCATGACAAGGCATGCACAGATACGGGTTGTCTTCATATAACGATGACGGTTTGATAGATTAGTATAATCGGTCGGTCTGTCATGCAAAGATAAGGACTTTCGGTAAAAAAGAGGAACAAAGCCAGAGAGAAAGTGCACGAGGCCCGTCGGACCATATCCCGTCGGCAGCCATCCCCCCGCACTGCAAGACAGAAAGTTTTAGGGGGTTCGGAGTGTCCATTTTCCCACAGTTGCTTCTCCATTAGCGGGAAAGTGTGTAACTTTGCAGCTGGAATCGAAAGAACCGTTATATTAACATTAACTATATGAAAGCATTTGTATTCCCTGGTCAGGGTGCCCAATTCAGCGGAATGGGCAAAGACATGTATGAGAACAACGAGACAGCCAAGGAGCTGTTTGAGAAGGCTAACGAGATATTGGGCTTCCGCATTACAGATATCATGTTCGCAGGCACGGACGAGGAACTGAAGCAGACCCGTGTGACCCAGCCTGCCGTATTCCTGCACAGCGTCATCAGCGCCATCTGCCTGGGCGACGAATTCCAGCCCGACATGGTGGGAGGACACTCCCTGGGAGAGTTCAGCGCACTCGTGGCAGCAGGCGCCCTCAGCTTCGAGGACGGACTCCGTCTGGTGCATGCACGTGCACTGGCCATGCAGAAGGCATGTGAGGTGGCTCCCGGTACCATGGCTGCCATCATCGCCCTGCCCGACGACACCACAGAGGCCATCTGCACCGAAGTGTCGGCAGAAGGGAACGGTGTGGTGGTTCCCGCCAACTACAACTGCCCCGGACAACTGGTAATCAGCGGCAACGTGGAGACGGTAAATGCGGCATGCGAGAAGCTGAAGGCCGCCGGTGCCAAGCGCGCACTGGTGCTCCCCGTGGGTGGAGCATTCCACAGCCCCCTCATGCAGCCTGCCGCCGAAGAACTGCAGAAGGCCATCGAGGAAGTGGAGTTCAAGACTCCCCGCTGCCCCATCTATCAGAACGTGGACGCAAAGGCCCACACCGATGCCGCCGAAATCAAGCAAAACCTGATGGCACAGCTTACGGCAAGCGTAAGGTGGACACAGGAGGTGACCAACATGATCGAGGCCGGAGCCACAGAGTTCACAGAGTGCGGTCCCGGTAAGGCACTGCAGGGAATGATCGCCAAGATTGCCAAAGGCAACGAGGCTGTCACCGTCAAGGGTATCTGAGCATGACCATATACCAGGTACTGACCCGTCTCTTCGGGAATGACCTTACAGCCAGGATTCCAGGCGGGACCAAGGAAGAGAACGGATGCGGCACACTGGCCCACTTCAGCGAGAAGGCACTCTGCGAGATACGCTCGCTGGGAGCCACGCATGTATGGTTTACCGGACTGATAGAGCATGCCACACAGACCGACTATTCGGCCTGGGGCATCGGAACCGACAGCCCTCGGGTGGTAAAGGGCAAGGCCGGCAGCCCCTACGCCATCAAGGACTATTATGACGTGGACCCCGACCTGGCCACCAGCGTGCCCCAGCGCATGAAGGAACTGGAAAGCCTCATCCGACGCACACACAAGGCCGGCCTGGGCTTCATCATGGACTTCGTACCCAATCATGTGGCACGCCAGTATCACTCCGACGCAGCCCCCGGGGGAACTGAAGACCTGGGCGAAGGAGACGACACGGGACAGGCCTTCTCTCCGCAGAACAACTTCTACTATCTCCCCGGTGAGCCCCTGCATCTGGACAACATCACAGGCAGCAAGGCTCCGTACAGCGAGATGCCCGCACGTGTGACCGGCAACGACTGCTTCTCGGCATGGCCCGGTGCGAACGACTGGTACGAGACCGTGAAGCTGAACTATGGCATCGACTACCGCGACGGAGGCCGGCACCACTTCTCACCCCGCCCCTCTACATGGGAGAAGATGCTGGACATCCTGCTCTTCTGGGCAGCCAAGGGAATAGACGCCTTCCGCTGCGACATGGCCGAGATGGTGCCTGTGGAATTCTGGGAATGGGCTATCGGCAAAGTGAAGGAGTCCCACCCCGACATCCTCTTCATTGCCGAGGTGTACAACCCCGCCCTCTACCGCGACTACGTGCATCGCGGAGGCTTCGACTACCTGTACGACAAGGTGGGCCTCTATGACGCTCTCCGTGCCGTGACACGCCACGAAGCCTCGGCACAATGCCTGACAAGATGCTGGCAGCAGGTGGACGACATCAGGTCACACATGCTGCACTTCCTGGAGAACCACGATGAGCAGCGACTGGCAAGCGAATTCTTTGCAGGGGACGCACGGCGCGGACGCGCACCCCTGCTGGTAAGTGCATTGATGGACAACTGTCCCATGATGATATACTTCGGACAGGAACTGGGTGAAAGGGGTATGGATGCCGAGGGCTACAGCGGGTGCGACGGACGTACCACCATCTACGACTATTGGACCATAGACACCATCAGCCGATGGAGAGACGGAGGGACGTTCAGCGGAAAGAAGCTTACCGGTGACGAGAAGCGGCTCAGGGAATTCTATGCCAGAGTACTTGCCCTGCGCGAGAGCATGCCAGTCCTGCGTGCAGGACGTTTCTATGACCTCATGTACGCCAACCCGCATCTGCACCGCCAATATGTCTTTGCACGCCAATTGGAACATGAGGTGTTGCTGGTCATAGCCAACTTCGATGAGCAGGAGGCACATGTAAGCGTCAACCTCCCTCTGGAGTTCTTCCGGTTCATGGGCGTCGAGGGGCAAGCCAACGTGCGTGCACGGGACCTGCTGGGCGAAGCGGATACCCAGGTGGATTTCACACCCGGGAAACCTCTCTCCACCGACGTGCGGAGGTGGAACGGTGTCATGCTCAGCATAAGACTATGACCGCCGGCCGTCCGCCCCTACCTTAGACACGAGACACCTGCAATCCCCCGGAGAGGACATCCCCGGGGGATTGCATTTACGGCCGACAACGGTCGTCGGCCGCTCTCTGCAGGCAACCCCCTCGGCAGAGGACAGGACAGGATGCCGGCACCCTACCCCCGCCACCATTCACGGAAAGTGACAGAAATGTAAACAAACATCAGCTTTTTTAGATTTATTTTTCATACTTTTGCATTATTGTAGTAAGTGATTCATCTGTCTAAAAGAAAAAGCATGGAATATAACAACCATCTGGTCATCATGGCCGGAGGAGTCGGAAGCCGTTTCTGGCCTTTGAGTACCAATGACACACCCAAGCAGTTTGTTGACGTGCTGGGCTGTGGCCGGACGTTACTCCAACTCACATTTGACCGGTTCGAGGGTGTCGTGGACCCGAAGAACGTGTGGGTAGCGACAAGCAAGGAATATGCCCCGCTTGTGCATAGCCAACTGCCTGAAATCTCAGAGGAGAACATCCTGTGTGAGCCATGCCGCAGAAACACAGCTCCCTGTATCGCATACGTATCCTGGCACATCAAGGCCATGAACCCCAAAGCGAACATCGTGGTCTCACCCAGCGACCATCTGGTGACCAACCCCGTGGAGTTCCGCAGGGTAATCACATCCAGCCTGCGGTTTGTGGCCGAGACCGATGCCATCGTGACCCTCGGCATGAAACCCGACCGCCCGGAGACAGGCTACGGATACATACAGGCCGACCTCTCTGTGCCCTCTGCCCGCAACAAGGAGATGTACAGGGTGGACTCCTTCCGCGAGAAACCCGACATGGACACAGCCCAGAAGTATATTGCCCAAGGCAACTTCTACTGGAACTCGGGCATCTTCATATGGAACGTGAGCACCATTATCAATGCCTTCCGCGTATACCAGCCGTCCATCTCACAAATCTTCGAGGAACTCCTGCCTGTATATGGTACGGCCCAGGAACAGGCGGCCATCGACGAGGCGTTCCCCAAATGCGAGAACATCTCTGTTGACTATGCCATCCTGGAGAAAGCCGAGGAGATATTCGTATGTCCGGCACAATTCGGATGGAGCGACCTGGGTACATGGGGATCCCTGCTTGCAAACAGTCATCGGGACATGCATGGCAATGTCACGATAGGCTCCTCCGTACATCTCCACGAGTCCTCGGGATGTATCGTTCATGTCCCACATGGCAAGAGAGTGGTGATACAGGGACTCGAGGGCTATATCGTGGCAGAGCGGGACGAGAACCTGCTGGTGTGCAAACTCAGTGAGGAACAACGCATACGTGATTTCTGCAACGAATAAGCAATACATTCACACACAAGATAAATGGAAAAGAAGAAAACAGCTCTCATCACAGGAGTGACAGGCCAGGATGGCTCTTACCTGAGCGAACTGCTCCTGGAAAAAGGTTATGAGGTGCACGGTATCATACGCCGCTCGTCGGTTGACTTCCGCCAACGAATTGCACACCTGGAGGGAAAGCCGCACTTCCACCTCCATTATGCCGACATGAGTGACTCTATGTCACTGGTCAAGCTGGTAGGAAAGGTAATGCCCACAGAGATATACAACCTGGCTGCCCAAAGCCACGTTCAGGTAAGTTTTGACGCACCGGAGTTTACTGCAGACGTTGACGCGGTGGGCGTGCTCCGCATATTGGAAGCCGTACGCACGAACCATCTGGAGGACAGTTGCCGCATCTATCAGGCATCCACCAGCGAACTGTATGGCAAGGTGGAGGAAGTGCCACAGAATGAGAATACCCCATTTCACCCATACAGTCCCTATGCCGTAGCCAAGCTCTACGGATACTGGATTGTGAAGGAGTACCGTGATGCCTACGGAATGTTCTGCTGCTCAGGTATTCTGTTCAACCACGAGAGCGAGCGGCGAGGCGAGACATTCGTCACCCGCAAAATCACCCTGGCCGCCGCACGTATCGCACAGGGCAAACAGGACAAGCTCTATCTGGGCAACCTCTCCTCACTGCGCGACTGGGGGTACGCCAAGGACTATGTGGAATGCATGTGGCTCATCCTGCAACAGGACAAGCCAGAGGACTTCGTGATAGCCACAGGCGTGCAACACAGCGTGAGAGAGTTCTGCTATTATGCCTTCAAGCATGCCGGCATAGAACTGGAGTTCCAGGGAGAGGGACTGGACGAGAAAGGCATAGACAAAGCCACGGGACGGGTACTCGTGGAGGTAAGCGAGGATTTCTATCGTCCCACAGATGTGGTCAACCTGTGGGGTGACCCCACCAAGGCCAAGAACCAGCTGGGTTGGGATCCCATGAAGAAGACCACCTTTGAGCAACTGGTGGCCATCATGGTCAAGCATGACATGGAGCAGGTGGCTGCCGAGCATGTTGCACAGGTAATGCGCGTCAACCTGGCAGAATACCTCGAAAAGGGTCTCGTCAAGTAAACGAAGGAGAGATAAGAGATGTTAGACAAGAGTGCCAGGATATTCGTTGCAGGACACAACGGCCTGGTAGGTTCTGCCATATGGAACAATCTTAAGCAGAGAGGATACGACCGTCTGATAGGACGCAGCCACAAGGAACTGGACCTGCTGGATCCCGTGGCCGTGAAGGACTTCTTTGACAAGGAGAGACCACAGGCCGTAGTACTGGCCGCCGCACATGTGGGAGGCATCATGGCCAACCTGCAATACAGGGCAGACTTCATCTACCAGAACCTGCAAATACAACAGAACGTAATAGGGGAAAGCTGGAAGCACGGAGTGGAGAAACTCCTTTTCCTGGGAAGCACATGCATCTATCCGGGAGAGGCTCCCCAACCCATGCCCGAAGACTGCCTGCTGACCAGTGCCCTGGAGTACACCAACGAACCCTATGCCATCGCAAAGATCGCGGGCCTCAAGATGTGCGAGTCGTTCAACCTGCAGTATGGCACCAACTATATTGCTGTAATGCCCACCAACCTGTATGGTCCGAATGACAACTTCCATCTGGAGAACAGCCACGTCCTGCCTGCAATGATACGCAAGATTCACCTGTCGAAGTGCCTGAGCGAGGGTGACTGGGGTGCGGTACGCAAGGATATTGGCCTGAGACCCGTGACCATGAAACAAACCGGCCTGCGCGTGGATGCCTCATCAAGCGAGCAGGACATCCTCATGGTACTGGCCTCATATGGTATAGAGAAGGGACGCGTCACCCTGTGGGGAACAGGCTCCCCCATGAGGGAATTCCTCTGGAGTGAAGAGATGGCAGATGCCAGCGTGCATTGTCTGCTGAACGTTGACTTCAAGGATGTGGTGGAGAACACGGAGATGAAAGTCAACCACGATGGTATACGTGAGATACGCAACTGCCACATCAACGTGGGCACCGGCAAACAGCTGAGCATCAGAGAGTGTGCCGAAAAGATTGTGGCAGAGATAGGCTTCCTCGGCGACCTGTGCTGGGATAAGACGAAGCCTGACGGGACAATGCTCAAGATGACCGACGTAAGCAAACTGCATCGTCTGGGCTGGCATCACGCCATCGAGATTGACGAGGGCATACACAGGCTCTACCAATGGTACCTGCAGGGAATCTGCATCAACCACAAGGAACAGGCCCAGACATAACCTCTGACATACAGGAGAAACATAAACAACCTATCACACTGGGCATCGCAGCCCGTTGCCCTTCAAACACAAGAGCGGCGGGCTGTGTGCATCCAGGCACCAAGACAAAGATACGACATGACGAAGAAACTTCTTTCCCTACCACCCAATCTGGTCAACTGCTTTCATGAGATTGAAGGTGTATCTCACGACGAATACTTCTGCACAAGTGATCCCATAGGGAAGAAACTGGGTAGCGGAGGCGGGAGTGCATGGTTGCTGGAGGCATGTCGGCACGCCGAAGGCAACACAGGCACACTTCAGGAATGGCTCCCTAAGGAAAAGCGGATCCTGCTCCATGCCGGTGGACAAAGCAGACGTCTGCCTGCCTATGCACCCAGCGGCAAGATACTCACGCCAGTTCCCGTCTTCAGGTGGAGCAGAGGACAGAGAATCTCCCAGAACCTGCTCGACCTGCAACTCCCACTATACGAGCGTATCATGGATGCCGCACCCGAAGGACTTCACACGCTGATAGCAAGCGGAGATGTATATATACGTGCTGGCAAACTGCAGAACATACCACAGGCCGACGTTGTGTGCTATGGTATGTGGGTCGATGCCTCTTTGGCCAAGAATCATGGTGTGTTCCTCTCAAGACGAGAAACGCCCAACCAGTTGGACTTCATGTTGCAGAAACCCAGTGTGGAACGACTGGGACAACTGATGCATTCCCATCTCTTCCTGATGGACATCGGCATCTGGCTCCTGAGCGACCGCGCCATTATACGGCTGACGGAAAAGTGCCATAGGGAAGGGCACGAAATCTCTTATTACGACCTTTACAGCGACTTTGGCTGTGCCCTGGGTGAGAATCCGTCCCGGCCCGACAGTCTCCTGAGCGGACTCACCACCGCCATCCTGCCTCTGCAAGATGGAGAGTTCTATCACTATGGCACCAGTCGCGAAATGCTCAGTAGCACACTCAGCATTCAGAATCTTGTGTATGACCAGCGGAGAATCATACACCTGGGAGTCAAGCCCCATCCCTCGATCTTCATACAGAACGCCGACTGCAAAGCCAGACTCACGGAAGAGAACGGCAATACATGGATAGAGAATTCATGCGTGGGAGAGTACTGGCACCTGCATGGTAACAACATCATCACGGGCGTACCCAGGAATGACTGGGCCCTGGAGGTTCCCAAGGGAGTATGCATAGACATGGTTCCCACAGACACCCCCCTACCCCATGCCTTCGCCCTCCGCCCCTATGGGATGAACGATGCCTTCCGTGGAGATGTTACTTCACCCGAGGTGACCTATCTGGGAATAAGCGTAAGAGAATGGGCCATGCAAAGAGGCCTTGACATGGAAGAAATACAGCCACAGAGCGACTTGCAGGCTGCACGCATCTTCCCCATCAGCCAGGACAAGGAGGAACTGGGACGTCTGCTGAATTGGATGATAAACGATACAGATGATGCCGAGGCACGTAACCTATGGCGAAGATTACCCAAGACAAGTGCCGACGAACTGTCTGACCATGCCAATCTGATACGCCTGCAGAGACAACGTGAGGAATACAGGAAAGGCAACCTTGCCATGCTGTCCGCCAATCACAGGCATAGTGTATTCTACCAGACCAATCTGGATGACATGGCTCACGAGTTTGTCAGGCATAAACTCCCCTTGCCCGAAGTGCCACGCGAAGATGTGCCCCTGCTGACACGCATCAGCGACCAGATGTTTCGGCATCGTGTGCTCACACTCCGAGGGGAAGAGGACATACAGCATGAGCAGATGGCCTTCGGCCTGTTGAGGGAGGGACTGGTAAGCCTGGCCCGGAAAGAAAAACAGATGCCCAGGATGGATGTACAATCCGACCAGATTGTGTGGGGAAGAAGCCCTGTACGCATTGATCTGGCAGGAGGATGGACGGACACCCCTCCCTATTGCCTGATAAACGGCGGTAATGTGGTGAATATTGCCATCGAACTCAATGGACAGCCACCCCTGCAAGTATATATCAAGCCATCTGAGAAATATGAGATTACACTGCGTAGCATCGACTTGGGTGCAGAAGAGCATATAGCGGACTACGAACAGCTGCAACGTTACGCTATGGTGGGCTCACCCTTCTCCATTCCCAAAGCAGCCTTGGCCTTGGCAGGCTTCCACCCCGAATTCTGCTCTGCCACGTTCGGCACGCTCCGGGAACAACTGCAGGATTTTGGCTGTGGCATTGAGCTGACTCTCCTTAGCGCCATCCCTGCAGGGAGCGGTCTGGGTACCAGCAGCATTCTGGCAGCCACAGTATTGGGTGCGCTGAGCGACTTCTGCGGTCTGCATTGGGACAAATGTGAAATCTCCAACCGCACGCTGATACTTGAACAGCTGCTTACCACAGGCGGAGGATGGCAGGACCAATATGGTGGAGTGCTGCCAGGAGTGAAGTTGCTGATGACAGGTACAGGATTTGCACAGACTCCAGAGGTTCGTTGGCTCAATGATTCGCTCTACACCGATCCGCAATACAAAGGATGCCACCTGCTCTATTACACAGGTATTACCCGCACAGCAAAGAAGATTCTGGCCGAGATAGTGCGGTCGATGTTCCTCCTCGATACTCATCACATGAATCTCCTGGCCGAGATGAAAGAGCACGCCCTGGACGTCTATGAGGCATTCCAGCAATGCAACTACGAACGTGTGGGACAACTGGTGCGCCGTACATGGCACCAGAATCAGATGCTGGACAGCGGCACCAACCCCGAATGTGTACGCGCCATCACCAGTCTCATTGATGACCTTTGCACAGGATACAAACTGCCAGGGGCTGGCGGAGGCGGCTATCTGTACATGATGGCAAAGGATCCCGAAGCAGCCGCACGTATCAAGAGAATACTCACTGAGAACCGTCCTAATGCCAAAGCACGCTTCGTGGATATGACATTAAGTAAGTCCGGTCTGCAGACAAGCCGCTCATGATGGTCAAACAGGGAGTAAGAACCGGCTCGTTATGACTAAAGGATAAGAAGGGATTGCCTCACATGTGCATGCATGACCTACATGTCCTCTGCACTGGGGAAGCTGCCATAGAAATTTCTAAATATATACAGATAATACTCATCGGGAGTGACACCAGGATATAGCGGACTGAACAGGTGCTCGGTAGTCTGCCTGTCCACCTGAACAGCCTGCTTCAGGAAAGTCAGGCATGAGGGGGCATCATTCATCATATAATAATAGTATGCCAGATAGGGAACAGGAGAGGGAGCATCATCGGCAGGGAATGAGTGCATGATGGTGTGCATCATCTCCACAGCCTCTGCATAATGTTCGCAATCCCCATGAGCAATGGCTATCAGCATGAGGGTGTTACGCTTGTCCGGACTTACACGCAGAGCCTCCACGAAACACTTCACAGCCTCATCCTCCTTCCCGTTTTCCAACAGGATCTGTCCCTTGAGCAAACTATATTCACAGTCTATGTCCTCCACATGCATGCTCTCAGCCAGGGCAATTGTCTCCACAGCCTGCTCGGCATGATGAAGTTTGCTTTCCACATAAGCCTTCTCAAGCAGTATATGCACATACTGGGGTGTATCATCCGAACACATTTCCAGTGCACGTGTCACAGCCCTTAGAGCCTCGTCGTACTGTTCTATGGAAGCCAGGCAGACAGCATCGAGATACAGCACATTGGTGTCGTCGGGAGTATTCGCAAGATATTTCTGATAGAGAAGATGTGCTTCCTGAGGCTGGTTCATATGAAACAGGCAACTGGCTTTGGTTACTATTGCTCTCTGATTATCCTTATCAATAGCCAAGACATATTCAGCAGAGTCAACAGCCTCGGCAAACAGCTCGGAAGCCCCTTGAGACTCTGCCAGCAGATTCCATGCCTCCTGGTCGTAGGGGTTATCATCAAGTATCTCATTGAGCAAGGGTATGGCCTGATCATATCTGCCCATGCAAACCATCAACTCAGTTTTCATGCGCTTGGTCTTGGGAAACTTCGGGTAAAGTCTCTCTAATCTGTTTACCCACATCATGCTGTATTCCCACAGGTTATAATCCATGAAAATTCCTGCCGAATCATATAGGAACTGAGCCCTGTCGTCCTCCAGATTACGCCATACGCCCAACAAGTGTGCCACAGCCTCACGGCTTCGTCCTTCTTTGATCAGGATTTCTGCATTGAGGTACTTTACCTCCAAATCCTCTTGATCTACGATGGCACGGCTTATCTGCCACGCCTCACGGATGTTGCCGACAAAGAGTTGACGTCGAGCCAGAAAGACCTGCGGATCTACACTGCCGGGATGCAAGGCCAATGCCAGATCAATGACCTTGTCGGCATCCTGTTCGCGCTCCTTGGTCATGTAATACTCTGCTATGTCAGTCAGTTCATCGGCCTCCATATAGACAGGTTCTCCCTGTCGCATAGCATCTTCGTATCTTGCCAGCGCCTTTCTGAATTCCGGGGTTCGGAAATACTCCTCGTTCTCCTCTTCTCCTGACATTATCTATCGGTTTGCCTTGGCATATGTGTCCTTCAGACCCACGGTCTTGTTGAACACCAAGTGCTCGGGTGTACTGTCTGTATCTACATTGAAGTAGCCTATACGCTGGAACTGAAGATAGCTCATAGGTTGCATTGTCCCGGCAAACTCCTCGACGTAGCACTCCGTAAGTACATGCAGACTATCGGGATTGATAATCTGCTTCATGGCAGTCACGGCATCACAATCCTGAGCATCACGTATGGCTGCCATTTCGTCACGCGGATTCTCCACCTTCCACAAACGGTCATAAAGCCGGACTTCTGCCTTTAGAGCGTGAGCACAACTTACCCAATGAAGTGTCTTGCCCTTAATCTTCCTGTCTGCTCCAGGCATTCCACTTCGGCTCTCAGGATCATATGTGCAATAGATTTCTGTCACCCGTCCGCTCTCATCCTTTTTGCAACCCGTACATTCCACGATGTATGCATTCTTCAAGCGCACCTCCTTACCGGGAGCCATGCGCATGAACTTCTTTTCGGGAACATCCATAAAGTCGTCACGCTCAATCCATATTTCACGGCCAAATGCCACTTCATGAGTACCATCGGCTTCGTTCTCAGGATTGTTGATGGCAGTGAGCATCTCGGTCTGTCCCTCCGGATAGTTGGTGATTACCACCTTCACGGGATTGAGAACTGCACTCACCCTTATGGCCCGGCTGTTCAGATCCTCGCGTACGGCACTCTCCATGAGGGCAACCTCGTTGAGTGCATCATAAGTCGTATAGCCTATCTTGTCGATAAACTTCACAATACTCTCCGGACTATATCCACGCCTGCGGTATCCGCAGATAGTGGGCATGCGTGGATCATCCCATCCGTTCACCAGTCCCTCCTTGACCAAAGCCAGCAGATTACGCTTACTCATGAGCGTATAGGAAAGATTCAGTTTGTTGAACTCAGTCTGTCGGGGACGGTTGTCCTCGATATTGTCTGTCTCGCCCTTGTACTCCTTCATCCATGTGACAAACAGGTCATACAGAGGACGATGCTCCACAAACTCCAAAGTACACAGGCTGTGTGTCACACCCTCGAGATAGTCACTCTGCCCATGCGTGAAGTCATACATGGGATAGGCATTCCACCGGTTGCCTGTACGCAGGTGAGGAATATTCATTACCCTGTATAACAGCGGGTCACGGAAAAGCATGTTGGGATGAGCCATATCAATCTTGGCACGTAGCACCAAAGTGCCCGGTGTGGCCTGACCACTGTTCATAAACTCAAACAATCGTAGGCTCTCCTCCACGGGTCTGTCACGGAATGGGCTGTTGATACCTGCCTGGGTGGTGGTTCCCTTCTGCTGGGCTATCACCTCCGCGCTCTGCTCGTCCACATACGCCCGTCCCTGCCTGATGAGCCAAACAGCAAAATCCCACAATTCCTGGAAATAATCACTTGCGTAATAGACATGATCCCACTGGAACCCCAGCCACCGTATGTCATTTTCTATACTGTCAATGTACTCAGTATCCTCCTTCACAGGGTTTGTGTCATCAAAGCGGAGGTTGCATGTGCCGCCATACCGTTTCGCTATGCCGAAATCAAGAGCAATAGCCTTGGCATGACCTATGTGTAGATATCCATTGGGTTCTGGTGGAAAACGGGTCTGTATGCGACCGCCATTCTTACCTTCTGCCAAATCATTTTCAACCTTCTGTTCGATGAAGTTCAGACTTCTCCTCTCTTCATCCTTTTCTTTGATAATTGTTTCTGCCATGGGATACCCGATTTATCAATACTAATTTGACACAAAATTAGCACATTATTGCATATCGGGCTCTTAAATAAGCAAAAAAGAAGAGTAATTATTAAAATGTGTTATAAAACATGGCAAAACATTTTGTCACGTTGCAATAATTATCTTACTTTGCACCAGTTATTCTGACAAACAATCTTTTTACCTTAGAAACTAGTATCAATTAAGTGAGGTCCCGTCGTGAGACGAGGCCTCATTGCTTTTTTACGTGGAAGATCAGATTATCAGTATTCAAGTTTAACCGATAAATACCAATACTTAATGTCAATGATGCTTTGGTTTTGTAGTTCCCTTCTTATGTCCCAATAACGAGAGTTA
>JBJEKL010000051.1:0-16596 GCA_051878615.1 Bacteroidaceae bacterium | reverse complement strand
GACGCATGAAGGGGAAAGATATACCGCCAAAATTAGACCCGCCACCGAAGCATCCTATCACGATATCGGGATATTCGCCGGCTTTCTGCATCTGCTTTTCCGCCTCCAGTCCTATAATGGTCTGGTGCAATGTCACATGACTCAAAACCGAACCGAGCGTATATTTGCAGTTGGGAGTATTCATGGCCAGTTCAATAGCCTCTGATATGGCCGTACCAAGTGAACCTTGATTGTTGGGATCCTTAGTAAGGATATCCTTACCCGCCCGGGTTGACATGGAGGGAGATGGTGTAACCTGGGCACCATAGGTCTGCATAATACTTCGACGATATGGTTTCTGATTATAGGAGATCTTCACATGATAAACAGCAGCCTCCAAACCGAACACCTTAGCAGCATAACTGAGAGCGGCACCCCATTGGCCTGCACCTGTCTCGGTGGTAACATTGGTCACCCCCTGCTTCTTGCAATAATAAGCCTGAGCAAGAGCGGAATTCAGTTTATGAGAACCCACAGGACTCACGCTTTCATTCTTGAAGTAAATATGAGCAGGTGTACCCAAAGCCTCTTCCAAACCATAGGCACGTACCAGAGGAGTGGAGCGATAATACTTATACATGTCGCGCACTTCCTCAGGAATATCAATCCAGGCATTAGTCTGGTCAAGTTCTTGTCTTGCAAGTTCCTCTGCGAAAATGGGAAAGAGATCTTCTGCCTTGAGTGGCACCTTTGTTGCAGGATTCAAAGGTGGCATGGGTTTGTTCAGCATATCAGCCTGAATATTGTACCACTGTGTCGGAATCTCTTCCTCTGTCAGGAAATAACGTTTCTGTTTCTTACTCATTGTCCTTCTGTTTTTGACTATTTAATTGCAATACAAAGCAAACTGCACAACAAAATTACGATTTATTAAGAAAACAGCATCATGTTGTAGCAAAGAATAAATAAAAATTTTATCCATTATTTGGTCAAACAGTTCATGATGTATATATGGAAAGACCTTGGACACAAATATGGATCCCGGACAAAGTGGCACGCCTTCTTCAATCATTCAACAGGCATGGCCATATAAACACAATAAGATTGCAGAAAGAATGCCAGCCAACAGTTTAGTCCTGACATACCTTCTCCAATTTCAGACAAGCAAAAAAATTCCATGATTCACAACCATCCGGCATGTACCACTTTTTTATAAAAACGGCACAGGAACACGTATCAAATACGATCAAGAACCTCTACGATCAGGTTATCAATCGTATTTTTATAAGTTGTGAACGCCTCCTTCGCCAGACGATTGGCAATAACCATGCAACAGGTAGTAGCCCGATGACCGAGCAGTCTGCTCAATCCTGCCACAGCAGATGACTCCATTTCGAAGTTAGTTACTCGCAGACCAGCATATTCAAAACTCTCCACCTTGGCATTCTGTTCGGGATCAGCCAACGGGATGCGAAGCTGACGACCCTGAGGACCATAAAAGCCTCCACAGGCTATAGTGATTCCATGTACCATGTCACTGCCAGAAATACGGGATGTGAGTTCCTCGTCAGCCTCTATCACATAAGGAGCACACAGAAGAGGGCTCCAATGCATATGCTCTGTAAACGCTTTCTCCATAAGGAGATTGCACACCTCATTGCGTCCGGCATAGAAGTTCAGCAAACCATCAAAGCCTATACTCTTCTCACTTATGATGAACGTGCCTACCGGGGTATACGGTTGCAGTCCACCACAAGTTCCGATACGTACAATCTCAAGTGAAGTCTTTTCGGCTTTCTCAATGCGAGTATCAAAATCAATATTTACCAGAGCATCAAGTTCATTGACAACAATATCTATATTATCACAACCGATACCTGTGCTGACTACAGAGATTCTCTTACCTTGATATATACCAGTTATCGTATGGAATTCCCTACTCTGCACATTAACTTCAATATCTGAGAAATGAGCAGCAACAAGTCCCACACGTCCAGGATCGCCCACAAGTATAACCTTATCGGCAATCTGTCCTGGCTTCAGATGTAAATGGAATACACTGCCATCCTGATTGAGAATAAACTCTGACTCCTCGAAACGTCTCATGGTGAATATATAGATTTAGTTATTTAGTTCCATTCTACGAATTTGCTTCTCCTGTACTCTGAGATCTGCTTTCTGCTGCTCCAACTTGGCTTCCAGAATGCGTATCTGCGGAGCCAAAGTAACTTTGCTGGAGCGGCTGGCATTGGCATACTGATCACGCAGTTTCTGCAGTTCGGCAGCGGTTTTCTCACATTCGTTTCTTGACTCCAGTAGCCAAGCCATCTTCTCACGCGCTTTCTCATTACGGAAATCGGCCAATGTCTGGCAAATATGTCTGTCATTGACCACAAAATAGAAATCGCCCTTTTGCTCTGTAGTGGTACTCTCTTCCTTGAGGGACAGCAATCGTTGATACGCCTCCTGCACACGTTTCTTGTCTGTCCAGGTATCCCGAATGCTGCCAATACGGGCAAAACTCCTCAACTGTTCGTTGCTTACAGACCCGTCCTCATAAGTCCTGCGGGTATCATTGGGTATAAAGGTATAGAGGCACACAGAGTCGGCAGGTTGATTCCTGTCAGTAGCAAACCAGCCCAAGTTGTTAAATTCATCGATGACAAACAAATAGTCATTGGCAGGCGAATTGAAAGGCATACCTAAATTCTCTGGAGACAGATACTTATGTTCATCGACATCATAGCGTGTCATATATATGTCATAGCCACCCATACTCTCTTCGTTCGACGCAGAAAAATAAAGCGTCTGTCCGTCAGATAGCATGAAAGGCCAGTTCATATTGTCCTCCTCATTGTCATCAAGCCCAAGCAGAAGAGAAGGATTGGACCACTCGTCACCGTTTCGGACACTCTCGAAAAGCTTTAAGATTCCGCCTTTAATGGGTGCGGAGAAAATAATCTTGTTCTTCAGTTGATTCTCAAACACGGAGCAGCCCAGAGTGTCCTTCCTGGAGAAATATTGTTCGTAGGAAACCAACGTGCCACCTTCTGCTCCCAAAGATATATTCTCAAGAAGAGCTGACTTGGGAAGAACCAGACTGTCTATGAAAATGACGCGTTCGGTGGCATACAACTTCACACTACCCTTTTGTACAATCTCAAGCAGACTGTCCTCATACTCGGTTGACTTTTTTTTCTTCTCAAGCAAACCGATCTTCTGCTGCAGGAGTTCCTCTGCCTTGGTAAAATCATACAACGAGATAGCCTCCATGATAGGAGCATCCAGGTCTTCTGCACTGACCTTCCCTCTTTGGGCAGAAACGGGAGTGCAAACTACCGCCAAAAAGACTGCACACAGATACTTATTCATTCGATTACCTAAAGATAAAATATACAGCCAAAACAAGACATATCATTGCCGCTACATGATTCCAATGCAATTGCTGTCCCTGAAACAGGATATTTGCAACGATACAGAAAACGAGCAGGGAAATAACTTCTTGGATAATCTTCAATTGCATGAGTGTAAAAGGACCGCCATTGGTCACAAATCCCATACGATTGGCAGGTACTTGAAAACAATATTCAAGGAATGCGATCCCCCAAGAGAAGACAATTACAGCAATAAGGGGCCACGATTTTGTGGCACCCGCACCCTGTAATCTCAGATGGCCATACCAAGCCAACGTCATAAACAAGTTGCTACACACCAGGAGCGCAACTGTCTGTAAACCTTTCATTTTCCGGTCAAATATTGATCCATTGCTGCTGCCGCACGTCGTCCATCACCCATGGCCAGGATAACGGTTGCTCCACCTCGTACGATATCACCTCCAGCAAATATCATGGGAATATTGGTCTGCATACCCTCGTTAACAACAATCGTGTTCTTGCGTCCCAACTCCAATCCTTGAATTGAGGTAGGTACGATGGGGTTGGGTGAAACACCGACAGCCACTATAGCCTGATCAATAGCAATGGTTTCGGTTGCACCCGGAATAGGCTGTGGGCTTCTGCGGCCCGATGCATCAGGCTCACCCAGTTCCATCTTCTGCAAAACGACCTCTGCCACATTTCCTTTCTCATCGGCATGATACTCTATAGGATTATGTAAAGTAAGGAATTCTATACCCTCTTCCTTTGCGTGCTTTACTTCTTCAAGTCGAGCGGGCATCTCTGCCTCACTGCGGCGATAGGCAATAAAAACGCGCTCTGCACCTAAACGCTTGGCTGTACGGCAACTATCCATGGCTGTATTGCCACCACCAACAACCATCACACTCTTAGCCTTCTTGACAGGAGTAGCAAACGAAGCGTCACTGGCATTCATCAGATTTACACGAGTGAGATACTCATTCGAACTCATCACGCCATTGGAGTTCTCACCAGGAATGCCCATGAAATTAGGAAGCCCAGCACCCGAACCTACAAAAATACCCAAGAAACCCTGTTGTTCAAGTTGCTCGACGGTAATGGTCTTACCCACTACACAATCCTTCTGGAATTTCACACCAATCTTCTCAAGATTGTCAATCTCTACATCCACAATCTTATTGGGAAGACGGAATTCGGGGATTCCGTATTTTAGCACGCCACCTATCTCATGAAGGGCTTCGAACACGGTCACATCATAACCAGCCCTTGCCATATCACCAGCAAAACTTAATCCACTGGGACCAGAACCGATGACAGCAACCTTCTTGCCATTCCTTGCAGCAACCTCCGGGAGAGCCATACGACCGCTCTCACGCTCAAAGTCAGCAGCAAAACGTTCCAGATTTCCGATAGCCACTGCCGGCTCGTTCATCTTCAGGTGGATACACTGACTCTCACACTGCTTCTCCTGAGGACAGACACGACCACATACAGCAGGAAGCGCCGAAGTATTCTTCAGTATGCGAGCAGCGTTGAGAAACTCTCCGCGTTCGATATTCTTGATGAAAGAAGGAATATTGATGCTCACAGGACATCCCTTCATACACGTTGGGGTGGCACAGTCAAGACATCTCTTGGCCTCTGTCATGGCCTGTTCGACCGTCAATCCCTTATTGACCTCCCCAACACGTGTGGTAGCACGATAAACGGGGTCAAGCTCTGGCATCCGGCAACGGGCAATCTGTGTGCGTTCCTTTGCCTTCATACTCCTACGTAATTCCTCACGATAAGGTGCGGAACGATCTGTCAACTCTGCCAAGGGTGTCGTGGTATCCATCTGATCCACGTCGACAGAAATCACAGACAAGGGCTTTTGGCTGGGATTAGAGGACTCCTCAGAGGCGGCATTTCCTCCGAGGGCTTTTTGGTATGCCTCCATGGCCTCTGTCTCCTCAGGCCTGAAAGCACCACCACGCTGAAGCATCTCATTGAAATCAACCTGATGGCCATCAAATTCAGGACCATCGACACATACAAATTTTGTCTTTCCACCAACACTAATACGACAGGCGCCACACATACCGGTACCATCCACCATAATCGTATTTAAGGACACGTCAGTAGGAATCTCGTATTTCTTTGTCAACAGACAACAGAACTTCATCATGATGGCAGGACCAATGGCAAAACACTTATCCACCTTCTCACGCTGAATAACCTCCTCCATGCCGACGGTTACCACGCCCTTCTTGCCGTAAGATCCGTCATCGGTCATTATGATCACCTCGTCAGAACTCTTACGCACCTCTTCCTCGAGAATGATCAAATCCTTGCTGCGACCTGCGATCACACTAATCACACGATTACCAGCAGCCTTGAGCGCCTGAATGATTGGCAACATGGGGGCTGTACCGACACCACCTCCGGCACAAAGCACCGTGCCATAGTTCTCAATATGAGTTGCCTTACCCAGAGGGCCTACCACATCTGCGATGTAGTCACCTTCGTTCAGAGAGCACAACTGGCTGGTACTGGCACCTATCGTCTGGATGACCAAGGTAATGGTACCCTTTTGAGTATCACTGGCAGCAATGGTCAAAGGAACACGCTCGCCTTTTTCGTCTACACGTACAATTACAAAATGTCCTGCCTTACGTGCCTTTGCAATCAGAGGTGCCTCAACCTCCAGTTTGAACACCTTTTCAGAGAACTGTATCTTACTTACTATCCTGTTCATTGGCCTATGTCTGTTGATGTTGGTTGTTGTTAAGATATTACCTGATCATCTCACACCCCATATAAGGAACCAAAGCCTTAGGTATACGAATACCCTCTTCTGTCTGATTGTTTTCAAGTAAAGCAGCGACAATACGAGGAAGGGCAAGGGCTGAACCATTAAGCGTATGGGCCAATTCTGTCTTCTTGTCTGCAGAACGGCGGACACGACATTTCAGGCGATTTGCCTGATAAGTGTCGAAGTTACTAACGGAACTCACCTCAAGCCAACGCTTCTGCGCCTCGGAATACACCTCAAAATCATAGCATATGCTGCTGGTGAAACTCATATCACCACCACAGAGACGCAATATGCGATAAGGGAGCTCCAACTTCTGGAGCAAGCCCTCGACATGTGCAAGCATCTCCCGGTGAGAAGCATCAGAGTGTTCCGGTGTGTCAATACGTACAATCTCTATCTTACTGAACTCATGAAGACGATTGAGGCCGCGAACATCCTTGCCATAACTGCCGGCCTCACGACGGAAGCATTGAGTATAAGCACAATTTTTGATAGGCAAATCCTTCTCGTCTATGATAACATCCCGATAGATATTGGTTACAGGTACTTCTGCCGTTGGTATCAGATAGAGGTCATCCAGATTGCAATGATACATCTGTCCTTCCTTGTCAGGCAGCTGGCCTGTCCCGTATCCACTAGCCTGATTCACCACTGTGGGAGGCATGATTTCCTCATAACCTGCAGCACGAGCCTCGTCAAGGAAGAAATTGATAAGAGCACGCTGGAGCCTGGCACCCAGACCACGATATACAGGAAAACCTGCGCCTGTGATCTTGACACCCAGGTCGAAATCTATCAGATTATACTTCCTGGCCAGTTCCCAATGAGGAAGACGTGCATTCTCAATCACAGGATTGGCATCCCAGTTACCTACGGTATCCTTTCCCTCCACACACTCCTTCAGGGAACTCTTCACGACCCAGTTGTCCTCGGCAGATGAACCTTCAGGCACCTGCTCATAAGGAATGTTAGGTATGGCACATAGCAATGTCGTCATTTGTGTCTCTGCCTCGGACTTTTTGTTTTCAAGCAGACGATTGGTCTCCTTCAAAGCAGCCACCTTAGCCTTTACATCCTCAGCCTCTTCCTTTTTGCCTTGCTTCATCAAACTTCCAATCTCTGCCGCGAGTTTCTTTGCTTGAGACAAGTTGGCATCAAGTTCGGCCTGAGTCTGACGACGAACCTTGTCTACATTAAGTACTTCCTCAACAGCTTCTGCGGCATGAGGGAAATGCTTTTTCTCGAGACCGCGAATCACGCGATCCTTATCTTCTGTAATGAGTTTTAGCGTAAGCATATCTTTATGTTGTATTTCTTTCACTTTAGAGATACAAAATTAAGACTATTTCGCGACATAAATGGTCAGGCGTCAATAAAAGTTTGGCAAGAAACGACAATGGGCCGTATGTGTATCCCCACATACGGCCCATTTACTCAATATTCTTTTGCGTTGAATTACATTCCTTCCATGTGCATTACTTATGCCTCAACAGAGGGCACTACGCTCACGGTGCTACGATCTCTGCGACCCTTCTTGAACTGTACTGTTCCGTCAACCAAAGCATATAAGGTATCATCCTTACCCATGCCAACATTCTGACCAGGATAATGACGAGTACCACGCTGACGTACAATCACATTGCCAGCGATACACTTTTCGCCGCCAAATATCTTAACACCAAGTCTTTGTGCTGCTGACTCACGGCCGTTCTTAGAACTGCCGACACCTTTTTTATGTGCCATTTCTTCTTCTCCTCAGTTTAATTGTTAAGCGATAACCTCCTTGATAGCCAACTCTGTGAACTGCTGACGATGACCGTTCAACTTACGGTAGCCTTTACGACGCTTCTTGTGAAACACCAAAACCTTGTTTCCCTTCACCAAAGCAGTTTTTACCTCTGCTACCACCTTTGCACCCTCCACAGTAGGAGTGCCTACAGTAACACTTCCTTCGTTGTCTACCAACAACACTTTCTCAAACTCAACAGTCTGACCAGCCTCGGCAGTTGTCATGTGATGCACGAACAACGTCTTGCCAGCTTCAGCCTTAAACTGCTGACCGTTAATCTCTACAATTGCGTACATTTATTTATTATTAAACGGGGTTTGACCGCAGGGCGAAGCCATCTCGTGACTCACTTTTATAGCCTATGCGGCATAAATCGGCTGCAAATTTACGACATTTCGCCAAACAAGCAAAAATTTCTTTCTATTTTTCTTGGAACACCAAATAAATTCAGGCCTATATATTATTAAGGACAGGACGGTCAAACAATCCTTCTGTCCTTAATCCAGTTATCTGAATGAAAACGAATCAGGAATATCAAACCGCGGAAAGTGAGTTCTACAGCCATGGCAGCCCAAACTCCCTGCAACCCATATGTGCCGGCGAGAAAGGCTGCAAGCACGATGCGCACGACCCATATACTGGCAAGATTCATACTACAGGGAATCAATGTGTCACCTGCCCCGACAAATATGCCATAACAAACGATACTTGCAGCAAACATTGGTTCGGCAAAGGCTTCTATACGCAGGATGCTTACCGTCAGTTCACAAACAGACTCGTCAGGACTCATCACGCTCATCAGAGCTGGAGAGAAAACATACATTACAACTGCCATCAACGTCATTACTACAACGCCCATAGACAGTGTGATGCGTCCAAAACTTCGGGCCAATCGCATACGGCCTGCACCCAGACTTTGGCCAACAAGTGCCGTGGCCGCGTCAGCAATACCATAACCAGGCATATAGCACAGAGCTTCAATGGTAATGCCAAAACTATTTGCAGCAATGGCAATCGTGCCCAATGGCGCGACGATGATGGTACTAATAATCTGAGCGCCACACAGAACAATATGTTCTACTGCCAAAGGAAGTGCTATACGAGTTGCACGACAAAGCGTGTCAACCTGTGGAATAAATGTTCCGCTGTCCTGACGAAGATTTAGTTCTCTACTGCGCACACACACAAACCAGCACATCATTAAAGAACAGATGATAAAAGACAAAAGCGTACCAAGGCCGGCACCTACAACCCCAAGACCGGCACCCGGGATATTCACCCACCCCAAATCATGCGAGGGAAATATCAGGAAATAATTGAAAACCACATCCAGCAAACACATGAGTATGTTCAGCATACTGGGTACATGCATATTACCACTACAGCGAAGCATACCGCTACACAAAGAGTTCAATTGTGCAAAGGGAATGCCAATACTAAATATAAGGAAATAGAGAGAGGCATCATAACAGATATCATCCCCCCCGCCTAACCAATGCGGCAAGCGCGAACTGATAGAAATCCCCACAGCACTCAGTATGCCCGCAAAAAGGAGACACGAAAGAAAACTTTGACGCAAGACTTGACGAGCCTGAGCCATCTCACCTGCGCCAATGCGATGAGCCACCTGCACATAGAAACCGACACTTGCCGATGAGCACAAACTTCCAAAAAGCCATAACGTGGTGCTTACAATACCAATACTTGCACTGGCAGACGCGCCAAGGCTACCTACCATACTGGCATCAATATATTGCATGAGAATATGAACCAGTTGGGCCAACATGCCCGGAACACTAAGCAAGGCAGCCAAAGCATATTGCTGACCGCCGGTCATCGATTCGTGATTTCGAATGCGATTGAGCAGTGTGTCCTTGTATCCGGTATATTTATATTTCATGCCAGACTATTTACAAACAGTACTATTCTCTTAGCAGCCTGGACAAGACGTTGGCGTTGTGTCGCCAGATTTATTCGGACAAAGCCTTGACCACCCCTGCCGTAATGAGAGCCGGGGGCAAGTCGAACACTCTCCTGCTTGGCCAACAACTGACAAAATTTCTCGTCATCGATATGCAAGGAACCGATATCCACCCACATAAGATATGTAGCCTCAAGAGGCGTAATGCGAAGGGAAGGACAGGAACTGCGAAGAATTGAGGATAACACTTCATAATTTCCATACAGATATTCACGAAGTTCCTCAAGCCATGCTGCCCCATGGTTATAAGCTGCCTCCGTGGCAACAATACCAAAAGGATTCACATCGCATACCTCATGTATGTTTACAGCACGAGCGATACGGATACGTGCATCATTATCGGCACACACAATCTGTGCATTCTGGAGTCCTGCCATATTGAATGCCTTACTGGCACTTGTACAGACACAAGCCTGACTGAGCACAGGATGATGCAATGAGTACAGGGGAATGAATGTTCGACCTGGCATTACCAGTTCGCAATGAATCTCATCGGATACGAGGAAAACATTATGCTTCAGACAAATATCAGATACATGTTCAAGCTCTTCCTGTGTCCAGATTCTCCCAACAGGATTGTGAGGAGAGCAAAGCAACATTACATGAACATCAGGTTTGCTCGCACGCTGTTCCAGATCCTCGAAATCAATGACGTATCGTCCGTCATACTCTCGCAACTGGCTTTCCTCCGCACGACACTCCAAATTCCTAATGCTACTGTAAAAGCAATTGTACACAGGAGAAAGCACGAGAACGCCATCTCCTGGTTGGGTCAACGCTCTAAGGATGGCACTAATGGCCGGCACGACTCCGGGAACGACAATCATCCAATGACGCTCATAATGCACACCATGTCGACCTTCATGCCAGCGAATAATACTATCGTAATAAGAAGTTGTAGGAACGGCATAGCCAAAGACCCGATGTTCAAGTCTTTGAGTCAAAGCTTCATGAATGCATGGCGCAATATGAAAATCCATATCTGCGACCCAAAGAGGATAGTCCACTCCAGGAGCGTCATCCCATTTCATACATCCAGAACCTCTGCGATGTACCAAAACATCAAATGGTGAAGAATTACCGGTACACCCTTCCTGCTCTGTAAGCAGAAACCCGATATGAGAATCACTGTATTTGTTTTCCATCTACGATAACACGACAATCAGCTGGTTTACGCTGATTGGAATCTATAATCAGTTCTCCTATACTATCCATAACAATACATCCGCCGGTAGGATTCTTGATGCTGGGAATATGGCCACGCAAAGTTGCCTGTATGGTACTATATTCAAAGGCCAAGATGGCATCCTCACCCATAGTACAATCCTCCATATAAAGATTTTCACAATAGCACAGAGGCTGTTCGCCTGTGATGTGGCAACGGATGAGACGAAGGTTTCGGCTATACCAAGCAAGGTATTCGCCATTGATGATACTATCTTCCACCGTGACATCACGGCTGTCCCACAAGGCATCCTTACTATTGAGCACACTATTTCGAATGGTAACACCCTGGCTGTACTGAAAAGCACAATTGCCTTCCTGATGGTAATTTTCTGCCAAGACGTTATCGGTGTGCACTCCCAGATAATCAGCATTCTCAAAACGGGAGTCCCTCAATACTACATCCTGACAATCCCATAATGTCTCCTGAGCGTCAGAGAAGGAACAACGGTCAATAGTAATTCCCTTCATTCGACGGAACATCTTGGGCGCGTCCACCTGGCAGTCTGTCATGACTACATCGTTGCTGTACCATAATGAACTACGAGATCCAGGCATGAACAGAGACTGGCTCACCCGAAACCCATGACATTCCCAGAAGACATATTTCCCATCAAACGTACAATGACAAGCATCTATGTTGGCAGACTCCTTGATGGCAGACTCACCTGTATGTATTGTCACATGTTCAAGACAGGCATCATGAAGTCTATAAAGAGGGCGTTCGCCCCAGTATTCCTTATCCTTGATTATAGTAATATCCTTAAGCATCACAATCTTTTATCCTTAATAAATACATGTAAGCAGAATGTCCATCAGCAGAATCGTCTGCTTACAAAAAAAGATGAATCTACAACAATTCATGCAACACATAACCCTCTGGCAAGAACATGCCTGAACAGCATACTTGCCATCATACACTCCATACACCGTCTACTCAAGCAACAGTATACGAGGAGAAAAACAGGAGGATTTATTTCACCTTATCGTTACACAACTTTATGGCCTCATACGCTTGAGGAGTTGTGAGAACTGTCTTAAACTTGGTATAGAAACGTGTACGAACCTCCAATTCGTCCGATTCCTGCTTCTGCTTGGCTGCAAAAAGTTCATCACACTGCTGGGCTGTAAGTTTTCCCGCATCCTCTGCTTTTTGATACTTCTCTTTCAATGCCTTACGTGGAGCCTTTACTTTTTCTATCTCCTGATAATACTGAACCAGCAACGGACGGAACTTGGAAACGAGTTCCTTTTTTAAGGACAGATTCTTAAGTACATAAGATATATGAGCATCCTGCTTGCTTGCGCCGATTACTTCGACGGGAGTAGATAACAATAACATGCAGAATAAACTGCATGCAAATACAAATCTGTGTGTCATTGCATTACTGTTTATGTTTCTGCAAAGTTAAATAAATTCTCGTGCCTTGACGATAACAAGCAGGAAGAATTATGATTGAAATTACAATTTTTCACTTTTCCCAAAGAAACGAATACCATGAAAAACATGTATTATTAAGGATGAGCATCATTCATCAAGTCCTCAAATTATGTACGCCATGCCTTGACCTATACTACAAAAACGTCCTTTATTTTTCCACATAAGCAAAGAATAAATGCACTTCTGAAAAAATCCGGCCAGACGAAAATGTTCTTTTAGACTTGTGACATTGTTCTATTTGTCTTAACTTTGCAATGCGAACAAAAAAAATAAGGGCGAAATGGTTCAAGAACAATCTAAAATAAGAGAGATGTCCCTTGAGGACATTATCAACAAGTACCACGCAAACGAAGGTGAGATGCCAAACACTGCCACCTATAATGACAGCATGGTCGTTTCCCATAATATTAGCTCTGCGGCAGATTCATGGTTTGAGCGTGATATGATCTCAAGTCCGATACGCACATCTTTCTCCATTCTATTCCTCTGTACAAAAGGGAACGCAACCATTCGATGCAATGCTATAGAATGCCACATACAGACAAACACAGTCTTCGTAAACAAACCTGGCAGTATACTTGAATTTGTAGACGGACAGTTTGACCAATACAGTGTCCTATGCACATCAGAAAAACCTGCTAACCCTCTCAGCCTATCCCTACAAAAACTTTTGCCGCACTATACAGAACTTGAAGCGCTTTCCAGTTTGAAATTGAGCCCAAATGAAACAAAGAAGATGAACACAATGATAGGATATATTAAAGATGCTGTCATAGCAAACAAAGACCGTCTTTTCTATCATGAAGCCATCAAGGCACAGGCATCAGCATTAGCGTTTTATGTCCTGAACATCTTCTGTAACGGACTCAATCTGAACAAATCGACTCAACACACTGCCCACTACCGTCAACAGGATTACGTGCGACAATTCATGTCCCTGTTAAGCCTGCATTTCAGAGAGCAACGCAGAGTGACCTTCTACTCTGACCAGATGCACATCACTCCCAAGTATCTTGGTTCAATCGTAACACAACAAACAGGACGCACAGTATCAGACTGGATAGACCACTTTGTGGTATCAGAAGCCAAAGTATTACTGGGATATTCAAGTCTCACGATACAAGAAATCACCTACAAACTGAATTTCCCGAATCAGAGTTTCTTCTGTAAATATTTCAAGTCACACACAGGAATGACACCTTCTGAATTTAGAAGTGGGGAACATTAATCGTTCGTGCCATCCTGCCTCCCGCCTCCTCTCAACACAGCCCGTATACCATCAAAGAAGCGGTCATAATTGACACACAGACAGGCAAAACGGAATGGAGAACATAATGACCGATTGAGGCTTCTAAAGACTTGTGCCATATAAGAACTGCTTGTATAAACTGATTTTAATAGCAAAAAAAGAAGGACTATCTGACAGCCATTGCAGACAAGCCAAACAGTCCTTCTCCTTTTTCCAATTTTTACTTCAACAATTCCTCCAGTTTTTCAGTAAGTTTGACGCCTCTCAGATTAGAAGCTACCACCTTGCCATCGGGACCATATAATATGGTAGCAGGAATGGACTTAATATTATAGAGATTACTTGACTTGTTGTTCCATCCCTTCAAGTCACTCAACTGAGGCCAGGTGATACCCAAATCCTTCACAGCTTTCTCCCATGCCTGTTGCTCGAAGTCATATGAGATACCAACAACCTGAAATCCTTTGTCCTTATACGCCTCGTAACATGCTTTTACATTGGGCATCTCCTGACGACAAGGCCCACACCAACTGGCCCAAAAATCAATCAATGTGTATTTTCCATGGCCTACATAATCACTTAAATGACGAACCTCACCATTGATATCATTCATCTCAAAATCGACCAAGGATGCCCCTACAGACTTGTTCTTCTCACCTTGAATAGCTGTATGAACATGAGCAAGAGCGCTATGGTTACTATAAATATAACTGCCTAAAGCCTCTTCCATGTATTCCGTAGTAAGTCTTGAACCGGCTCGAGACAACATGAAGACTGGTATAACATTATCCTTATTGGTCTCAATGGTTTTCTTATAGAAATCCTGTTCATCCTGCAACAGTTGTTCGTACCTCTTCGTGAAAGTCTGGATAACGGAATCTGGAATTTGCTCATCATACTGACTGGTCACTTGGAAATATTCGTCCCCCAGACGCTTCTTTGAATCATCAAAGTCCTGGCAACCTAATCTTGCTTCCAAGAGTTTCTCATTAAGAACCGAACCTTTCAGTAAGACAGGAGTCTCATTAGAGAGATCCATCTGCAAAGGTTCGCCATCCAATACAACCGGCCAATATGACCTTTCAGATATTTCGAACATGCCAATAATTGTGTCGGCTGCATTCTGGATTTTAAAGGTAACAAAACCATCATTCTCCCGATTGTCTGTATGTACGCCATCAGACTTTTCTGTAACATCATCATTCACTGAACCTTCGGCAACTGCGAGCGTATCACCTACGGCCAATGTGAGGATTACCTTTGGGGATTTCTGTCCCTCGGCAACCTTTAAAAGTACCGTCGTACCTTCATCCGCCTGCTGACATGCAGACAAGAAGAAAGAAGCGACACAAAAAACTAAAGCAAATTTCTTCATTTTACACATTATTTATTACTACAAGAATTACTGTCTAAATAGATATTTGAAAATCTAATAATACAAGGATGCTGTACAGTGATACCATACAGTAATCTCAGAAAACCGTTATCAGGTTGTCTGAATACCCGTAAAATGTATGCAATCAATGGCGTTTATGCTTCTTCAGATAACGAAGAAGTTGGGCAGGACGATCTGTCTGAATCAACAAAGCACCTTGTTCAAGAATCCAGCCCCATGCTTCATCCGGTTCGTTTGCCTCTACAGCCCTGTCATCATCATGCCCACCATTAAGTGACGGCCACAAACTATTAATCCACAGTTTGCTACCATTCTCCTTAATAAGATTCATAAGACGAAGAACCTGATCATTGACATTACCAAAGCAACATTCCACGGCAACAGGTTTAACCAATGACAAATCGTTAATCTCAGCTTCAGCCTTAGAACTTTCTAAGCCAATAATAGGCATATAAATGGATTTTCTTACAACATCACTATTCTCTTTCAAGACTTTTTCAATGGGCTTTCCCGACTTAATCACCACCTGATTCGTGGTACCGGTCTTCTCCATAATCCTATATACCTCCTTAAAATAATCATATCCCTTATCTACATTGATGAGAATCTTACCTTTACAAAGGATAAGGGCTTCCTCAAAGGTAGGAATATGATGATTGGTGACTATGCCATGACCTGCCTTGAGACGAAGATTCTTCAGCTCTGCAGAAGTAAGGTCACTCACCTTTCCATGACCATTTGTAGTACGGTCTACTGTATTATCATGCATAAGGAATAATACACTATCCTTGGACATGTGAACATCAAGTTCTATCATATCGACACCCATATCTATACAGTTTTGAAAGGCTTGAAGAGAATTCTCGGGAGCATTCCTCCAATCGCCTCTGTGAGCTACCACAAAAACCTTTTTGGATTTTGGATTATTGAGTACACGAATCAACTTCTCTACATGCGTCTCTGCCAAAGCCAGAAGAGCAAAAGAGAAAAAACACCCAAAGAAAAATAATCTCCTCATATTCACAAATAATTAATCCGTATTTAATATATATATAACTTTATTCTATCTGCAATTCAATCTATACCTCACCACAAAATTACGAAAAAACAATGGATAATAAAATCGACATCATTTTTTTTAGAGTTGTAATACAGGCTCAGTAGAAAAACCATGGGGATATAATAAGCATGTGCAACAACTCTGATAGTTTGGAGAGACAGATGGGATTCAGACAAAATGTCTCCTGGAACGACCTTTATGGAGCAACACCATCAAGTTTGAAAAACCAGGCTTGTTTCAGGCAATGTTGTTTTCCTTCGTAAATGGGCAGCTGGTTTTTCTGTCTTCCGACACGATTTTCCC
>JBJEKL010000050.1:0-16617 GCA_051878615.1 Bacteroidaceae bacterium | reverse complement strand
GAATTCCCGAACGGGATGAGCTTTTTCCCGCAAACGTTTGCGAGCGAGGTTGCAAACGTTTGCGAGCGAGGTTGCAAACGTTTGCGGGGAAGGCTACAAACGTTTGCGTCCAAGACAGGTAAACTTGGACGAAAATCCGCTGTAACGATTTGGAGAACGTAAACACCTTGGCAGGCCACCTAAAGTTTGTGGTTTCCAGCTCCCTTTCCAATCTTGCCCTTCTCATGCAATCGAGATGCCCGAGAATACGGGATGGCGTCAAACAAAGATGACGGTAAACAAATGGGTATGCATTTAAAGGCTTTGGTATCCTGCATGCTGATTTACATCAGAAAAACTGTCCTCGCGCGCATGCGTATATATACAATGAGAGGAACTCTGTTGCGAGCGGTCGGGGATTAACGAAAACAATTACAGCGACGGTCATTTCCATTTGGAAAAACCAGCCGCTGTAATATTATGTGACTATAGTTCTGTAGAACTCGTCGGGGACGTTATCTGGTCAACACCTTTCTGCCCTTGAATACTGATACTCCTCTATGTCCTTCGGAAACACGGATACCATTGAGATCATATCGCTTATCAGACCATGGGGCATGCCATTCCGTGTCATCAGGAGATATGATACCTGTGGGATCAATAGGAGTGAGCCATTCGGTGGCAAGACCTTCCAGATAGAATGCATTTATACCGAAACTCAACTTGCCCGACATGTTGACGATAATACCCAACGATACCTGCTGCTCCTCCTCAAGTTCGAACTCCACAGAACCGGTACCAAGAGGTACCCAGGCAATTGCCTCCTCGGCACAAGCAGCATCACTCACCATCGTACCTCCTGCACACACCACAAGGCGGCTGTCGGTGTAATCGGTACCATCACCGAAAGTGACACCAAAGGTGTATTTGCCTGCAGGGAGGGTAACGGGTTGCCAAAGTCTGTAATCCTTCAGTTCGCTGGCAAATCCGCTCCAGGTGGTTTCAAACTGAATATCCCCATGATGGTCTGTGTCGATATGTGCACCCGTGGTGATACCTCCCGATACCACAGCATTGGCATCCTTCCAGCGGGAACGTGTGGTGCTCATGGCCAGTTTGACAAAGCGAGTGGTGTTGTTGGAGTTGACGGTTCCCACAGCCGTGACAAAGGGGTTCTTGTAGTTGGTGAGGTATTTGGCCGAGCAATCACCCGACGTGGGCGAGTCCAAATCAAGTGTAAAGACTCCCTCTGCGGAACCCCAAGCATCACCATCTGGACCAAACCCTATTCGACGAGCGTCATGAGCTCCGGAGCAGCGATCCTTCACATCGCCTCCATTCTGATTGAAATCGTAATAGAGAAGCAGTTTCTCATCGGCCTCGGCCGCCGCCACATCAGAAATGGGAATATTGGCATACTTGGCCATGGCATCCACAGTAAGCGCAGCCTTCCACAGGCGAACCTCATCCATCTGACCCTTGAATCCGTCTGTCTCTGCTCCCACGATAATCTCTCCGAGAGCAGGCATACGTGTGGCCAAACGGGTGCTGGAGGAATTTACCAGCTGGGTATCCCGATAGAATTTCACTGATCCGGTATTGTAGACAATGGCATAATGATGCCACTCGCCTGGGATAATGTAACCCTCCAGCGAGGTGGCTGTCTTTTCACCCAATGTGATGCTCAAGGCACCACGAACGGAGACGGATGTGGACAACTGGGCAGAGGCTGAAGAGAAGCATACGCTACCCTGATGTGTCGTAGGACGCATCCACCACTCCAATGTGAGAGCCTGACACTCAGTATCAAACGGACACGTGAGTGCCAGACGCTCCGTACCATTGAAATTGAGGGACGAAACGGCATCGGCATTAGCCACGATGAGAATCTTCTTTCTGGTGGATGTATTGCTGCCCAAAGCATTGCCCACCGTCAGGCTGACATCATAGATACCCGGGGCTGTAGGTACTACCATAGGAGAGGGTCGGTCAACGAGCAAGGCTCGACTGCCATTGGAGAGCTGCCAACGCCATGAAGTGGGCGAATAACGGCTGCAGTCTCTCAATTCTATGGTGTCACCCTTCAGGATAGCCAGTCGGGAAACCTCGAACAGAGACATAGGAGCTGCCTCCTTTACGACTACCGTCCGACGGGCAGTGCTGGAACCATATCGGTTGGTGGCCGTAAGTGTAATTTCGAAGGTACCAGTCTGAGGATAGAGTACGGTGGTATTGGTGGCTGTACTCTGCTCCACTTCGGCACCCGGCATGCTCCACAGATAAGAACATCCCTCGCCCACGGTACGATTCACCAGACAGAAACGCTCACCTGCCGGCAACTCGGCCTCTGGAATCAAGATATCAGCCACAGGGGCCACACCCTCCTGAATATCAATGGTGGTCTCGGCCGTAAGTGTGTCGCCACTGGCGAATATTGCGGTACAGGAAACGGGATACGTGCCAGACTCGTCAAAGCATAACACAGGAGCCACGCCATGGCATTCCTTCTGCACAGAACCAGGAGCCGTCCACTTCCACTCGGTGGCACCCAGACTGCAGTCAGCCTGTATCTTGACAGGCATGCCACACGTGTGAATGCCCTCCTCCACACTAATGGAAAGTTTGGGCGAATTTGTTGATCCGCTGAACGGAGACTCAGACAGTTCAATGGTGGATGTACCACACCTCTGTATCCTGGCATGATGACCTCCGGCCCAATCTCGCAGAAGTGTTTCCCCATTGACCTCTATCCCATCCATGGGCAAATAAGCAAGGAGATCAGGATAATCGGCCGGACGGGCAATAAGGGTGCGCATATTGGCTCGGATGTCGGCTTGAGAACGAGCCGTCTTCCATATTCTCACATCATCAACACATCCATCCCACCAGGAGTCACTGCCTCCACGTCCGAAAGGCATACTCCCGAAAGCAGCCAGTCCCGAATAGTTATTACTGGTTATCTTTCCCTTCTGCAATCCATTGACATACACGGTCATTTGATTTCCATTCACCACGATAGCCACATGATACCAGATATTTGTACGGAAAACGCTGGCCACCTGCATGCGGTCACCCGTGGTGGTATTCCATCCGGCATAAAGTTTGCCCGAGGAATCGGTATGGAAGAGGAACCGTCCCCAACCCGGTCCCACCTGTTGCAGATAATTGGTATTGGTGGTACACTTCATCCAGAACTCGATAGTGGCTTGGGAGAGGTCCTCGGAGATGACCGATGGAATGGTGAATCCGGACTGATTCATATTCAGAATCTCGTTGTCACCATATACAGGCACGTTTACCGAGATGCTGTTGGTAGGATCCGACTCCTGCATGTAGTCACCCACCTGATAAACGGCCTTGACAGAGAATGCATCCGTGGACTCACCTGGTGTGAAGCAAGTCTTGTCTGCAGAAAGTGTGGCTACACATCTCTGACCCTCGTAGACATTGTATCCCAGGAGTGTGAGTCCCGAGGGAAGAGGAGCCTCCCACCAAAGCACGCCATCAGCCATCTGAAGATTGGCGGGCGGATATATCTGTTCACCAGGCACTACACAGGAGATAATGGTGGTATTACCGGCATTCTGAATCTCCACATTCTGCTCATCGAAGGGAATTTCCACACCATGGATATCCGTTTCGTAATTCATGATGGAGGCCGACAGGATGTGCCCCTCACCCTGAGCCGTATCCTTGGTCTTTACCATGAAGAAGTATTTAAGAGGCCTGGTGCGGTCAAATCCTGCTGTGAGGTCAGTCAAGTCATATCCGAACTCCATGGGCTCGTAATGTATTCCATCGGCCCATCGGCCCAACATGGGCATGGCTGGATCGGGACTGATATTGGCACCATTGCCCGCATACTTGAAATGTTCGAAGTTGACCACTTTGTCAGGACTCGTGGCATTGAGATCTGCAGAGACCCCCGCACAAAGCATCATCTCGCTACGATGGCTATACTCCATGAGCAATTTAATGGTACGTAAAGGACGATAATCCCTACGGATGTAATAACTGCCTGGAGTCCAGGCCATGGTGCTGGTACCTATGGAATAACTATATTTATAGGGACAATAGATAAAGCCTTTGTTCTCCCATCCGTCTCCCCATGAGTTGGCGATGATCCATGCTCCTACCTCATCCTCTTCCACTTCACCGACCACGCCATCCTCATCCAAGTCAAACTCAATACGGTCATCGTATCCACAGATGGTCACAGCATGGTTGTAGGTATCACCCCAGGTCTTCACGTATTTCATACCACTCACGCCAGCCTCCGTATTAGCTGTTGTGGCAGGTATTGTGGCCCAAGTGCCATAGGCAGCCAGACCGATGCCCACGATACCTCCCGAATGCATGGTCTCATCACCGCCATGATTATAAAGCCATTCCTTCAGTTCCCGCCTACCATCAGGCGTGTTTGTAGCACTCAGGCTAAACGACCCTGAAGCCCGGTTCCACATGGCACTATACCACTTGTCATATCCCTGCATCCATCCAAAGTCAGAATCGTCACAAGTCTGGGCACCAAAAAGCCGGCTGTAGGTTCTTCCACCATAAGTGGCCACAGTGGGTATGCCGTTGGCCATCGCCATCTCCTCCTTTCCGCTGTTGGAATAGGTCAAGAGCCAGGTGAAATGGGTGGGATACTGATTCTCGGGCAAAGAGGCATCCAGGTCACGCCAGGCATCAATCTCATGGGTGAACATGTAACCGATGTTCTGGGCAGAGCCACATGAACCACCATCCTGATTGAAAATGGGCGGGAAGTACTTGTCTTCGCCGTTATTGACCATAGGTGGAAGCTGTATCTGAGCCTCACGACCCTCGGCACGAGCCTTGCGCCGGGCTGTATATTCAGCAGGTGGTGTCTGAGGAAGCTGATTGAGGTCAAGATCAGGAAATATCGTCCTGTCCACCTTCACCTTGGTTCCATCGTGCAAAGTGACCTCCTCCACTTGTGCCCTCATGCCAACCTGACCCAAAACAATAATAATAAAAAATACAAACGCCCGTTTCATAATGTCTCCGTTTAGGTTAGAAGGTTATAGTTTCTGATTCTCTTATCGCAAAGTTACACTTTTACAACCACATACAAAGGACTTTACCTTTTTTCTTTCTCTGAAGGTTTCTATGAGCGGTATGGATTATCCCAAATTGGCTATTGGATTCCACTGTCTGTTTTGCTTATCTGCAACGCAAACGTATGCAAAAGGCCATCGCGAACGTTTGCATGAAAAAAGGTACATCCTGTTCGGAATCTTGAGGGGCATGGCGGAGTATGTCGAAATGAAAAGGGAAGCATCCATGGGAGGGCTTTCGCTTCCTTGGATGCTTCCCTTAATTATGTTCTCGCGGCACAGATACAGGGTCTATGCCATCAGGATTGGTTTATCAATCAAGTGACCAGTCCTCCTGAGTCTTACGGATGTAACTCTTGTAACGACGCTTTGCAGCCTCCTTACATGCATCATACAACTCCTGAGCCTCCTGCGGAGCGGCCTTCTTGAGAGAAAGGAAACGAACCTCGCCCTCGAGATAATCCTGGAACTTGTCCCAATTGGGCTCCTTGCTATCCAACTGGAAGGGATTCTTGCCCTCAGCAGCCAGAGCAGGATTGTTACGCCACAGATGCCAATAACCACACTCTACAGCCTTTGCCTCCTCAGCCTGGCTCTTGCCCATACCGCCCTTGGCCTTCAGACCATGGTTGATACAGGGAGCATAACCGATAACGAGCGAAGGTCCATGCCAGGCCTCAGCCTCACGGAATGCCTTCAGGCATTGGCTCTGGTCGGCACCCATAGCCACCTGCGCCACATATACGTTGCCATAAGTAGCCTGCATCAGACCCAGATCCTTCTTGCCTACGCGCTTACCATTAGCGGCAAACTGGGCAATAGCGCCAATAGGAGTAGCCTTTGAAGCCTGACCGCCAGTGTTGGAGTATACCTCAGTATCGATAACGAAGATATTGACATCCTCGCCCGAACCAATCACATGATCGAGACCACCATAACCGATATCGTAAGATGCACCGTCACCACCGATAATCCACTGACTACGCTTCACCAGGAAGTGCTCCATCTCCTTGAGCTGGGCACATACAGGGCAACCAGCGGCAGCACTTGCTTCGATGTGAGGTATCAGGGCTGCGGCTGCTGCCTTGGAACCTTCGGCATCATTCTGAGCTTCAATCCATGCCTGTGCAGCAGCCTTGTACTCGGCGCTGGACTTGTCGCTGGCAATCATCTCCTGAAGCAAAGTGGTGATACGCGCACGCATCTTCTTGTTGGCAATGGCCATACCCAGACCGAACTCACAGAAATCCTCGAACAGAGAGTTGGCCCATGCAGGTCCCTGACCCTTGGCATTCCTGGTGTAAGGAGTGGACGGAATAGAACCGGAATAGATGGAAGAGCAGCCTGTAGCATTAGCCACAATCTCACGATCACCAAAGAGCTGGGAGATAAGCTTCACATAGGGAGTCTCACCGCAACCGGCACAGGCACCAGAGAACTCAAACAGAGGTTGTGCGAACTGGCTGTTCTTGGGGCTCTGCTTGATATCCACCAAATGTTGCTTGCTGGTCACCTGAGTAGTGAAGTACTTCCAGTCGGCTGCATTCTTCTGAGCCTCATCCGACGAGTCATCGTAAGACTTCATCACCAAAGCCTTGCCTGTCTTAGGATTGCCAGGACATACATCGGCACAGTTGCCGCAACCCAGACAATCCTTGTCATCGATACCCATCACGAAATGCATGCCCTTCATTGCAGCAGGAGCCTTCATCTCGATGCTGGGACCCTCATAGCCCTTCAGCTCCTCGTCAGTCATGACGATAGGACGGATGGCAGCATGAGGACACACAAACGAGCACTTGTTACACTGGATACAGTTGTCAGCAGTCCATACAGGAACGAAACCTGCCACACCACGCTTCTCATAGGCAGCAGTTCCCTGCTCCCAAGCACCATCCTCGATACCCTTGTAAGCACTTACAGGCAGGTCGGCACCATTCTGGGCGTTGATGACACGTACCAAATTGGTGATGTAAGCAGGTTCCTCACGTGCGATAGTCTCATCCGCAGGCAGGTTGGCCCATGCAGGATCTACGGCAAGGGTCTTGTACTCACCTCCACGGTCCACAGCTGCGAAGTTCATGTTGACAACGTCCTCACCCTTCTTGCCGTAAGACTTCACGATAGCCTTCTTCATCTGTTCTACAGCAAGATCAACGGGTATCACCTCGGTGATACGGAAGAAAGCACTCTGAAGAATGGTATTGGTACGGTTGCCCAAACCGATTTCCTGAGCGATCCTGGTAGCGTTGATATAGTAAACGGTGATGTTCTTCTCGGCAAAATACCTCTTCACAGAGTTGGGCAGGAAGTTGACAAGTTCCTCGCCCTCGAAAATGGTATTCAGCAGGAACTGGCCATTCTGACGCAGACCACGGAGCACGTCATACATGCGTAAATAAGCCTGCACGTGGCACGCCACAAAGTTGGGAGTCTTGATCTGATAGGTGGAACGGATGGGCGTATCACCGAAACGCAAATGTGAACAGGTGAAACCACCGCTCTTCTTGGAGTCATAAGAGAAGTAAGCCTGACAATACTTGTCGGTGTTGTCACCGATAATCTTGACAGAGTTCTTGTTTGCACCCACAGTACCATCAGCACCCAGACCGAAGAACTTGGCCTCGAAGATTCCTTCACCACCGAGAGCCATCTCCTCCTTAGCGGGCAGAGAAGTCATGGTAAGGTCGTCCACGATACCTACGGTGAAGTGATCCTTGGGCTGAGGCAACTCAAGGTTCTCGTACACGCCGAGAATCATGGTGGGAGTCACGTCGGCAGAACCCAGTCCATAACGACCACCTACAATCTCAGGAGCATTTGCCTTGCCATAGAATGCATCCTTGACATCAAGCAACAGAGGCTCCCCGTTGCTTCCCGGCTCCTTAGTACGATCCAGAACAGCTATACGCTTGCAGCTTGCAGGAACAGCCTTCAACAGATGCTCCACGCTGAAAGGACGATACAGATGGACGCTCACCAAGCCATACTTCTTACCATTGGCGTTGGCATAATCGATAGCCTCGCGGGCTGCCTCGGTACCTGAGCCCATCATGATGATTACCTGCTCGGCATCCTCGGCACCATAATAGCTGAAGAGGTCATACTTACGACCTGTACGCTCAGAGATGGCTGCCATATACTTCTCCACGATAGCGGGAACAGCATCGTAATAGCGGTTACAGCTCTCGCGATGAGGGAAGAATGTCTCGGGGTTCTCTGCCATACCCTTTGCCTGAGGATGCTCAGGAGAGAGAGCACGAGCACGGAATTCGCTTACAGCCTTCATGTCAATAAGGTCGCGAACATCATCCTCCTCGATAAGTTCCACCTTCTGATACTCATGCGAGGTGCGGAATCCGTCGAAGAAATTGATGAAAGGAACACGTGCTTCGATAGCAGCCAGATGAGCTACTGCACTCAAGTCCATAACCTCCTGCACAGACCCCTCTGCCAGCATAGCAAAGCCTGTCTGACGACAAGCCATCACATCGCTGTGGTCACCGAAGATACACAGAGAATGAGTGGCTACGGTACGTGCTGACACATGGAAGACACTGGGAAGCAACTCACCGGCAATCTTGTACATGTTAGGAATCATCAGCAACAATCCCTGACTGGCAGTAAAAGTGGATGTCAGAGCACCAGCCTGCAACGAGCCATGCACAGCACCGGCTGCACCTGCCTCGGACTGCATCTCCTGCACCAGGACGGTGTCACCAAAGAGGTTCTTGCGTCCCTGAGCTGCCCATTCATCTACGTGCTCCGCCATTGGAGACGAAGGAGTGATGGGATAGATGGCAGCCACCTCGCTGAACATGTAAGCAACATGTCCTGCACAGGTATTACCATCCCATGTCACAAATTTCTTTTCTTTTGCCATTTTCATTATGTTTTTTATGTCAAACGTTGTTCTATTCTCTTTCCTTAATATCCTCACCTACCCAATTACAGGTCAGTAGAGGAAGCCATAAAGCCACAGGGGAATGTCCCTGCCCGTCTCCGCAGTCGGGTCGGCTATCACATAGGTGACGTCAGGCATGCGCCTACGAGGTGCCTCCAGGCAGATGCGGAACCTGGATGTATCATCCACCACGAACGTGCAACTGCGGTCACCCAGATTCACCTTATGTCTGCCCCATAAAGCGTTCTGGAAAAACGTGTCCACCAGAGTCTGTCGATCGAGACCACGGAAAGCCATGGCATAGAGCAGATTGGTGTTGTGAAGCATCACACCGGAGGGTTTCTTGGGATAATCATCTCCCTGTCGATACATCATGTTCAGCATGCGCGCATCAGCCAAATACTTCATGTAGTTGACCACCGTGGCTCTGCTTGTGTGTATGTCGGCGGCCAACTGACTCACGTTCGGCACACCAGTGCCCCCCGTTGCAAGCAGATAGTACAGTTGCTTGATCTTGTCGAGATATTTCAGGTCTATCTGCTTTAAAAGCAGGATGTCTACCTCGATCATCATGTTTATCGTCTTGAGCAGATTCTCGCTGAAATACGTATTCTCCAAAAAGAACGGGTAATAGCCATGATGCAGATAACTATAGAAATGCTCCATGGGATTCACCCTCTCAAGAATCTTCCTTACGATATGCTCATGTCTGTTTTCTATTTCCTTCAGCGTGTAGGAACGGAAGTCATTACCGGTCACGAGATTGAGATATTCACGGAACGAGAATCCACGCAGATTATAACTGCTTACCAGACCATTCAGTTCCACATTCTCCTCCTTGAGCCTCATCACACTGCTGCCTGTGAATACCACCTTCAACTGCGGCAACCTGTCGTGAATCATACGAAGTTCGTGACTCCATTCACGATGCTTGAATACCTGATCAATAAGCAACACTTGCCCGCCCTCGTGCACAAACTCTGAAGCAAACTGGAACAACGAGTGACCCTGAAAGTAGAAGTTGTTCATGTTGACATAAAGGCACTTGCGGTTGCGTGATCCGTAGTTCTCCTTGGCGTACTGAAGCAGGAACGTTGTCTTGCCCACCCCTCGGCTTCCTTTGATGCCAATCAGGCGTTTTTTCCAGTCCACCTCACCCATCAATGCTCGGCGCACCGGTGCATCGGTGTGCTCCACCAAGAACTGATGTGTACGAAAAAAGGTTTCAAGCATACCTAAAAAGGATTATTTTTCCATGCAAAGGTACTTGTTTTTGGTCTAATTGCAAACCACAGATGACAAAAAGTGATGTTTTATGGTCATTCTTTGGGGGGAAAGACATCAATATGCCTCATTTCCCTCATGATTGCCGTCTGACGTCGCAACATGTAGGAAGAAGGTTCCTTGCTGCTGAATTTAAGTGGATTGGGCAATGTGGCAGCAATAAGCGCACAATTGGGACGAGTCAGTTCAGAGGAGGAACGGGAAAAATGCAGCTGAGCCACCGCCTCTGCTCCATAGATACCATCACCCATCTCGATGGAATTCAGATATACCTCCATGATGCGATGCTTCCCCCACACGAGCTCTATCAGAACCGTAAAATAGACCTCGAAGCCCTTGCGCACCCAAGTGCTCTCAGGCCACAGAAACACATTCTTGGCCGTCTGCTGGCTGATGGTGCTTCCTCCACGATTACGCTTCCCGCTTGTACGTTCGGCCACGGCTTTGCGTATTTCCTTGAAGTCAAAACCTCTGTGATCCAGAAACCTTTGGTCCTCGCTGGCCATCACAGCCACAGGCATATAGATGGACATGGAATCCAAAGGCACCCAATGATGCCGGAGCCTGATCTGTTCGCCACGCCCCACCTGCTGCACACAACGTATGATCATCAGGGGGGTCACATATACCGGAATCCAGCGATACATCAATACAACGAGGATTGTGCTCCCAAAAAACAGGAGCACAATCCATCGAACCATTTTTTGTATTCTCTTGAAAATCCTCATGCAGACTACTGCAAAGTACCTGCATTGGCAGCCTTGATCATGGCCTCGCTGGCATACAGATAAACCTCCACGCGACGGCTTGCATTCACATCCTCCTTACCATTGGCATCATATATCAGGTACTCAGGATCTTCACCATAGCCCACAGAACTCTTGATCTGATTTGCACTTACACCGCATGTTCCGGTCAAATAAGACTTCACGGCATTGGCACGGGCCTGACTCAGAGCAAGGTTGGTGGCATCAGAACCATCGCTGCTGGCAAAGCCCATGATGGCCACGTCACAATCTGTGTACACATTCAGCACGTTGGCAGCAAACTGGCTAAGAGACTTCTGGGCACCAGCCTGCAGAGTGGACTTACCCACCTGGAAAAGAATGCCATTGTCGAAAGTCACCTTGACAGCCTCAAGACCATTGGCATCAGTGGTCTTCTCCACTTCAGCATTGGCAACAGCGGCGGCGGCGGCGGCAGCCTTATCCATTTTCTTTCCGATCAAGGCACCGGCAGTAGCACCACCGGCAACACCCACTCCGGCACCAATGGCAGCACCTACCTTGGCACCCTTCTTACCGTTCACCAGAGCACCGATGGCAGCACCCAAACCAGTACCGGCCGCACCACCTGCAGCAGTGCCAATCAGTCCACCCTTTGCCTTGTTGCTCATAGAACCAGAGCCGCAACCCGTGAGGATCATGCCCAAGCAGAGGGCACATACCATAAACTTCTTTCCTTTCATTGTCTTTTTGTTTAATAAATACAAATTATTACAGTTTCTATTGATTCGTAATTTTCGAAGCAAAGATACACTATTTTTACGGCATCACTTAGCCCTTTAGGCTTTTTTTAGTAATTTTGCACACGTTAAGGGAAAACCACCCCTAAAGAATCATCACACGAATAGGACATAACACAACAAAGACATTATAATAATGGCAAAAGAACTGGAATTCCTCACGAAAAGAAACGAGGACTATAGCAAGTGGTACAACGAACTGGTGGTCAAAGCCGACCTGGCAGAACAGTCTGACGTGCGCGGATGCATGGTCATCAAGCCTTATGGCTATGCCATCTGGGAGAAAATGCAACGCACGTTGGACGACATGTTCAAGGCCACCGGTGTGCAGAACGCATATTTCCCCCTGCTGATTCCCAAGAGTTTCCTGTCCAAAGAAGCTGAGCATGTGGAAGGTTTTGCCAAGGAATGTGCCGTGGTCACACACTATCGCCTGAAGACCAACGAGACACATGACGGAGTGGTGGTCGACCCTGCTGCCAGACTGGAAGAAGAACTCATCATCCGCCCCACCTCGGAAACCATTATATGGAACACCTTCAAGAACTGGATTCACTCCTACCGCGACCTGCCCCTGCTGGTCAACCAATGGTGTAACGTGATGCGCTGGGAGATGCGTACCCGACTGTTTCTGCGCACCAGTGAGTTCCTGTGGCAGGAAGGGCACACGGCCCACGCTACACGCGAGGAAGCCGAACAACGTGCCCGGCAGATGCTGAAGGTATATGCCACATTTGCCGAGCATTACATGGCCGTGCCTGTGGTACAAGGAGTGAAGAGCGAGACCGAGCGCTTTGCAGGAGCCCTGGACACCTACACCATCGAAGCCATGATGCAGGACGGAAAAGCCCTGCAGAGCGGTACCAGTCATTTCCTGGGACAGAACTTCGGCAAGGCTTTCGACGTGCAATTCCTCAACAAGGAGAACAAGCCCGAATATGCATGGGCTACCAGCTGGGGCGTGAGCACCAGGCTCATGGGGGCACTCATCATGACACACTCCGATGACAACGGCCTCGTTCTGCCTCCCGCTTTGGCGCCCATCCAAGTGGTCATCATCCCCATCGGCAAAGCAGGACAGACCGAATCACTTGACGGCAAGGCCGAAGAAATCTGTGAAGGACTGCGCAAACTGGGGGTAAGCGTGAAGTATGACAACAGCGACAACAAGCGTCCCGGCTTCAAGTTTGCCGACTACGAGCTGCGTGGAGTACCTGTACGTATCGTACTGGGAGCAAGAGATCTGGAGAAGGGCGTGGTGGAAGTGATGCGCCGTGACACATTGGAAAAAGCGAACATTCCCGTAGAGGGCATCGTGGAACACGTTAAGCAATTGCTTGACGACATCCAACAGAACATCTTCAAGAAGGCGAAGGACTTCCGTGACGCACACATCTACGAATGCGACAACTACGAGGAGTTCAAGGAGCAGGTGAAGCAAGGCGGCTTCTTCCTATGCCATTGGGATGGTACAGCCGAAACCGAGGCCCGCATCAAAGAAGATACTCAAGCCACCATCCGTTGCGTTCCCTTTGGCGTGGAACAGACACCTGGCGTGGACATGGTAAGCGGCAAGCCTGCCGTGGCACGTGTGCTGATAGCACGCAGTTACTGATTACACCAGACAAGGCATGAGCACAAGATCACCATGGACATGGGTCCCCACTCTGTTCGGGGTGGAGGAGATTCCCTCGGCCATGGTGACCTTTGTGGCTTTGCTAATGTTTCTGCAATGTGGAGCCTCCCCCGCCAGGGCAACCCTCTTCTCCGCATTGCTTTTCCTGCCCTGGATGCTCAAGTCCTTCGTACGCTCCTGGATACGCAGGCGGGGCCATTTCAGGCACACACTTCACTGGATAGAGGCATTCCTCTTCCTGTCGCTGGTACTGGTGGCACTCAGTTTCCCTTACGGACAGGGGGCACTTCTGGGCTCTCTGATGCTCACCAGCCTGCTTTGCTCCTGGCACGAACTGGCTGCACGCATGTATTACGAACGCATGCTTAGGCCACCTCTGCAACGCGTATTCACCGGTCCGAAGATATTCTTCTCCCAGCTGGCTGTAGTGCTCACCTACGGCATGCTCATCATCGTGGTGGGCAGCCTGCAGGTATATTACCGCCATCTGCTTCACGCGTGGTCAATGGGATGCTACATGCTGGCCGGATGTTTTGCCCTCTTCGCCCTCTACCATCTGTTTGCCTTACAATCGCCTCAGGTGGGGGACCGAAGAATGAGCCATAGCGTAAGCGGATCGGTAAGAGCAGAGATGCACGTCATCGACCGCATCCGTCAGCAACCAGGTTGGCTGGCACCAGTCATTTCACTCTTTTTCTTGCTTCTGCCCCAAAGTCTGATGTTCTTCACACGTGTGATCTACCTATATGACATACGTACCCGAGGCGGACTGGGATGCAGCATCCAGGAGATAGGCTTTGCCCAAGGCACGGTGGGGGTGATAGCTTTCTGCATAGGTCTCACCACAGGCAGGCGCTTGCTGAGACGTGTTTCTCTGCGCCATTCGTTCTGGCCTCTGGCCTTGACATTGGGAATCTCGCCTTTGGCCTACCTGTTCATGACCTGCGTGCAACCCACATCACTTTGGACCATATGCACATGCACCAGTCTGGCACAATTCTGCTTCGGATTGGGACTCTATGCCTGTCGCATGCCCGTGCAATACATATCAGGTGAACGATACCGCAACACCATCAACCTCTTGTACATCCCGTTGGTGGCCATCTGCATCATTCCCCCTGCAGCCCTGAGCGGATGGCTCAGTCGGTTGTGCGGCTATCACAACTTCTTCCTGTTTGACGCGCTCACGGCTCCACTTGGCTGGGCGATTACCTATCTGTTCATGCAACGGTTTCCCTCAGCCTTTTCTACCGAACAGGACAGCCACGTAGAAAGACAGAAGTCCAGCCATACATTGGGAAACGGAAAGAAAGGAACACACATAAAGAAATAAAACAGGAAACATTATGAAAGTAATACTGGTCAATGGAAGTCCCGTCAGAGAAGGCAACACCTATGTGGCCCTAAGCGAAGTGGCACGCACGCTCCAATCCGAAGGTATCGATACCGAGATGCTGCAATTGGGCAACAAGCCCGTACGTGGGTGTATCGCTTGCGGAAGCTGCCGCAAGGCAGGAAACGGGTGTTGTGTCTTCGATGACGACTTCTGCAACCGATTATGTATGGCAGCCCGCCAGGCCGATGGGTTTGTTTTCGGAAGTCCGGTCTATTACGGACAACCCAACGGAGCCCTGCTGGCAGTCATTCAGAGAGCGCTCTTCGCGGCAGGCCAATACTTCGAATTTAAGCCATACGCCAACATTGCCGTATGCCGTAGGGGTGGCGCCACGGCCGCATTCGCCACTATGAACATGGCTTTCCAGATGATGAACATGCCTCAGGTCACCAGCCAGTACTGGAACATTGCCTATGGAGCGGCTCCAGGCGAGACGGCCCAGGATGTGGAGGGACTGCAGACCATGCGCGCCATGGCCCGCAATATGGCATGGATACTGAAAAGCCTGCATGCAGAGTCGGCACCCGAGCATCCTCAGAAGGAGTTACAGCAAAGACTCAACGTCATTCGCTAAAGATATCCGGAGAAAAGCCAGTAGTCAGGTTCTGAAAGTTAGTACTGCTGTTACGAGAAAAAGGCAGGTTCCTTTCCCTCCCTTGCCGAAAGCGTGCAACGAAATCATGCGGTTCGTATTCAACCCAAATCGGTCATTAGAGTTCTGATGTATTTCTGTGCTCTCTTTTTCAGTTTACCACCAACTTCTCGAAGGGGTAGCAGGCTACGGTGAGAGGAGGTGGGCAGTTGTTTTTCTGTCTTCCGACACGTTTTTTCCGTATCTACCCGAGTCAGATCCCCCTCGCCTTCAAAACCCCTAAAAAAGCCCCTTTTTCACGCAAACGTTTGCGGGAGCGGTTGCAAACGTTTGCGAGGGCGGTTGCAAACGTTTGCGGGGAAGGTTGCAAACGTTTGCGTCTAAACCCTACCAATCATCCGTCCGAAAAAAAACGTTTTCGTCAAGCCAAATGAGAGCAGAGCCAGGATTGGCTCTGCTCTTCCTGTTCCATAGGTGCCCTTCGTCTGCTCATTTCCTGTATCCACACTTAGGACATACACCTTTCTCGTTGAGGGCAATGCCGCAAAGTGGACAGCGGTCGATACTCGTGTGGGACGGGAACTCTTCTGTGGCTGCATTGACTCCACTTGTGAATGTCAGCTTCACAATGTTCAATTTGTCCTTCAGCAGGTCGTAGACAATCTTTATCATACCCTCGACGGTCATGGTCTCTTTTGTCACCACGAGACGACAGTCAGGGAAGGCCTCGGCCAATTCTGTCTTGAATGCCTCACCCTTCATCTTGTTCTGTGGAGTGCCGTTCTTGATACCTGTCTGCTCATAAACGCCAAGGATGGCGGGGAGCAGCGGGTCGTCCTGACGGAGAACAAGAGCATGGTCAAAGTTCTTGAGAACATCCCAAGCCACCTTCTGAATCTCGTTGCATGGATATGCCATGTTCACTCCTTCGTTGATTGGTTCTTCCACCTCAATGGTCAAAACGCCCGTATGTCCGTGGAGATACTGAGCCTCACCCTTGAACCCATAAAAACGGTGGGCATACTGTAGGTCTAATTTCGCGATACTTCTCATAATGCAGTTCTTTTTAAATAGTTATGTTTAACCGTTATCTATAGTGGACCCATCTGGATTCCTGTGGCAAATATCCGTCTTTTTCAAAGAAGCCCAATGGCTGGTATAGTTAAAAAACACAAATTGAAACAATCTCTGTCAGGCACACCGAGAACCCCGTCTCCTCC
>JBJEKL010000049.1:0-50825 GCA_051878615.1 Bacteroidaceae bacterium | reverse complement strand
GCGATGTGCTCCGTTTCACGGGTACATCGGGTGATATGACCACCATCACCACCAATTCACCCCGCAGCACCCATCCTGTCTACTTCGACTTCTTCAAGTGCCAGGATGCCGACGGTAATAATTACGCCATTGTTCGTGCCGGCGACATGCTGTGGATGGCCGAGGACCTGCGCAGGGTGAACTCACTGAAGATCAACGATGCGGGCAATATGGATTCAGAATTGCTCGGTTCGGTAATAGGCAATCCCGACATGCCTCTTATGGCTACCGAGGGCAACAACACCTATTACAGCAAGGCGGCAGCCATCAAGGCTCTTCCTGAAGGTTGGCAATTGCCTACCCAGGGCGAGATTGACTATGCAATCAAGAAACTTAACGGTGGCAACTACAAGACCGCAGGCGCATATCTCAAGGGCGACGGCGTGGGACGCTTGGACAGCACCTCACTGCGCATGACAGCGAACGGACGCTTCGATGCCAATGGCAGCGTGGCGGATGGCGGCAATGGTTACTTCATGACTCGCAGCACCAAGGGCGGCGTAATGCTGGCCATGCAGCTGAGCGAGAGCGGGGACGGTGTTTCCGTGGAGACATGCCAGAACCATCTGATTAGCGTACGCGGTGTGCGTTCAGCTCCATCAGCCTATACCGAGATGATGGAAACTTTCGGTTACACAGATCAGAAAGCCAAGAGTATTGCACGTGCCTCCACCGCTCTCGAGGAGAGAGGTCCATTGGGCAAGACTTACGTCATGCACACTGTACCACAATCTATTGCTTACGATTTCACCGGCGGGCAGTTTGGTGTTGCTGATCCAGAAGCACGTAGCGGCATCCTGGCCAAGGATTCGAAAGGTACTTGGTTCCTTAACGACCGTCGCGATGCTGATTTCTTGAGCGACTGTAACGACAAAACACAACGTCCTAATAGGCTACGCAAAATGGCAGCCATGAACAATGGCGAAGGCACACAGTATACCCTGGAAATGCAATGGAGTAGACCGTTCCGCATTGTTACACAACTGGTTGGAAATTCATATAAACGCACAGACACTCCTGATGTATTTGGTTTTGGAAACGTATACCTCACCATTGCAGGTAATTCTCAGATGGGACACGATGTGATATATGACAGACCTTCTACCGAAAGGTATGGTATCAAGCTTCCAGGAGAATATTATTTTATTCCTCTCAACACATCTATCCTCCCTTATTTCCGCTATGACAACGACAACCGAGCCACGGAGACACGCATGGACTATGTACAGCGTTGCTTCCAATTGCTTACTGCCGATTTCAACGAAGATGGCGTAGATGAGGTCATTGTCTGCGTAGACGGTGTGGTGAGCATATATGATGGTGCCACTATGCTTAATACTATTAAGCAAGGAAAGAGTGCAGATTTCGACGGAGAAAATTATCTTAAGTCCAGTATGTATTACAAGGATTTCCGAGTGACTGACGATGGCAGCGCTGAATTGGACTGCTCTGCCTATTACTTGAAGAAACCTATGACCCGCTTTGCCGTAGGCGATGTGGATGGAGATGGCATTTCCGACCTCGCAGTGCTACGCGTGGGTACTGGTGGCGAGGAAGGTAAGGCTAAGGTTGAACTCTTCGTCTATGGTGCGGGTGATGTAACGGCTAAGCCCATAGCTTATAGTTATTTCTATGAGACCAGTCCTAATGCTGTATTCAATGATATCAAGATTGGCAATGTGTCTGGCAGCAGATATAACGACATCATCATGCTTTTCCGCAATTATTCTGGAAAGACACTTGCTAAAATAGGTTATATGTGGCATGCTATGTATGACCCGAACAACACCGAAACCCATCTCAAGATTGATGGAAATAGAGATAACATCGACTCAGATTGCGTTGGCAAAAATCAGAGTTTCCAAGGTTACGACGGCCATATAGGCAATACCAATATCACATTGGTACATTTCCGCGGTCAGGAATACCCATGCGATATAGTGTGTGGCGCTGACTTGTGGCGCTGGAACAGCGAGACAGAGAGGATGGAATTCTGCGATGTCCAGGTATTGCCATTCACCTGCAACGATATCTGGAGTATCTTCTGTGACAACATCATTGCGGCTGACCCAAGTGGAACAGGAAAAGAGATCCTCTATTACTTCCGCAACTGGGATACATACGAAGGTGATAACGGCAATAGACTTATGTTCCAGGGATTCTCCGAAACCTGGTTTAGTAGCAGAACCGAGTTCACCTCTTCAACGTTGAACCATAGACATACATACAATACCGACTACTTCCAGTACTTCAATCTCGGAAAGTTATGGAATACCGCCAACCAGAAAGATCTCGAACTTATGTGGTGGTTTGGTCCCGGTGATGTTGAGTTTGGTAACAATTCTGCTCTCTGTGCCGTTTACGACCGCCCGGGTTACAAGGTACTACAGTACAAGGGTCATGAAACAGCTTTCTCTGAGCCACGCATCCATGCACTTATAGCTGCACCTCCAACCTTTGATTACGGCAACGAGACCGAACCAAACTACGACTTCGTAACCTCTTGGGGCTTCAATTCAAAAACTTCACAGCAGACCACAAACTCGAGCAGTGTATCGGCTTCCCTTATAGTAGGCTTCGAACAAGAGATCAACGCACCTATCACTGGCACCAAGCTGGGTGGTGTGGAATTCACCACAAAGATGGAACAGGAGTGCACAAAGACTACTTCTGAGACAAGCACCATTTCCTTCGGCGAGATCTACGAGGCACGCGACGATGACCGCGTGGTGATGCAGGTAACACCATATGACAACTACACCTATGAGGTGGTGGCATCGGACAATGTGGATGAGATTGGCGGTCTGCTCAACCTCTCCATTCCGCAGAAGCCTATGACCGTGGGATTGGCATTGACCGATTATGACTACCTGATGGCAGACAACAAGAATGCGCCTGACCTGCGTGAGGTGTTCAGTCACACTATTGGCGACCCGTTCTCTTATCCTTCTACTGCCGACCAAATCGTCTGCAACGTACCCGGCTCTGAAATACTGTGGGGTAACGGAAAATGGAACGACTTCATGACCACCGGTTCGGGCGGTAGCTCAATTCGTGAGATTGCGCTCGACAACAGCACAGCCACCTCCGCAGCCTTCTCCTTCTCGGTAGAGAGTGAACTCGTGGTGACCGCTTTCTGTGCAAAAGTCGGTGCCGGTTTCGGCTACGGAAACACCAACGAGACCACACATGAGGAGAGCCAGGGCTTCAGCGTGTCGGCATGTGTGCCCGGCCTTGCTCCCGGTGACAAGAGCCCCAACCGCTCGTTCTTCGACTGGAACCTGTGCTGGTACAAGTACAAGCTGGCCGGACAGACCTTCCCCGTGGTGAACTATGTGGTAAAGAAGAGATAAGCACCCCTGTTACATAAATGCGGGGCGCATGTGGCCTGATGACAGGTCCGCATGTGCCCCGCATGTGTGTTTGCAGATGTGCCTTACTGGGGTAATCCGCTAAATCTGTTTCCCCCCCCCCTACAGACCGTGGATGAATGCTACCCAAAGGGAGTCTCGCATGAGATCAATGTCAATCTTGCTGATCTTGTTGGCTTCGAGCATCTCACGGTAACTCTCGTACTGTTCGAGGTAGCCGGCATAAGTGCCATTGGTGTCTTTGATGTAGTTTTCTGCTGCACTGGTGTAGTTTACCTTGGCGCACTTCCAGTCACCCTGTATGAATGCCAGATTACCCAGGAGTGTGCGTGACATCCATGGACAGGGGACAGGGTCGTCAAGCAACTTCTCGGAGTATTTCTGTGCAGCCGGGATGTTTTGCAGCATCAGTTCACAGGTGACAATGCCTCGGACAGCATCAGTTTCCGAAGGATGCTCGTAGATGATATGATAATACACATCACGGGCTTCATTCCATCTTTTGTCATGGGTGAGGTTGGCAGCCTTCTCGAAGAGCCAATGGATATGCTCGGGTTGACGTTGTATGAGAATGTCCAACCATTTGTACTCTTCTTCCTTCTTGTCTAAACTCTTGCAGCAGCGATAGATATGATATGTCTGTTCCTCGTCGGGCTCTTCAAGGAGTGCGGCTTGGACGTAACAGCGGTATGCTTCTTTGGTCATTTCTGCCTTCTCATGGCATTGGCCTCTGAGGTATAGGAGTTCTGCGCTGGTACCGAACTGCTTCGCCATGCTATCAAGAACTTCGGCAGCACAGGTATGGCACTCTGCCTCGAGGAGTGTGTGGACGCATTTGATGCATAAGTCTTCGCTGTCCTGTGTACGGAACCTCTCGTCGGAGATAAGCATATGGAACTTATCAAAAGGACAGAGTAAGCTCTGACAGATGGGGGATTGGGTGAAGAAGCGGAAAAGGTTCTGCATCATATGGCGTAGGGTCAAGTCGGGTAATTTTACGTCATGTAAACCAATGCCGGCCTGCTCCATCTGCTCTGTCATCGTTTTTGCCAATCCCTTGTTGTTGTCTATCATCTCACACATCGCATATTTGTCCACATCGCAGTCGTTGCTCACCTCTGTGAGCCGGCTTAAAGTTTCATTTGCCTGCCCGTCTTTCCCCATAGAAAGGGCTTGGGCCAGGGGATGAGAACTGTCGAAGGGAAGGAACCAGTGTGAACATATACTGAGGAACCTGCTGCTGTGCAGAAGACTGAGTCGGGTAAGATTCGGGTCATACCCTAAGGAAACCCTCCGCTTGATGTATCGTATCTTGATTTGTAAGGCTTTTTTGAGAGCCTTGCTTATGTCATCCTGAGGTATGGCGTCCAATTCCTTGGCTTCGTTTTCGGTATCCTTCTTCGATGCCAGGATGAGTGCAAACTCTTGTTCTATCTCCAGAATGAAAGGTAGCAGACGGCTTGGAATTGTGTCGGGTGAGAGGATGCCTAAAGAGGAAAGGATGTCTTTGTGCTGTCGGATGATGAAGGCCAATGCCGTGATGGCAGCCATGCGGATTCCGTGTTGTTGGGAATCGCTCATTCGAATGATAAGGGATAGTTTTTCCAGATCGGGATATTCCCAGAAGGAGAGGAATATGGCCCACATTAGATGCTGTTGTACCAGCGTGTCCTGCCTCTGGATAAAGTCTTGCCAAAGGGTTCTGTCGGATGGTTTCCATAGAGGGGAGGTCCACAGGAGGTCGAAGATATGGTCTTGCAGAGCCAGACGCTCTTCAGAAGGTGGTGTGCTGGACCATTGCTGCATGAGCAACCGGGTGTCCATACCCTGTTCGGACATCTGGTTGTAGGTCTTGCAGTAAATATCATTATTGGAAAGGTGGAGACGTATGTTGCGGGTGATGCTCTGAAGCACCATCCACACCCGTCTGGCCATCTTTTCCTGCACATCAGCACGATGCTCATCTGTTCCTCCCTGACTGAGGAAGGAGAGCATGGCATGGTAATTGGTTCTGAGTTCCTCGAAGTCGGCCCTGATCTGGTCGTCTTGTCCGTTCTGAATGAGGAATCCCAGTTTGTCAATGGCCTCGCTGATATGTCTTACCTTCAGATCATCCGATATGGATACGTTCAGACGTTTCAGCGTGGAATCATCAATGGCACGCTTCATTTGATTTGCTGCAAGAGAAATTCGTTGGTCTTGTGATTTTGGGGCAGACGATTCTGAGTGCGCAACCATTCGGCCGCGGTCTCTATCTCGTCGGTAGTGAGTTGGCGTGGGGCAGGAATCTTCGGAAGCCGGATGGTGTCAGCGAGGAGTGGAGGCATCCGGTATTCGCTTGACAGGATGGCCTTGAGGGTATCGGCATCTACATCCTCGGCCAACTGACGCACGGCTTCTTTATAGATACGTGTAAAGTCTCTGGCTTGTGCTACGGGTGTCTTGCTGCCTCCCTTGTTTTGGATCACAATCCAAAGTGCGTTGCAGATGCCTTGCTCCGGTGTGGTGCTGATGCGTTTGTGTCCCTCATTTGCTGCCCATGTGGCATAGGGCTCAGGCAACATGGCGGCATCTATGAAACCATTGAGGAGCATGTCGGTGCGCAGGTGAAGGTCGTTGACCTGTGGACGAAATATCGTACTCAGGTCCAATTCTGATTCCTCAGTCATTCGCTGGCACCAGTAGTCGGCACTTGACAGACGGTTTACGGCCACGGTCTTCTCCTTCATCTGCTGCATCTGTTTGACACGTCTGCCCTTGAGTGCTACGAGCGAAAGCGGCTCGTCGGTTGCCATCAAAGGATATATCCGAAGGCTGTCTTTCTGGAGACGGATGGCGTGGAATGGATCGGAGATGGCCAGCCATACATGTCCCTTCACGATGCTGGTATCAACATCCATCTGTGCCTGATATCGCCATAGCCTGATGTTCATTCCTGCCTGGCGGAACATGCCCATACGCAGGGCATAGTGAACCGGCAGGCAGCTGAGAGTGGGCAGGACAGCAACCTGAATTACCGTGCTGTCCTGATGGTTGGGTTGGGGTACATAAGGCAAGGCCTCCTGTTTTTGGTTGCAGGAGGCCATAGCCAATATTGTAGTCAGTAAAACTGCACTTGTCAGTCTCATTCGCCCTTGATGGCAGCCACTCCGGGAAGTACTTTGCCCTCGATAGCTTCGAGCAGAGCACCACCTCCAGTGGAGATGTAAGATACCTTGTCGGTCAGACCGAACTTGGTGCAGCATGCCACGGAGTCACCACCACCGATGAGTGAGAATGCTCCCTCGGCTGTTGCCTTGGCGACAGCATCACCTATGGCCTTACTACCGGCTGTGAAATCATCACACTCGAAGCAGCCTGCAGGACCGTTCCAAAGGATGGTCTTGGCTCCTTCGATGGCTTCTGCAAATTTTTCGCGACTCTCAGGACCAGCGTCCAGACCTTCGTACTCAGCAGGAATAGCATTGGAGGGGAATACTTCCACCTTAGCACCTTCTTTAATACTGAATGTGCCGAAATCGTAGCCGGTGCAGCATACAGAGTCAACACCCAATACCAGTTCTACACCATTCTCCTTGGCGGTCTTCTCTACATCAAGTGCTACATCCAGTTTGTCCAACTCAACGATAGACTGTCCAATCTCACCGCCGTGAGCCTTTGAGAAGGTGTATGTCATGCCACCGCAGAGGATGAGCTTGTCCACCTTGCCCAGCAGATTCTGGATGATGCCAATCTTGGATGATACCTTAGAACCACCCATGATAGCAACGAAGGGACGCTTGATATTGCTCAGCACATTGTCCACGGCCTTTACCTCCTTCTCCATCAGATAGCCAAGCATCTTGCTGTCGGCATCGAAATAATCGGCAATAACAGCTGTAGACGCATGCTTACGGTGTGCCGTACCGAAGGCATCCATCACATAGCAATCGGCATAAGAAGCGAGTTTCTTGGCGAAGTCCTTCTGGCGTGCCTTCATCTCCTTCTTGGCGGCATCATAAGCGGGATCTTCCTTGTCAATGCCTACGGGCTTGCCTTCCTCCTCAGGATAGAAGCGGAGGTTCTCCAGCAACAGGGCCTGACCCATGGGGAGTGCCTTTACAGCCTCAGCGGCATCAGCACAATCGGGAGCAAAAGCTACAGGAACACCCAATGCGACTTCTACAGCCTCACGGATGCGACCCAGAGAAAGTTTGGGATTCACTTTACCCTTGGGCTTACCCATATGGCTCATGATGATGCAGGCACCGCCATCAGCCAGGATTTTCTTCAATGTGGGCAGAGCACCGCGGATACGGGTGTCGTCTGTGATGTGACCATTCTCGTCCAGGGGCACGTTGAAGTCCACACGGACGATTGCCTTTTTTCCAGCAAATTTGTACTCGTTGATAGTCATAATAATGTATTTAACAATTCGTGTATATTCACCTTATTCTTACTACTATATGCAAAGGTATGGCATTTTTCGTAAATCAAACCAATTTTCTCTGGCAAATATCATGCAATCCGCACTGAGGACATCGGGGTTTGAGTGCTGTGCATACATATCGGCCATGGAGGATGAGCCAATGATGTGCATCATGAATCACATCCGGAGCAAAATGACGGGTGAGCATGCGTTCCACGCTGAGGGGGGTGGTGCAGGATGAAGGTACCAGACCTATGCGATGGCTTACCCGGAAGACATGTGTATCGACAGCCATGGCTGCCTGATGGAAGATGACACTCAGAATCACATTGGCTGTTTTGCGTCCCACACCTGGCAGTCGGGTGAGTGCCTCGATGGTGGATGGTACTTCGCCATTATATTCGCGATGTAGCATGGTGGCCATTCCTACCAGGTGCCGTGCTTTGTTGTTGGGATATGAGATACTGTGGATGTAATCATAGATCACTTCGGGTGTGGCATGGGACATCGCTTCGGCGTTTGGGTAATCGTGCAGTAGGCGGGGTGTGACCATGTTCACCCTGCGGTCGGTACATTGTGCACTCAGAATGACAGCCACCAGCAACCCAAACGGATTCTCATATTGGAGCTCAGTCTGTACCACAGGCATTGCCTGCTGAAAATATTCTGTCACCTTTTGGTAAAGTTCTCTTCTTCTCATTTCGCGGTGTGTGCTTCCTAACAGAAAATAGAAGGGGGAGGCGCAAAAAAAGAAGACGCCATCCCCCAGCCTTTTTACCTTAGATCTGTTTATACTAAAAACATTCTGAGGCAAAGATACATAGTTTATTTTTATCTCACAAGAATTTTGTAAGAAATACAATTCCGATACTCCTTTCCTTTTACGGACAGGAAACTCCAATCCCTGTTCTGTCAGATATTGGACAGAGGATAGCTGATTCCAAAATAGACGCTATTGTTGGCCTTCTGGAGGGGAATGCCATTCTTGTCCATCTTGCTCACGAAGCAGTCTGTGCCCAGGGAGAGGTTGAATCTCTTGGCGTGCAGGTCGATTACCATACCGCCTGACACTCCGCTGGAGGCAGCCGAACCGCTCAGGGAGAGTTCGAACCATTTGGCAGGACGGATGTTGATGGAGAGCATACCTTGGTGCCACGAGTGCGCTCCAGCCAGTCGGCTGGTGTAGAGGAAGCCAAAACGCAGACGGTCGTAAACAGGAAGGGCATACTCTGCACCCAAGTGAATGTTTGCTGCGAGCGCATGACTGTTTTTCTTTGCCCCATCGTAATATAAGGTGAAGATTTCTTCCAGATCATCCCCTAAATTCTCGAGCTGGTCATCCAGAGAAGCGCTGTTGTCCTTGTCGCCTCCTGCATAGATATCCTCATCAAAACCGTCAAACGTCCATTCGCTGGTGGAGGACATGAGTTGGCTTTCCTTCCATTTGATGAAGCCCAGGTCGGTGACAGAGGCACTCAGGGTAAGATGGTCAATGGGTTTCCAGGTGGTTCCCAGGTCAAAGAATGCACCTAAGTTGTTTATGCCTTGGAACTCAATGTCTACATCATCTATCTCGTGTCGGTCAGGATTCTCGGGATCTGCTTTCTCGCTTTCCTTAAGTTTGAGTCCGTTCATGGCAACCTCGGCCGATACGTTTCCGGTTATACGCCAGTAATCCTCATCCAGATGGAGGTGAACTTTGTCTGTATTGGCATTTGCGTAGGCTATACCCATGAGGATCTTTATCTTGGCTCCCACAGTCCACTTCTCGCCAATCTTGTGTGCATGTCCCAATCCTACCTCGGCAAAACTCTCGGAGCGGGCTCCCAGATCAGATATGTCGTAATCGGTCTTCTCGCCTGCTGTCTTCATGAATTCGAAGAGGGATTTGGGCAGATTGACACTTGTGTTTGAACGTAGGTTTGCTTCCACGGAGTTGATGCCTCCGAATGCCTTGAAGGCAAAACTGAACACCTGGTACTTGATGTTCAGGGATAGACGGTTGTTTTTCTTCAGTCCGCCCAGAAATTCGTCGGCGCTCACATCGGGGTGCATGAAGGTGGTACGGGTATGTCCGTCCACACCATATCCTTGCCAGGTAGGCTGCATGTCAAAGATGAATGTCTTGGCTCCGAAATTGCCGGTCGTACCTACATTGATGTTTCCTATCAGAGGCATGGAAACGTAGGCGTGGTCGAGCAAAGCGGGATTCATCTCGTGACGTAGGTCGGATGTCTGCATGAAATAAGTGGTACGCATTTCCTGGGCAGACGCATGATGTGTTAGCGCCAAGGACGCTATGAGTATGGCCGTAAGAGCTGTTATCTTTTGTCTCATGAGTTTTCTGTATAATATGTGTATGCCGTTTCCCTTGTTCATGTACGTGCGATTAGTCGTATTGGTCCGCGTCAGTTCATATCCACGGTGATGCCACCCGTGAGTCGCAGGCGGATCTCTGTGAGCCGGATGTATTGTTCTGATGTCAGAGGCTTAGCCTGTTTCTTCTCATTCTGCTCGGCTTTGACCTCAAAGACGATTCTGTCAATCAGCTGGATGTCTTTGGGATTTTCCAGACTGGCTTCCATGATGACGTCTGACCTTGTAGGCTCCGATGCCTCTCCCTGTCCGGCCTGAGCCTTTGCCTGAGTGAAGTGAATGCCGGGAATCTCTCTCCCCAAACTGTCGGTAGCTTTTATACTCATGGTAAGGCTGAGGGGGACTGTGTTCTCGATGGTGGTGCTCAGGCGGAGTCCCTTTGCCTGTATGTCTTCCAAATCACTACTGATGCTGTTGCTGGAATCCCTGTAAGCGATGCAGAACCCCTCTTCGGCTACCAGAGGGGCAAATACTTTGTAGTTTACCTGGCTTCGGTAGGTCTTTCCCATGCCGAGGGTGACCTCTTTCTGAGCCAAGGTCACTTTCTTGTTCGTCATGTCCACCTCAATCACGTCAGGGATGCGCTCCATGAGTTTGCACAAATCGGGTACCTGCTGCACGATGGCATCTGCAGGTATCTGTCCTTCGGGGTCATAAGGTTCGATGCCAGTCTGATGGAAATAGGCCGTATTGCCATGTCCGCCTCTCATGGTTACTTGTGGCAGAACTACTTCCTGGCTCCATGCTCCCTGCCCGTTCTTGACGGAAGTAAGTGTGGCTCCCATAAATATGTCTGCAGGTATCGTGTTCATGTCCACTTCAAATTTCAGGGTGGTATTGGAAACCAGAATCTTTGTATCCTCGTTTCTGAGGTATTCGGGCATCTTGTCGTAAATGCTGACAGGCTCAATGTCGGGGGTAATGTTTGGGTCAAAGAAGCCTTGGATGCTGTCCACAATGATTTCACCATCGTTGTGGAAACAGATATCCAGCATAATGTCGGCATAGTCCCCGTTTCTCATCACGAACTCATTCCTGGCCTTGAAGTATGCTGTTCCATTCATGGCAACCCGGGTCATTTCCTGGCTTAGGGTAACTTTACCGTTGGTGGGAATGCCTTCTTCCTTCAGGTCGATATAGTCTATGTAGATGCTACAGATGGTCTTCGTGTCTGTATCAAAAACTATCTCTCCTTTGTACGTGAGTGTACTTCCGCTGAGGGTCCAACCCTGGGGTATTTCACGCAGGTGCACGTACTGAGGCAGGGTGACCGAGAAGTCCTGGAGTTTCTCAATGCCCATCTGTACGGACTCGCTGCAGATCATACTCACGACGAGGTCGGCTCCGAAATCCCTGGGATACACCCGTGTGATACGTTTCACTTCTTCCCCTATGTCCTCAGCGGTATAGTCGCTTTTGTTCTCTCCCTCGGCTGTGCCATGGAGAGAATAGTCTGCGGGAATGGTAATCTCCGTGACATCTTGTTTGCCCATTTGCTTCCAGAGATCCTCATTCCAACTCAGGACACGATGCTTGCACTTCACTCTGGCTATCTTGTCAATATCGCTTGTAATTTCATCCACCTGATAGGAGATGTCTGCGCTGCCTTTTTCCGTCAGGTAAAAACAGTTGGTGTCGTCAGTCTTGACATTACTGTCCGTCTCGATGATGTCCTTCAGATAAATCTTCTCGGTATTGCCTAACTTGAGTTTGAGTCCGTCGGTACCCAATCCGATGGTCAGGTCCACATCAGTGGCATCGTAGGAATTGTCAATACATGATGTAAGAGCCATTGATACTGTGGCCAGCAGAGTAATTTTCAACATTTTTTCTACTCTCTTACAGGCACCTTCCTTACCGTGTTTTCGGCCGAAAGTCATCAGGTTGTTTCTTGGATTTTGGCTAGATATCATAGAAGTGATAAAACATATTATTGAATACAAATTTTTCTTCGGTTCGCAAAGGTATGTTAATTATTGCAAACAAAATAGGAAATTACTTGAAAACTTCCTTCTGCCCTCTTTATTTCGTATCTTTGTCCCATGAAAGAGCTTTGTGGGGATGCTTTTCTCCAGATGTTTCTTGTTATGATAAAAAAGTTTGCTATGTTCAGAATCTTTCTCGTGCTTGCCTTCTCCCTTTCCTGTGTGCTCTCTATGGCACAATCCCAGCATGTTACTGTGGTGGAGTATCATCCTGCTCCTGGCCAGTTTGTGAATGTGCTGCCTGAATATACTGAGGGGATGACCCACGAGCAGATGTGTGTGCTGGCAACAGAAACCTTACAGGAGGAAGGACTTGTGCATTTGGGCTCTTTCGGAGGCTACATGACCATCAGGTTTGACCACCCTGTACAGAACAAACGTGGTTCGGATGTGCGTATCACAGGAAATTCCTATTATGCGCAAAGTGATCCTGTGTATGGTAAGGAGACTTTGGGAGGCAGTTTCGAACCTGGAGTTGTGTATGTGGGTGTGGGAGAGGATGTCGCAACCTGCCAATGGTATGAACTTGCAGGTAGCGAATATTACACTACGGAGCAGCATTCGTTTACCGTTACCTACTACAAGCCGGAGGCAGAGACAGGCGAGCATATCTTGCCTTATTCCTCTTTTGACAAATATCTGAAGTGGGAAGCCTCGTGGACGGATGCCGATGGGACATCCCGGGACTCCTCGGGCTATCACATGAAGGTGGCCTCACATCAACAATCCTTCTGGCCTGCCTGGGAGAAGGAGGATAAACTGACGTTTACCGGTGGCAGACTTCCTGACAATGCTGTTGACTATTCCGGTAACGGAACCATGTGGACTCTATACCGATATGCCAAGGATGCCTATGGCTATGTGGACGCCTCGCTCAACAGCGATGACTATTCCACATTTGATATTGACTGGGCTGTAGACAGTCAGGGAAGACATGTGGATCTGGAGGAGATTCATTATATAAGAGTGGTGACCGGACTGTTTCAGCATTGTGGCTGGATCGGGGAGAGTTCCACTGAGGTGTCCGGATTCCTGGATCTGCATCTGACAGAAGGTTATGACAGCAATCCTATCGTCATCCCCACACGTCCTTTACCCTCAGGGATAGCCTCCCATCCATCTGCTTCCACCGTTGATGCCTGTTTTGATCTCTTGGGGCGCCAGGTTCTTTGCCCGGGTAAAGGCATATATATCAGGAATGGAAAGAAGTATGTGGGTGAATGATATTGGGTTGGGTATTCCGTCTATGGAAGGCCGCTCCCTCTTTCCACGTTAGGGAAGAGAATAAGATCCTTACGGGGGATGATTCACTCGAGAGCCAGGAAATGTCCGGGGTTGATGCCGTGGATGAGGTATTTGTTGATCAGGTTTCCTGACAGGTCGAATTCGTACAGATAACCATTGGTGGCATAGGCTCGGGCATCGCTTACGTACATGTGCCCTGAATAGGGTGAGATGTAGATGCCATAGGGAGACTGCATGCGTGAGATAGCCTCGACAGCCGGTTGGTAGGCGGAGAGTCCCTCCTGTATGGTCATGTCAGGTAACGTGATGGTGTGTGTACTGAAAGTCTGTTCGCCTGTCAGGTACGAGAAGGAGGAACCGATAGTAAAAAACTGATTGCCATAGGCACAACTGTAGGTGGCAGGGAAGTCGAAGACCCGGAACTCCTCGTTGGCCATGTTGAAGATAATGCATCGGGGGGCCACCTCGTATTCGTCTCCTGCCGAGTTGATACAGAGGTATTGTCCGCTTTGTGTCATCGTACCATAGAGATTGATGCAACCGGTATCGATACGTTTGAGTTCCTTCATGGTCTGTGCATCCAGTATGGAAACGGTGCTCTCGTAGTCGTGGTTTTCCTGATGGGCGTATCCCCCTGTATTGGCTACGAAGAGTTTTCCTTCATAATAGGCAATCCCCTCGGGTTCGTATCCCACATGGCAAGTATCCACAATCTGTTTGTTCTGGATATTCACCTTGGCTACATAGCCATGGTGGGCATACGAGGTGACATATAGGTATCCTTTCCCGTCGGTTGCCAGCCTTCGGTTGTTGGGAATGTCTTCGGTGGCGGCAATGGCCCGTCCGTCGGGACTAATGTATTGGATGATGTTTGACCAGTTGACGGATATGGCTATCAAGGTGTCGTTGACCTGCAGGATGTCATTGCCGGTGTCGCCCAGCTTTTGTCCGGGATTCATCTTACGAAACCAATTGTCTGTGACTACACCATTGTCCAAATATGCCATCACGGAGTTGTCCATCCCCCAGAGTCCTTCACAAAGCACGATGAGGCGGTCAGACGATCTGCTTGGTTGGCTGGGCGGAATCTCGTCGGCGGGCTTCAGCGTACAACAGGCAAGAGTGAGACATAATGCCCAAAGCCTGGCTGTTGTGATGATGTGTATCCTCTTCATGTACCTGTATGTTCTTGTTTTTTGCCTTTGTTCATATCTCTGCCTTTATGGCCAGTTTCCAGTTGCGCCCGGGCATGGGGTAGCGTTTCACCACTTCGTGGCGGCTATTGGTGATATTGTTGCACTCGATGGTGGCTTGGAGGGTGAACTTCTTACGGATGATGAAGCGTTTGTTCAACTTCACATCAAGTGTGTACCAATCGCCAAGCAGGTCATCCTGGTTGTTGGACACCAGGGCAAAGCGATCCCCCGTGTAGAGGAACGAGGTGCATAGTGAATATGAGTCGTATCCAAGGTCGATAATGGCCGAACCGGAATGCAGGGGGGAGTAGGGGATGTAATGCTTGTATTCCGGATCATCGGGGGATGAATAGTCGAGATCACGTTGGCAGGTATAATTGGCTTTTGCCGACAGATTGAATTTTTTCCATGTTCCCTCGTAGCCGCCCGAGAGAGAAAGGCCCAGGGACTTCACCCTTCCGAAGTTGACCATTGACCATCGGAACTGGCACTTCATGGGTATGGCCACAATCTTGTCCTCAATATTGTTGTAATATCCGTCCACAGCCAAATGAAGATGGCTGTCGCGGTAGTCTATACCAGCATCCCATTGGGTGGTGTACTCGGGACGCAGACTCGTGTTGCCCACCAAGGTATAATACAAATCGTTGAGTGTGGGGGCACGGAATATTTTCTTGTGGAAGGCCCGACCTGTCCAACGGCCCTTGTGATAGGAAATCAGGTACATGGGCGCAAACTTGCTCAGAGGATCCGAACTGTTGGCGGTGTGGTCCCGGATGTGTGTGTAGAGCAATGCCACATTGGCCTCAAGACCCTTGTAAGAGGTGATGGCAGAGAGCAGAGACTTGGAGTCAAGACGATAGACATAGTGGAACCGATACACGTTGCACGTGAGGTCGGACCAGCGGATGTCTGTGCTGGCTGTGAGCGACAGGTATCGCATGTTATAAGACGAGGCTGCCGAAGCATATATATCCTGCTGCGTGTAACGGTTGTCGCAATACATGGTGGATGCATTGGTGCTGGGGTCCTGACGGTAGCGCAGATAGTCATGGGCATACTTAAGGTTTCCTTTGACGGCAAATGCTCCGAACACCTTCTCATATGATGCTTGGGTGAAGAAGTTCTTATCCCATTGGCGGTCGGTGGACTCCCATTGGTCACTTAGGCGGCGTATGACAGGACCTGGTAAGCCGCGACGCGAATTGTAGTAATAGGTATGTAGGCGGAGACCTTCATAGAATCCTGCCGCCTCGATGCGGTAGAAGGTAATGTCGGAGTTGTTTCTTCTGCCCACCGTATCCTCCGATTCCGATTGAAAGCGGAACTTGTAATCTCCGTCGGTGTGCTGATATTCGCCATCTACGAAGAACCAGTTGCGGAATGAGTAATAGGCTTTTGCTTTGTGAAGGCCAAACGAGCCACAACCATACTCTATCTGTGTGGAGGTCTTCTCTGGCCGCTTGGTACGCATGTATACTGTTGCCGCAGATGCGTATTCGGATGCCGACTGCAGGCGCTCGTTCTTGTTGGCATTATAGAGCGAGACCGACTCCATGTTACTTAGGGAGTATTTGCCCAGATCCACCTGCCCGTTCTGTGCATTCGTGATACGTATTCCGTCAAGATAGACACCCACATGCTGCGAACCGAGCGAGCGGACGTTCACTGTCTTCAAACCTCCCAGTCCTCCATAGTCTTTGATCTGAACACCAGAGAAATACTTCAGGGCGTCGGCCACAGAACTGGTTGAGAGGTTCTGGAGGTCAGGACCGGAGAGTGTCTGGCTGGGTGTAAGGTAATGTGGCTTCTTGCCCACAACTTCCACCGTGGGCATTAGAGAGAGAGAGTCCTCGCTGAAATAATCGTGCTCCTGTGCATGGCATACGTTGTAGGCCAGCAAAAGCAGTATGACAATCCAGTTTCTCATCGAAGGACAAAGGTACGCAATTTTCCTCAGATGACTCTTATATTATTAGGTAAGGAGGCAGTCAGACAAAGAGAATCTCTCTGCCGTGGAACAGAAAGTTTCCTGCCACAGTATATTGGCGTGCTGTAGGAGAGAACTGTTCTTCTATGGTGATGTGTATGTGACCGGATAGAATGGCCTTGAGGAGAGGTTCCTGTTTGAGATATTTGATAAACTGGCGGGTGGTCTTGTCATCCAGCTGTGCCTTGTAGTCGCCATAGGGTTGCAACTCAGGGGCGTTTATGTCGGATGTAAGAGTCTTTTTCCAAAAGCGTTGTTGGGCTCTCCATATACATTCGGTAAAGAATGGTACGTGCATGCAGAGTACGATGGGGAGTCCACGTTTCACCTCCTTTTTGAAGAGTTTCACCTGTTGGGGCGTGACTGTACCGTACACGTTGTCGAGACAGATGAAGTTCACACCGCCTACAATTTGTGCCTGGAAACTGATGTCATAGGGAAAGGCATTCTGAAGCGTCTTCCTGCTTTTCTCCTTGTATGCCTCGCTACGTTCTTCTTTTGGTTCACTCAACCACATGTCGGGCGAGAATTCGTGGTTGCCCATGCAGCCTGTTATCCCATTCCCTATGTATTTGCGAACGAGGTCAAGATTTGCTTCGCTTTGCCAGTCGATAAGATCACCTGTGTGGAGTACATAGTCCACATGATTCTTGGCCCATAACAAGGAGTCCTTTAGAGCTTCCTCCTGTCTTCCTCCGAATGTCTTGGTTCGATTCTCACGTAAGGCTTGTTTTTTCTTTCCCTCATGAGGGTAGGCCGCAGTAAGATGTGTATCGGAGATGTGAAGTACAGAGAAGGGCTTGTCCAAGCCGATTTCTACAACAGCATAAGCCATTGATAGGCGTTCGAACTTGCCTCGATCGGGAAATACCTGTGGCATATCCTCAGCAAATGAGGGTAATTGGGACACTGCCAGCAGAACACCTGCTCCTGTTGCTCTCTTGAAGAATCCTCTCCTGTTGATGTGGTCAGTCATAGATAGTGATTTCTGAGTGTATTTGTCAGTTTATAATACAAAATTACGAATTGTTTGACAGAGTTTTGCCTTTCTGCTATACTTTTTGGGCAATGTGGGACTCTCATGGGGAAATCGTAACATGTAGTGCAACTCAGTCTATATACCAGGATTGAAACATTGGTCTCAAAGAAGAAATCCATGGAATGTCCGTTGCCTGTACTGACAATTCCTATGTGTTTTTATTTGGCTCCAAATCGTTCATTGGATTATCTGTCAATTTTGCCCATTTTAGACGCAAACGTTTGCAACCCTTCCCGCAAACGTTTGCAAAGGAAGTTGCAAACGTTATCAAGTGCCATTGCAAACGTTTGCGTGAAAATGTGTATTGTGATAGCGATTTGGTGGGGTATCGAAAAAAAGAGGAGGACAGCACCCCGTTCCGCGGGCACCGGCCTCCTCTGACCATAGTAATCGGATCAGTTTATTTCTCTACATCAGCACCGCCTCCAAGGGCCTGATATAATTCGATGGTGCTTGAAATCAGTTGATAGTCGTTGGCCACTTGAGTAAGCTGGGCATTGAGCAGACTGCTCTGTGCCGTCAGAATCTGCAAGTAGTTGATGCTGGTGAGGTCCCACAACTTCTGGGTTGCGTCAACGGCATCTTCCAGACTTCTCACCTGATTGGCCAGATATTCTTTCTTGGCTTGGGATGTGTGTATGGCAGCCATGGCATTATTCACCTCCGAGCCTGCATCAAGCAGGGTTTGCTGGAATCCCAGGGTTGCTACTTCAAGCTCTGCCTTGCTGTTCTTGTAGGCCGCGCGAATCTTGCCATTCTGGAATATGGGTTGAGTCAGACTGGCCACAGCAGCCAATATGAAACCACCAGGGTTGATGATCCCTGCACCTGACATGCTGTTGGTATACTGGCCGCTTCCGGAGATGTTGAGTGAGGGGTAGAATGCAGCCTTGGCAATGTTTTTGTTGTAGAAAGCGCTCGCAAGGGCCAGTTCAGCCTGCTTGACATCAGGACGACGGCTGAGAAGTCCAATGGGCATGCCTGTGGTGCATACGGAGGGAGTCTGGAAGGAAGACAGAGTGCCACGTTTGATGTGTGAGGGAGTCTCCCCACAGAGTGTGCTGATGGCATTCTCTACCTGCTTGATGTTGTTCTCCAGTTCAAGCACGTTGGCACTTATGGACCAATAGTTGGCCTCTGTACTTGCCACTGAGGCTTTGTTGGCTTCTCCCGCATCGAAGAGCATCTTGGTCATCTCCACGTTCTTCTTCCATGTCTCGGAAGTCTCTGTGGCTATACGCAACTGCTCATCAAGCATGGCCAGTGTGTAGTAAAGGTTTGCTACATTGGCGATAAGGGCTGTCTTCACGCTTTGGCGTATGCTTTTCTGGTTCTCAAGAGCTACCTCTGCCTTCTTCTTGGAGTTGCGCAGTTGTGCGAAGCAGTCGATCTGCCAGCTCATGGATACGGGGAAACTATAGGTCTTGCTGGCTCCGCTTCCCATGAAACTCTTGTATTGCTCGCGGTTGTAGGGGTCGATGATTCCGCTTATGGTACCGCTGGGTGCAAAGGAAAAACTTGGAACATAGGCCAGACGGGCAGACTTGAGATCGTTCTGCATCTCCTGGATACGCAGGTCGGCCTGCTTCATGTTGGTATTCTGGGCAAGCGTCTTTTCAATGAGGGCCTGCAGAGTGGGGTCGGTGAATACCTGGTGCCACTCTATGTCGCCCAACCCCGTGGAGTCACCACTTTGAGCGTCCCCATAGATACCCTCGGCTGTGATAGAGGCCGGGCGCTCGTAGCTCTTGTATACCCCGCAACTGCTCAGGAGAGCGGTTGCAAGGGTAATAGTCAATATCTTATATGCTTTCATTTCTTGAAGTATGAGTTATTTGTCTTTCTGTGCTTCAGCCTTCTGCTGCTGTATACGTAGCCTCTCCTGTTCAAACTGCTGATCAGCCTCCTCTACCATGACGGGACGTATCTTCTCCTGTACCCACTCAAAGAAGATGAAGAAGACGGGTACTGTGAAGAGGATGGCTATCGTACCGATGATGAGACCGCCTATCACACCAATACCGATGGTGCGGTTACCGTTGGCACCGGCTCCTGTGGCAAATACCAGAGGAATCATACCGAACACCATGGTGAGTACGGTCATCAATATGGGGCGCAGACGTGCCTCGGCAGCGGCATAGGCTGCCTCTACGATACCCATTCCTTTGCGGCGGCGCTCAAGAGCGAACTCCGTAATCAGAATGGCGGTTTTGGCCAGCAGACCGATCAGCATGATGATGGCTGTCTGCAGGTAGATGTTGTTCTCGATCTTGCTCATGAAGACAATGGGGAGCACGTCGTATCCCTGGTTCCACAGCCATGCGAAGGCAAACGAACCCATAATACCTGCAGGCACCGAGAAGATGACTGAGAATGGGATGAGGAAACTCTCATACAGCATAGAGAGGATAAGGAAGATGAGCACCACGCAGACGCTATAGATGAGGTAGGTGTCCATGCTGTCCTTGGTCTGATTCTCCTCACGGCTCATTCCACCGTATTCATAGGCATAGCCCTTGGGGAATACCTTGTTGAACTCTTCCTCCACAATATCCATGGCATCGGTGCTGCTGTAACCGGAAGCTGCTACGATGTTGCAGGATATGGAACTGAAAAGGTTGAATCGGGTGTCTACCTCGGGACCAAGTATCTTTGTTAACTTGACAAACTGGCTGAGAGGAGCCATTTCGTCGCCGTTACGTACAAACATATTGTTGAGGTCGGCTGTTTCCAGACGGGATTTTTCGTTGGCCTGAAGCATCACGCGATACACCTTACCGTATTGGTTCATGTTGCTCACGTAAGCACCACCGCAGTAGCTGCCCAGAACATCCAGTACGCTGGAAGGGCTGACACCGGCACGCTTACATTGTGCCGCATCCAGTTCCACCTTGTACTGGGGGAAGTTACGTGCATAGGAAGTGATGGCACGTGATATTTCCGGATGGGTGTTCATGCCGGCCAGGAACTGATTGGTGTATTCCAGGAACTGTGCCTTGTCACCGCCTTTCGTGTCCTGAAGGTTCAACTCGATGGATCCCATACCATAGCCGGGAATCATACCAGGCTCAAAAACCAGACATTGCGCATCCGGAATTTCCTCGAGCAGACGTTTGGTGAGCAATCCGCTCACAATGGTACTTGTGCTCTTGAAGTTATCAATAAGGGACCAGAAACCATAACGGCGCTCTCTCCATGGCTTCAACTTGATAACGTACATACCATAGGAAACACCCTGTCCTGCCATAAAGCTATAACCGGCCACACGCTGATAGTCCTTTACCTCCTTGGTCTCCTTGATGATGTTCTCTATTTTATCCATGATGGCATCTGTGGTGGCCAGGTTGTTGCCAGGCACACCATTGACAACCATCATACAGGTACCTTGGTCCTCCTGGGGCACAAGTCCGGAACTCAGATGGCTTGCAAAGAAGATTATACCCACGAAACAGAGGCCGACACTCACGAAGGAGAGGAAGCGTACCTTGCGGTTCACACAACGCTTCAGCAGGGCGGTATACTTGCTCAACATGGCTGTGTAACTTGCCTCATAGGCTTGGCGTGTGCGATAGTTGATAGTGCCGAAGAAGCCTTTCCTGCGCTCCTCGCTCGCGGGCTTCATAAGCATGGCGCACAAGGCAGGACAGAGGACAAGCGCACTTACGCAGGACAAACCTACCGATGTGGCCAGCGTAACACCGAACTGAGTGTAGAAGATGCCGGATGTTCCGCCTGTGAAGGATACGGGAATAAATACGGCCATGAACACGAAGGTACATGATATCACGGCCATTGTCACATCACTCATGGCATCCTTTGTGGCCAGATAGGGACTGGTGTAGCCGGCGTCGAACTTAGCCTGAACCGCTTCTACCACCACAATGGCGTCATCGACTACCGTTCCGATAGCAAGCACGAGAGCAAAGAGGGTGAGCAGGTTTAGTGAGAATCCTGCGAGTGCCATGCAGGCAAATGTACCTACCAGAGACACAATGATGGATATTGAGGGAATGAGTGTGGCACGGAAATCCTGCAGGAAGAAATATACGACCAGAATCACCAGGATGATGGCGACAATCAGAGTCTCTTCTACGTTGGCAATAGATGCCAGCAGGAAGTCATTGGAACTTTGCATTTCTACAAACTCCAGTCCGTCAGGCAAATCCTCGCTCAATTCCTCCAACTTGGCTGTAATGGCATCGTTGGTCTCCTTGGCATTGGCTCCTGCTACCTGGAAGGCCAGGAAACAGGTGGCTTCGTGACCATTGCTCATACCATGGAAAGCATAGGATTGCGCACCCAGTTCGATTTCTGCCACATCCTTCAGGCGCAGTACGTTGCCGTCAGGGAGTGCTTGCAGAACGATGTTCTCATATTCTGAAATGGATTCCAGACGTCCGGTGTACTTGAGTGTGTATTGATATACGTTGTCATAGCCCTCGCCATGCGAACCGTTGACGGGTTTTTCTCCCAATTGTCCTGTCGGTGACTCCAGGTTCTGCTCACCCAAGGCGTAGGTTATGTCGGAAGGTACAAGATTGTATTGTGCCATCACGTCGGGCTTCATCCAGATACGCAATGAGTAGGTTCCACCCAGCATCATCACGTCACCTACGCCCTTGATACGCTTGAGCTGAGGAATCACGTTGATGTCGAGGTAGTTGGAAATGAAATCCTGATTGTACCTGTTCTTGTTGTCCACAAGGGAGTTGATCTGCAGGAAGGATGTCTGACGTTTGGTCGTTGATACACCGATACGTGTAACCTCTGAAGGCAGAAGACCTTGTACACGGCTCACACGGTTCTGTACGTTCACCGCAGCCATGTCGGGGTCTGTTCCCTGGCGGAAATAGACGTTGATGGTTGCTGTACCTGAGTTGGTAGATGTAGAGGTCATGTAAATCATGTTCTCGACACCGTTGATACCTTCCTCAAGAGGTTGTACTACAGCCTTCATCACAGCCTCGGCACTGGCACCCGTATAAGTGGCGCTTACCATTACGGTTGGAGGCGCGATGTCAGGATAGGATTCCAAGGGGAGAGAGAAATATGATATCGCTCCCACCAGTACTATGAGGATGGCAATGGACATTGCCATTACTGGTCTTTTTATGAATATATTACCTTTCATTGTATAAGGGTTATATATATGTATATTGATGTTCGCTGGCCCGGAATGTTATTTTCCGAGTTTCTTCACGTCTTGTCCGTCGCGCACCATACCGGCACCTTCTGAGACAATCTCTTCGCCACCGTTCAGTCCGGATGAGACAATAAAGGTATTGCCTTGGCTTTCAGGCAGGATGTCCACCAGATTGGAATGTGCGATACCCTTGTCGTCCACCACGTACACGTTGAACTTGTCCTGTGTCTGTACGGCTGCTCCTGCGGGTATGGTAAGCACTTCCTTGTAGATCTGGGGCAGGATGATGTTGCCGGTGCTGCCTGAATGCAGGATGTGCCGGGGGTTGGAGAATGCGGCACGAAGCTGTACGGAGCCTGTGGCACGATCGACCACTCCGCTCACGCTCTCCACGCGTCCCTTAATTTCGTATTCGCTGCCGTCTACCAGTTGGAGGGTCAGGTCGGGCATCGCTTCGATGGCTTTCTCTGTGGACTCATATTGGCGGATGAGATTGAGGTACTGGCTTTCGGTCATGCTGAAATATACATACATCTCATTGTTGTCGGACACGGTCGTAAGAGGCTGGGGTATGTTGCTGCCTACGAGGGCTCCCTGACGGTAGGGAAGGGTGCCTATCACACCATCGGCAGGACTTACCACGGTGGTGTAGGACAGACTGTTTCGTGCATTTACCACCTGGGCTTTAGCCTGGGCTACCTGAGCCTTGGCGCTGAGAAGTGAGTTCTGTGCGGTCTGCATATCAATCTCGCTTATCACCTTCTGGTCATATAGCTTCTTGCGGCTGTCATAGTTGAGTTGTGCCGTTGCCTCCTGTGCTTCGGCAGCCTTCAGACTTGCCTCGGCGGTGTTGAGTGCTGCACGGTAGGGAACCTGGTCGATAACAAAGAGAATCTGACCCTTTTTCACCTTTTGTCCTTCAGTCACGCAGAGTTTCTGCAATGTGCCGCCCACCTGTGGGTACACTTCAATATCTTGGCGGCCTCGGATGGTGGCGCTATATTTCTGGTTGATGGTTACATCGCTCTTGGTTACCTTAGTGGTCTTGTAAACTGCGCTGGGCATTGCTCCCTGCTGCTGTTTGTTACCACATGAGCTGAGCATGGCCATTGCGGTTGCTGCAGCCAGCATTGTCATCTGTTTCTTTGTCATAATTCGTCTTCTTCTATAATTGTTTGTTACTGTTTTCTGAATGGGTCTCGTTATATTTCTGTATTGTTTCGAAATCGGCTGCAAAGTTACGACAATTCACTTTATCATGTTACGCTTCAGACCTTTTGTGACGCATTTTTGTTGTTCATTTTGGGAAATTGATTTGTCTTTTAACAAGAATTAAGGTCTTCTGTCCTCATGGCGATATTCTGTGTAAAGAATATTGATTTTATCTGGCTCAGATCGCTCCTCAGATCGCCAGAAAGTATTTCCTGAATTTGTTTTGATGGCTCTTCCTGTCATTCGCCTTTCTTTCCCGCTTCATCCCGCCATGGTCCGCTATACCTTTACGGAAACGGTTGCAGGCCGGCATACGGACAGGCGGGAGTGGCAGGAAATCCGATGGCCGATTTGTTCTTGGCTTTTCTTGTGTATTGCACGATATAATTCACGAGCGGCAGGGGATTGTGTATTTCCCTGCCGCTCGTTTATGGTGTGTTTCTTCTCTTGGTGTGTTTCCCTTATGAGTTCATGCTTAGGAGGAATTCCTCATTGTTGAGGGTGTTCTCCAACTTTGACTTTACCTCGTTCATGGCTTCAATAGGATTCATGTCGCTCAGGAACTTGCGCAGAATCCACATCCTGTCAAGTGTCATCTTATCCTGCAGCAGGTCGTCGCGTCGGGTGCTGCTGGCTGTAATGTTTACGGCGGGGAATATGCGCTTGTTGCTCAACATTCTGTCAAGCTGAAGTTCCATGTTGCCTGTACCCTTGAATTCCTCGAAGATTACTTCATCCATCTTGCTTCCTGTGTCGATCAGGGCCGTGGCAATGATGGTGAGGCTGCCTCCGTTCTCGATGTTACGTGCTGCACCGAAGAACCTCTTGGGCTTGTGCAGGGCGTTGGCATCCACACCTCCACTCAATACTTTTCCGCTTGCAGGTGATACCGTATTGTATGCTCTTGCCAGACGGGTGATGGAATCGAGGAAGATGACGACATCGTGTCCGCACTCCACCATGCGCTTTGCCTTTTCGAGTACGATGCCTGCAATCTTGACATGACGCTCGGCTGGTTCGTCGAATGTGCTCGCTATGACCTCTGCCTTTACTGTACGTGCCATGTCGGTTACCTCCTCGGGTCGCTCGTCGATAAGAAGCATCATGAGGTATGCTTCGGGATGATTGGCTGTGATGGCATTGGCGATGTCTTTCAGGAGCATGGTCTTTCCGGTCTTGGGCTGAGCGACGATGAGCGCACGCTGTCCCTTGCCGATGGGTGCAAAGAGGTCAACCACACGTGCTGCCATGGAGTCATTACGTCCAGAGCACAGCTTGAACTTCTCGTCGGGGAACAGAGGCGTGAGATTTTCGAAGGGGCTGCGGTCCCTTACAATATCGGGGTCGCATCCGTTGACGCTGGTGACCTCAATGAGCGGGAAGAACTTCTCTGTATCGTGGGGTGGGCGAACGGGCCCTTCGACCACGTCACCGGTCTTCAATCCGTAATGGCGGATCATCTGGGCATTCACATAGATGTCATCAGGGCTGCTCAAATAGTTGTAATCACTGCTGCGCAGGAATCCGAAACCTTCGTTCATCACCTCCAGGACACCTTCGCCGCGTATGTTCAGACCGAAATCGTAGTTTTCTTCTGTCTCCTTGGGCATCTCCTGCTCATATTCCTCGGACTCATTTTCCCCGTTGACAGGCATGCCATACGCATCTGCGGGACGGCTTGCCGAGAGGCTGGTTGCAGGTCTCATGTAGTTGTTGTACTCATAATTGTCGTTGCCCATGGATGGAATGTCCTGCACGATGAGGAAATCATCGCTGACGCGTATGACTCTTTCTTCTTCAGAGCCTGCTATGCTTGGGGTGATTTCCTGCAGGATCTCCCTCATTTCAGCGGACTTGGTGGAGAGTTCTGCCTCCTTTTTGCCTGCTTCCTCGGTGTCAGCCTCTCTCTCGGCGGTCTGTTGCGGAGTCTTATCTGTAGGGATACTCTGTTCTTCCTCGGGCTTTATCTTGCGTGGTCTGCCTCTCTTCCTTGGAGCCGGTTCCACAACAGCCTGGGATTGTGTCTTCTCAAAGTCTATTGTGGTCTGGGTGGGTTCTGCTTTTTCTTCAGGGTTCTGCTTGACCATTTCCTTGTCTCCTGTCTTTTCTCCCGCATTTGCTTCTCCGGTTTCTTCGTTTGCTTTCAACGTCTCAGCCTTGGGCTTGCGTCCGCGTTTCTTGGGCGCCTTGTCTGTATTGGCTTCCGTCGGAGCATTGTCTGTGGAAACTGTTGTAGGATTGTTTCTTCCTTTTGCCTTGGCACCGGCTTGCAGATTGGAGCCAGCCATGGCTTCGGCATCTATGATATTATATATGAGTGTGGTGATATCGTTGGACGGTTCTGCATTCACCTCCTGTGCCAATGCTGTCAATTTTTCGAGAGACATTTTCTCGAGTTCGCTTTTCGTATGCATAATAATATAATGTATGCTGTTTGTAATTCTGTTTCTATTCTAAAGGGATTGGTGCGGAGAGCGTAGATTGTCGCTGTCCTTTCTTGAATTCGGTCTGCAAAATTACTTTTTCTGATTTAATCTGCCAAATTTGAATGTGATTTTCTGCACGGTGATGCTCTTTTTTTGTACTTTTGTATCATGATGAGATTGTTAAGGTATATTTCGGACCTGCCGGCAATGTGTCCTGTAAGTCTTTCTTTTTTTGCTCATGAGTAGTGTTTCTTATTTGCAGGTACAGAACTTGACACGGAGTGTGGGTGACAAGACTCTCTTTGCCGGTATCAATTTCAGTGTGGCACAGGGACAGAAGGTTGGCTTGATAGCCCGTAATGGTACAGGAAAGAGCACGCTTTTGAATATTCTGGGAGGAAAGGATTGTGCCGACTCGGGGCAGGTGGTTTATCATAACGGTCTTCGTATCGGGTATCTGGAGCAGACACCTCATTATCCTATGGACCTTACGGTACTTGAAGCCTGTTTCTGGCATGGCAACGAGACCACCAATCTCATACGTGAATACGAAACCTGCATGAGCACTCCAGGCACTCTGGGTTTACAGGATTTGCTTGACCGGATGGAGCATCAGAATGCCTGGGATTATGAGAACAGGAGCAAGACAATCCTGAGCAAACTTTCTATAGAGGACTTCCATAAGCCGTTAAGTCAGCTTTCCGGTGGACAGCTGAAGCGAGTGGCGCTTGCCAACGCACTTATCCTGGAGCCTGACTTCCTCATATTGGATGAGCCTACCAACCATCTCGACTTGACAATGATAGAGTGGCTTGAGGGCTATCTGCAACGCTCAGCCGTAACGCTTCTGATGGTTACACATGACAGATTTTTCCTGGACAACGTGTGTAACCTTATTTTTGAACTTGACGAAGAGACGCTCTACAGCTATCATGGCAACTATGCTTATTATCTGGAGAAAAGGCAGGAACGACAGGACAATCTGAGGAGTGAGGTGTTGCGGGCAAATAATCTGTACCGTACGGAACTTGAGTGGATGAGACGTATGCCGCAGGCACGTGGGCATAAGGCAAGATATCGCGAGGAGGCATTTTATGACCTGGAGAAGAAGGCCAGGCAGCGGATCGAGGAGCAGCAGGTGAGACTGGAGATGAAATCCTCCTACATAGGTAGCAGGATTTTCGAGGCAGAATATGTGAGCAAGAAATACGAACGTGTGATACTGAAGGACTTCTACTACAACTTCTCGCGTTATGAGAAGATGGGCATCGTGGGAGGCAACGGAACGGGAAAGAGCACTTTCGTGAAGATGCTCCTGGGACTTGTGAAGCCGGATTCAGGCAGGTTTGTGGTGGGAGAGACTGTCCGCTTTGGCTATTTTAGTCAGGATGGCATGAGTTTTGATCCTCAGATGAAGGTAATAGATGCCGTACGCAAAATAGCCGAATATGTGGACTTGGGAGGGGGACGTCATCTCTCGGCCATGCAGTTTCTGCAGCATTTCATGTTCACCCCTCTTCAACAGCAGAATTATATAGCCAAACTGTCAGGAGGAGAACTTCGACGCTTGTACCTGTGTACCGTACTCATGCAGAATCCTAATTTCCTGGTGCTTGACGAGCCGACCAATGACCTCGATATCAATACCCTTCAGATACTGGAGCAGTATCTGAAGGATTTTCACGGTTGTGTCATCGTGGTCAGTCACGATCGGTATTTTATGGACAAGGTGGTCGACCACTTGCTCGTTTTCCGTGGAGATGGCGTGGTAGAGGATTTTCCCGGCAACTATACTCAGTTCCGTGAATATGATGATGAGTGTGAGGCCCGTAAGGCCAGGATTTCATTGCCCGGTCATGCGGCGACGGGAGCGACGGATTCCAGGTTAGCCAAGAAGCCGCCTCGTGTTTCGGCCAGACGCAAGATGAGTTATAAGGAAAAACAGGAGTTCGCCCGACTGGATCAGGAGATAGGTTTGCTGGAACAGGAAAAGTCTGAAATTGAATCAAGACTTTCCAGTGGAAATGTCAGTGTGCAGGAGATAACTGACCTGAGCAGGCGCTTGCCTGTTCTCACAGAGGAACTTGATGAGAAATCCATGCGCTGGCTTGAGTTGAGTGAAATGGAAGGGTAGTTTCTGTCGCTCTTCGTTATTTCCTCGGCAAGGTAGATCGTAGTTTCACAACGTCTGTTTGAGAAAGGTTGTCGATTCACATGCCTGAGTAGTCATGGTATTGCCCTCCAGACACCACATCCTTGGGAAACCATCACCCCGGCTCCCCCTGTATTTATCCGCTGAGCCTATATTATATATATATAATAATGTATAGGGGTATAGGTGGGATGAAAGCTGATGGAGAGAAAACGAAGGCTGTACCGTTTAGGTACAGCCTTCGAATGTATAATGAGGATAAGAATCCTGTTCGGACTACCTTCGTGTGAGGTGCGTGCGGACACAAGGGAATGCCATCAGGCTTCTTCCCATTGCTTGCGAAGCAGGTCTAAGGCAGCGGGCAGAACGGTTGCCCTGTCACCTTCACACCCACATTCAAAGGAGATATGTCCCTGATAGCCCATTTCCTTCAAGGCTCTCATACCGTCACGGTAATCATCCTTCTCACCGTCTTCTCCTGGCATGAGTCTGCGTCCGCGGCTTGCTACGTGTACATGACGTAGGTACTTGGTTCCGGCAGACATGAACGCTGCATAGTCGGAAGTCTCTTCCTGCATGTGCCAGAAGTCACCCATGCACTTTACGCCCTCGCTGTCAGAATCACGGCAGATTGCAGCGGCATCGGATACCAGTCGCATGTAGAAGCACTCTCTCCTGTTGAGAGGTTCCAGGATGACTGTCGTTCCGCATTTCAGAGCAAACTCGCCCAGTTCATGAAGTTGCTCGCAAAGGTAGTTGCGGGTATCCATCGTGTGCGGCTTGCAAGGATTCTGGAAGTTGAATGCGGGAACCATAATCACGCCACAGGAACCAATCTGTCCGGCGGCTTCTACGATTTCGCGTATGGTGGTGTCAAATAGTTGCTTCTGCTCGTCTTCAGCCAGAATGAATCCGCCAAATCCTGCGCAGATGGCACTTGCTTTGATATTCCGGCCCTGAAGTGCCTTGTTGATCTCCTCGACACGTGCTTTCAGGTTGCCTCCGCCTACTTCCAGACCTGTCACTCCATGAGCTTCCATGAAGTCAAGTTTCTCTTCAAGCGAATCACCAAGAGCGACTCCCTCCTGCAGACATAGGTTGAGGGGCGTTTCTGACTTCTTTTCTTTGCGTGCAGGGCAGCAAGACGAAAGGAGTGGGGTGGAGGCTACGGATGCCGCAGCTATGCCCGAGAGCGAACCGATGATGAAATTTCTTCTTTTCATGTCCTGAAGTTTTGGTTATGGGATAGGTTTATTGTCCGGGCTTCTTTACCGTATAGGAGGCCAGATCCAGGGGACCAAGCTCCAGTTTCTCTGGCATGAGGTCCATGGGAGACTGTGTCATCTCATCCCATGTGGTGGTTGCTCCGGTGTAGGCGGATTCGCGTGCCATGATGGCAGCCATGCAGGATGTTGCACAGTCGCTGGCCTCTTCGTGCGCTGTACCCTTGCGTATGTGGTTCACCCAGTCAACATGCTCCAGAACATAGGGGTCATGCTGCTTGAATTCCTGGTTTGCTGCTTCCTCGTTGTACTTCCATATTACGTTGCCCTCCAGGTCCTTGATTTCGTTGGTCTCACTGTCCCACGAACCCTTGGTGCCTTGGATAGACTCGCTTATCTTGTTGCTGCATCCGTTTATTTGGCGGCACATACTGTGCATGTGGATTCCGTTCTCCATTACAAAGTCTGTGCTGAACATGTCATACTGGTCACCGGTTATCCTACGGTGGCGTGCGCCAAACGATGTGGCAGTCACAGGCTTCAGTCCGCTCATCCAAAGGAATACGTCGATGTTGTGTACGTGCTGCTCCACGATATGGTCGCCACTAAGCCATGTCCAGTTGACCCAGTCGCGGATGTTCCATTCCATATCGCTCCATCCTGCCTCGCGCTCTCTGTACCACAACATGGGTTGGTTCCAATACACATTTCCGCCGGTAACCTCACCGATGAGTCCTGCCTGTATCTGTTTGTTGGCTTCTACGTAGCGGCGCTCGTGATGACGTTGTGTACCGGTTACGACGCTCAGCCCCTTGGCTTGTGCCTGCTTTGCTGCTGCCATGATGGTACGGTATCCCTTGGAATCCACGGCAATGGGTTTCTCGAGGAATGAGTGAACGCCCTTCTCTGTCGCATACTGGAACTGGATAGGACGGAAGACAGGCGGGGTAGCGATGATGACCATGTCCACGCCAGAGTCGATGACCTTCTGGTAGGCATCGAATCCGATGAAGCATGCCTCGCCGGGAACTTCCTGTTGCCTGTCATTCTTCAGGCGGTTGCGCAGGTCTTCCAGTCTGTCGGCGAACACATCACCCAAGGCTGTTACTGTGATGCCATTGGCAGCATCCAGGAGGTTGAACACGGCACCCGAACCACGTCCGCCGCATCCGATTACACCCACTTTGAGCTCTTTGCCGTCAATAGCCTTGTCGGGCAACTCCGGTACATAGTATTCTCCTTCTTTCTTCAGAGGAGTCAGTTTAGAACCGTTGCCACAACTTGCCAGAATGGCTGGTGCCACCATTCCTGCTGCTCCAATGATGGCGGAGCTTGTCAGGAATTTCCTTCTGCTTAAATCTTTCTCTTTCATTGTCTGATTTTGTTTGAAAGGTAATTACATATATCGTTCTTTGATTATTTTGTGCTTATCCCCTCGGGAACCTCGCATACCACACGGAATCCGATGCCCTTCATGTCGGAGAACCACCAGATACTCTTGGGATTTTGAGGATCGGTCTTGAGCCACTTGTCATATTCTGTATGTGCACGTGAAGCGCATCTTACGTTGGCCGCATCATCGGCGTAGTAGCCTCCGCGCACCACATATTCTGTACCGGATGACGGACCTTTGGGGTCCTTTGCTTCTGGTGAAACCTGGCTGTATGCATCCTCGGCATACCAGTCGGAGCAATACTCGAGTACGTTGCCGAGCATGTTTTTCAGTCCGAACGGATTTGCTTTTACCCGTGTGGGTTCTTGAGTGCGGTTTTTACTGTTGTTGGCATAGATGACATATCCGTTGATGCCTGTGGTATCTGCATTTACGAACCGACGCCAGAAACCCGTGTTGGAGAACGAGGATGGTTTTCCCTCGAAGAAGTATGGACTTTCCGTACTTCCGCGTGCCGCATATTCCCATTCCGCTTCGGTGGGCAGGCGGTATTTCTTGCCGGTCTTGAGTGAAAGCCATTGGCAGAAGGTCTCTGCTGCATAATGCGTCATGGTGATGGCCGGTCGGCTACCCATGCCCCATCCTTGGTCTGGCATGCCAAACGGAGGGGTCGGGCCAGATACGGCATCCACATCCGGACGGCTGTTGTTGGCATAAATCTTCGATGGAGGAGTGCGTCCTTCTGACATGGTCTGTACATAGAAGGCCCAGTACTGATCCCATGTGATTTCGGTCTCGGCCATAAAAAATGCCGATACGGTCACCTTGTGTCGAGGATATTCATCGGGTTGGCTGAAGGAGTCACCTTCCTGGCTGCCCATGAGGAATGTGCCGCCGGGAATCGCTTTCATGCTGATGGTAATGGCGGTGGTGGGCACTTGTTCTGTAAAATGTCCGAATTGGGTGATTGGCGTAGCCTCTGTATAGGTAGCGGCAGTGGTGTCTACAGGAGCCTTGTCCATCTTGGCATGCTTGTAGCCGGGCATGAAGTGGCCGACATCCAGATGACAACTGATACATTGCAGGTCCAGCTTCTCTTCGTTGTCCTCGTAATAGAGGTGGGCCGAAACGCCATCGTCGGACAATCCTTGCGGGAACAGGTTGGCATGACATCGTTTGCATGACTCGTTGAAGACGATGCCCTGCGCATATTCCAGTTCTCTCTTGCTCTCAAAATCGATGTCTTCCTTGTTCTTTGTAAGTGCCGACCACACATCTTTCAGTCCGGTTCTTGCCTTGGCCGTAAAGTGCTGCATGGTGCCTGTGGGTGGAAGATGACATTCTGAGCACCCAGTCTTTACTCCGCTGCGATTGTCGTAGTGTACAGCCTGTTTCCAGCTGTCTGTTGCTTCGGGGTGAAAATGGCAGGCCATACAGGCTTCGTCGGTAGAACTCCATTCGTAATAATGGTTGCCGATCAGGGCTATGGCTACACCTGCAAGAAGCGCTCCGGTAATCGGGAACCATTTGATGCGGGAGTCTTTTTTCTCTTTCATCGTTATGTGCGTGGTTATTTGACTTGTTTCATAATAAGTTCTGTGGGAATCTTTACAAGCTTTTTCCCGACAACTTTCTTTATCACAGGTCTGCCCATAAGTTTGAGTGACCATGTGGTGTCGTTCAGTTGCGTCAGTTGCGTGGCTTGTGTCTCACTTCCCAAATCGTTGGACAAGTTCAGGATTGCGTTCTTGTCGTCCTTGATATCGAATGATGTGATGGTCCATACACCGTAAATGTTGCCGTCCATGTATCCGTTCATGGGACCGAAGTCTTCCATGGACGGTACGGATATGGACTCCTCATAGAGGTCTATTTTCAGATTTATCTTTTCTGTGGAGCAGTTAAGTTTTAATTTCCAAGGCCCTTGTGCCATCAGGGAAACAGCATAGGCGAATAGGAAACAAGACAAGGCTCTTTTCATTATTTTTATGCTATTTTTCTACAAATTTAGCCATTTAATTCCATATACGGTGAAGGTTTTTACAACTTTTATGATTTTGACAAGGTTTTCTTTTGAGTTCGGGCACTTTTCTGGTCTTTGAGGTAAATCTCCTGTTTTTGGTGTAAAGGTTTTGAAGATCTGTCTTGTGCTGTGCCGGGTATTGTCGTGTGCTTTTGCCTGTACGTTGTGGGTTACGTCGTTTGCGGCTTTTCCGCACTCTTCTTGAAACGGCATCCGGGTTTGCCTTGGACGCTGCATGAGATTGGCTCGGACATGGGAGGAGTGTCAGGGGGTGATGCCGGTTTGGGTTAAAATATAGGGAGGTTAATGCACAAAGGTGCTGTTTGGACCCCCGTATTTCGAAAAAAAGCTATACCTTTGCACGCGGCATTAAATTATAGTATTATCTGCTTTTTGATGAACGGACAAAATGTAACGCCAGACTACGTTTTGGAGAGTAGTTGGGAGGTATGCAATAAGATGGGAGGTATCTATACGGTACTTTCGTCAAGGGCCAAGACCCTTGGCACATTATTGGGTGGAAATTTGCTCTTTATCGGTCCGGATCTTTGGCGTGGTCGGGAAAACCCTCTCTTTTCTGAGGATAAGAACATTTGGCCTGAGTGGGTTGCCGCCATGGAGGCCGTGGGCGTGAGGTTGCGTACCGGACGCTGGAATATTCCAGGGAACCCGAAAGTGGTTTTGGTGGATTTCCAACCTTATTTTGACAAGAAAAATGATATTTATACCCAGGCTTGGGCAGACTTCGGGGTGGATAGCCTTCATGCTTACGGCGATTATGACGAGGCCAGCATGTTTGCTTATGCTGCAGGTCTGGTCGTGGAGGGCTTTTGGAAGTTCTTTATCAAGGATAGGAATAAGCGTGTGGTGTATCATGTCAACGAGTGGATGACATGCCTGGGAGCACTTTATGTGCGTAAGCATGTCCCTGAGATAGCCACCATCTTCACCACTCATGCCACCAGCATAGGCCGTAGTATTGCAGGAAACGGCAAACCCTTGTATCAGTATCTGTCGGCTTATGACGGACGTCAGATGGCAAGTGAACTCAATGTGGATTCCAAGCATAGCATCGAGCGGCAGACAGCCATGCATGTTGACTGCTTCACCACGGTAAGCGATGTGACGGCTCATGAGTGTGCCGAGTTGCTTGACAAGCCTTGTGATGTCGTTCTTGAGAATGGTTTCGAGCCGGATTTTGTTCCTGTTGGGGCAGCCTTTACGGCAAAGAGGAAGAAGGCACGTGCGACGATTCTCGAAGTGGCACGTCAGCTGACGGGTACAGAGTTTGCCGATGACACCTTCATCGTGACCACCAGCGGACGTTATGAGTATAAGAACAAGGGGCAGGATGTTTTTCTGGAGGCCATGTATCGCAGTCTTTATGACGAGCGTCTCACACGCCCTGTGCTTGCCTTGGTGCAGGTTCCGGCCTGGATTTCCGGTCCCCGAGCCGACCTGCAGGACCGTATGCAGCGTGCATTGCCTGTGCGTGAGCCGTTGCAGGATCCCGTGTGCACCCATGTGCTGAGGGAGCCCTGGAATGATTCTGTAATGGGATTCCTGCATACGCATGGCATGAAGAATCGCGAGGGCGACCGTGTGAAGGTAATCTTTGTGCCTTGTTATCTTGATGGTCGTGACGGTGTGTTCAATCTGAACTATTATGATCTGCTTGTCGGAAGCGACCTTGCGGTATATCCTTCTTATTATGAGCCATGGGGTTACACCCCTCTCGAGGCCATTGCCTTCCATGTCCCCTGTGTTACCACCTCACTGGCAGGCTTCGGTCTTTGGGCAAACAAAGTAAAGGGAGGCGAGAGCCATCTGTCAGATGGGGTTGAAGTGCTCTTCCGGGATGACTATAATTATGATCAGGTGGCGAATGCCATATGCGACACTTTGGCCACCATGTGTGGCATGAGCGCTGGGGAGACCGCTTCGGTACGCAGGAAGGCCTCCCGTCTGGCCGGGAAGGCTCAATGGGAGCATTTCATAGTGAAATATCGGCAGGCGTACACCTATGCCTTGAATAAGGCCGCCTGCAGAAAAGTCTAAGGTAAAACGAATGTAATTGTTGTAGTAAGAATAACGAATCAGAATCAAATAAATATTGAATTATGAAGATTAGAGCAAGTTATGCTAACCAACCCTGTTGGAAGCCAGTGACGGCCAAGAGTAACATCCCTGTCAAGTTGAAGAAACTGGAGGAACTGGCTCGCAATATGTGGTGGGCATGGAACCACAGTGCCAAGAGCCTGTTCCGCAGTCTTGACAGCAAACTCTTTGATGAGTGTGATGGCAATCCCATCCTTCTCCTCCAGCGCCTGAGTTTTGAGAAAATGGAGAAACTCTCTCATGACCAGGCTCTCATCCAGAAGATGGACGAGGTGTACAAGGAGTTCCGTGCGTACATGGACGAGAAACCTAACAAGAATCGTGCAAGCGTGGCATACTTCTGCATGGAGTATGGACTGAACCACGTACTGAAGATTTATTCCGGCGGTCTGGGTGTGCTGGCAGGTGATTATCTGAAGGAGGCCAGCGATTCCAATGTGGACATGTGCGCTGTCGGTTTCCTGTATCGTTATGGATACTTCACCCAGTCACTCAGCATGGATGGTCAGCAGGTGGCCAACTATGAGGCCCAGAACTTCGGATCACTCCCCATCGAGCAGCAGCTGGACGAGAACGGCATGCCTATGGTTATCGATGTTCCTTATATGGATTATCATGTGCATGCGTATGTATGGCGTGTGAATGTAGGTCGTATCAAACTCTATCTGCTCGATACAGACAATGACATGAACTCTCAGTTCGACCGCTCCATCACCCATGCTCTCTATGGTGGTGATTGGGAGAATCGTCTCAAACAGGAGATTCTGCTTGGTATCGGTGGCGTGTTGATGTTGCAGAAGCTTGGCATCAAGAAGGACGTATATCATTGTAACGAGGGCCATGCGGCCTTGTGTAACGTACAGAGACTGGTTGACTATGTGCGCGAGGGCAAGTCCTTCACACAGGCTCTTGAACTTGTCCGTGCCTCCTCTCTCTATACCGTCCATACCCCTGTACCCGCCGGCCACGACTATTTCGACGAGGGACTGTTCGGTAAGTATATGAGCGGTTATCCTCAGCTGCTTGGTATCTCTTGGGATGAGTTCATCGGGATGGGACGTATGAATCCCGACGACAAGGGAGAGCGTTTCTGCATGAGTACCTTTGCTTGCAATACTTCCCAGGAAGTCAATGGTGTAAGTTGGCTGCACGGTGAGGTGAGCAAGAAGATGTTCGCTGGCATCTGGAAGGGTTATTATCCCGAAGAGAGCCATGTCGGCTATGTGACCAATGGTGTTCACTTCCCCACATGGTGTGCCAACGAATGGCGCAAGCTCTATGCCGCACATCTTGACAAGAATCACATCCATGACCAGAGCAACCAGACCATCTGGGAAGGAATCTATAATGTAAGTGATGAGGAGTTGTGGGCTACCCGCATGGCTCTAAAGACCAAGTTGGTCGATTATATCCGCAAGCAGTTCCGTGATCGCTGGCTCAAGAATCAGGGTGATCCCTCGCGTGTGGTATCGTTGATGGATAAGATCAATCCTAACGCCTTGCTCATCGGTTTCGGACGCCGTTTCGCTACCTACAAGCGTGCTCATCTGCTTTTCACGGATTTGGAGCGTCTGAGCAAGATTGTCAACAATCCTGATTATCCTGTACAATTCCTTTACACAGGCAAGGCTCATCCTGCCGACGGCGCAGGCCAGGGTCTCATCAAGAAGATCTACGAGATAAGCCAGCGTCCTGAATTCCTGGGTAAGATTATTTTCCTGGAGAACTATGATATGCAGCTGGCCCGCAGGCTGGTGAGCGGTGTTGACATCTGGATGAATACGCCCACACGTCCTCTCGAGGCATCGGGCACATCAGGTGAGAAGGCCTTGATGAATGGTGTCGTAAACCTGTCTGTACTTGACGGCTGGTGGTATGAGGGTTATCGTCAGGGTGCCGGTTGGGCGCTTACCGACAAGCGTACCTATCAGTATCAGGAGCATCAGGACCAGCTCGATGCCGCCACCATCTATGGTTTGCTTGAGAACGAGATCATGCCCCTCTATTATGCGCGTAATTCTGAGGGTATCAGCACGGGCTGGATCAAGGTCATCAAGAACAGTATTGCCCAGATTGCTCCTCATTACACGATGAAGCGCCAGCTTGATGACTATTATGACAAGTTCTACAACCGTTTGCACGCCCGTTTCGAGGCTCTTGCCGCAAACGACTGTAAGCTGGCTCGTGAAATAGCAGAATGGAAGGAGAATGTGGCTGCCCGTTGGGATGAGATTCATGTGGATAGCATTCAGAAGAGTGAGGAGCTCATCAGCGGAAACATTGAGGCCGGCAAGAAGTACAACATCCAGATCGTTGTGGATGAGGCTGGCTTGGATGATGCTGTCGGTATGGAGTTGGTGACTCTTACCACTGACAAGGACGGTCAGGACCATGTTTATCATGTAGATCCCTTCCGCATGGTGGAGCGTAATGGTGACAAGTTTACCTTTGCCGCATCACACAGTCTGGACAACGCCGGCAGCTTCAAGGTATGTTACCGTATGTATCCCAAGAACGAGAATCTGCCTCACAGACAGGATTTCTGCTACGTGAAGTGGTTCGTCTGAACAGCCAGCTGACGCGTTTCTGGTGAGAGTTCTCACCGATATGACATGATATTGCATTCGAGTCCCTTTTGCCGCATGGCAGAGGGGACTCTTTTCCTGTACTGGGCACACATGTCAGCGGTTCGGAATATCAGTATCCGGACATCACTCTGAAGGAACTTTATGGCAAGACGGCCTGCCTCGTAGCCAGAAATGGGGGTGTCAAGGGTCATCTCCGGATTACGTAAGGAGGTCATAGCTTGTACCCCACAGGGGGCATAAGCTGAGACAGGCGCTGCTCATAGGCTGAGAGCAAAAGGCTTCGGGTGGTCTGTCAGGTTCATTGGATTTCCTGTCTGTTTCGCCTGTCTGATGCGAAGAGAGGTTTAATGACGGGACAGGCAAGAATAATGTCTGAGCAGACACCCCTGTACGGCCTGATGAGCGATTTGGGATTATTTGTCAGTCCCGTTTATACAGCTCAGAAAAAGTTCGTATCTTTGCCCAAACGAAGTGTTTACATCTCATGTTTTATATGTAAAACCATTATGCGGAAGAAATTTTTCGTTAGTCTGTGGATATTGTTTTTCCTTGGCCTTTCGGCTCTTGGAGGAGTGTTCTATGGCATTTTCAACGGGTATATTGGTTATATGCCCAATATCGAGCAGTTGCAGAATCCGGTCAACAAGTTCGCCTCACAGGTTTTCTCGGCTGACGGCAAGTTGCTGGGCACGTGGAGTTACAGCAAGGCTAACCGTATCTTCGTGGGTTATGATGATCTGCCTCCTGCGATTGTTCAGGCTTTGATAGCCACGGAGGACGTGCGTTTTTATGATCATAGTGGAGTTGATTACAGGGCGTTGTTGCGTGCTGTGGTCAAGCGTGGTTTGCTTCGTCAGAAAAGTGCCGGTGGCGGTAGTACGATCACACAGCAGTTGGCCAAGCAATTATATTCCGAGAAGGCCGGGAGTGTTCAGGAGCGTCTTTTACAGAAACCCATCGAGTGGGTTATTGCTATAAAACTTGAGCGTTTTTATACGAAGGATGAGATCATAAGCATGTATCTCAATTACTTCGATTTTCTTCATAATGCAGTAGGCATCAAGACTGCATCCAAGACCTATTTTGGAAAGGAGCCCAAGGATTTGGATGTCATAGAGTGTGCTACCCTTGTAGGCATGTGCAAGAATCCCAGTTACTTCAATCCTGTCCGTTTTCCCGATAGATGTCTGCAACGCCGTAATGTAGTGCTGGCTCAGATGGTGAAGGCCGGTTACCTGTCAGAGGAGGAGGGAGGCAGGTTGTCTCTCGAGCCTCTTGCTCTTGATTTCCACAGAGTCGACCATAAGGAAGGTAGTGCCGCTTATCTGCGTGAGATGCTTCGACGCGTACTCATGGCCAGGAAACCTGTCCGAAGCGATTATGCCAGTTGGCAGGGACAGAACTATTACGAGGATTCCCTGGCATGGGAGACAGATCCGCTCTATGGATGGTGTAACAAGAATACCAATCGTGAGGGAGAACATTATAATGTCTATTCCGACGGACTGAAAATTTATACCACGATAGACAGCCGGATGCAGGATTATGCCGAGCAGTCTCTCATCGGGCATGTGACGGGCGAGCTCCAGCAGGCTTTTGATCGTGAACTCCGTTCTAACCGCAATGCTCCCTATGCTTCCTCTCTGTCTGCAGCCCAGGTAAAGGCTGATTTGCAGCGGGCAAAGCGACAGAGCGCCAGATATATTCAGATGAAGGCCGCCGGCTATTCTGATGCCGGGATTGACGAGGCCTTCGGAACCCCTGTAGAGATGACGGTTTATACAACTCACGGAGACAAGGATACCGTGATGACTCCATTGGACAGTATCAAGTATTATAAGTCGTTTCTGCGTGCAGGCTTTATGTGCATGGAGAATGAGACCGGTGCCGTGAAGGCTTATGTGGGTGGTGTCGATTATTCGCATTTCCAGTATGACATGTGTACACAAGGCCGGCGTCAGGTCGGTTCAACCATCAAGCCCTATCTGTATGCCCTTGCTATGGAGAACGGGTGGAGTCCATGTGACGAAGCCCCCAATGTGCAGCAGACCTATCAGGTGGCTGGCAAGGAATGGACGCCCAGAAATGGCAGTAAGTCGCGATATGGTGAGATGGTCACCCTTAAGTGGGGGTTGGCTCAGAGCAACAACTGGATTTCTGCCTGGCTTATGAACCAGTTGTCACCTGCGGCTTTGGTACGCCTGATACATGAGTTCGGCATTCAGAATCAGGACATACATCCCTCGCTTGCCCTTTGCTTGGGACCTTGCGACATTTCTGTGGCCGAGATGGTAGGGGCATACACGGCATTTGCCCGGAAAGGTGTTCGTCGTTGCCCGTTATATGTGACCCGTATCGAGGATAGTAACGGCGATGTCGTGGCCGAGTTCCAGCCACGTGTCCGTGAGGTGATTTCCGAGGATGCGGCATGCAAGATGGTTACTCTGATGCGCGGCGTCATAGATAATGGAACAGGACATCGTATGAGGGCACGTTACAACATTACCGCCCCCATGGGTGGAAAGACAGGTACCACCAACGATAATTCTGACGGATGGTTTATCGGGTACACGCCCAGTCTCAGTTTTGGAGGATGGGTTGGAGGTGAGGAACGTGACATCCATTTTGCCAGCATGGCTATAGGCCAAGGTGCAAATGCCGCTCTGCCTATATCTGCGTATTTCCTCAAGAAGGTGTATGCCGACAAGAGTCTTGGTTATTCACAAGAGGAGGAATTTGACATTCCCGCTGATTTTGATCCCTGTGGTCAGAAGGAGGAGTCTGGCGAGGAGGAGGGTACAGCTGGCTCTCTACTGGATGACTTGGCTAACTGATGAACATCATGAAAAAGAGAATGAAGTATTTGGCACTTATCCCGGCGCGTTATGCCAGTACACGTTTCCCCGGGAAACCTCTTGCCGTACTTGGCGGGAAGTTTGTGGTCCGGCGCGTCTATGAACAGGCGAAACTGGCATTTGATGAGGTGTATGTATGTACTGATGACGAACGAATATTCTCGGCCGTGGAATCGTTTGGGGGAAAGGCAGTCATGACCGACAGTACCCTGCGTAGCGGTACCGACCGTTGTTGGCAGGCTTGTGAGCGATTGGCGACAGATGCTGACGTGATTGTGAATATTCAAGGTGATGAACCCTTTGTGCAGAGGTCCCAACTCGAAGCCGTCAAGGGATGCTTTCAGGAGGAAGGAACTCAGATTGCCACTTTGGTGAAGCCATTCTCAACGGATGATTCGTTCGAAGTACTTTCCAATCCCAATTCTCCTAAGGTGGTGGTAGACAAGAGTATGCGTGCCTTGTATTTCAGCCGTAGTGTGATTCCTTTCCTACGCGGAGCGGAGCATGACGGGTGGTTGCGTTCTCATACCTTTTACAAGCATATCGGACTATATGCATACCGAAGGGAGGTTCTTCAGGAAATCTCCCGTTTGCCTCAGGGTGAACTGGAGAAGGCGGAGTCGTTGGAACAGTTGCGCTGGCTCGAGAACGGGTACACCATCAAGGTTGCGTTGAGTGATGTGGAAACTGTAGGTATCGACACTCCTGCAGACCTGCAAAGAGCCGAGCTATATTTAAAAAATAATAAAGATTAACATATAATTTTGCCACTCTCTGCTTTTGTCGTAATTTTGCAGCCAAATGAACGTTCAAATGGTATTCTGTAACAAATTCATCCTCATACCCCTTCTTATGTTTTGTTTGCCACTTTCTCTTGCTGGCCAGCAAATCAAAATAGGAAATTATACCTTTGCAGATGGGGCGGAATACCAGGGAGAGCTGTTGAAGGGTAAGCCTTATGGACATGGTACCACCATCTTCCCCAATGGAGATACCCATACGGGTGAGTACGTGAAGGGCCGGCGTCAGGGACAGGGGACATACCTGTTCTCTGATGGGGAGAAGTACGAAGGCGAATGGTTTCAGAACCAGCAGCATGGAATGGGTACATTCTATTTTGCCAACAACAACAAGTATGTGGGACTCTGGTTCCGCGATTACCAGCAGGGGCAAGGTACGATGTACTATTTCAACGGTGATGTATATGTGGGCAACTGGGAACAGGACAAACGGTCGGGTGAAGGTACATACACCTATGCGAACGGAGCCTCTTATAAGGGCGAATGGAAGAACGATCTGAAGAACGGTCATGGCATCTTTGACTGGAATGACGGCAATCGTTATGAGGGTTCCTGGAAGGATAACAAGATGGACGGTGTAGGCACTTATGTCTATGCGTCTGGAGATATATACAAGGGCACCTTCAAGGCTGACCAGCAACATGGACATGGCATATATACCTTCCAGGACGGAAGCCGTTATGAGGGACAATACCAGAACGGAAAAAGGACAGGTGAAGGTATCTTTACTTTTGCCAACGGAGACCGGTATGTCGGCCATTTCCTGGATGGTGAACAGGATGGCCTTGGAACGTTCACGTGGAAGGGTGGAGCCGTCTACGAAGGTATGTGGGAGAAGAATCATCAGAGCGGAAAGGGAAAGTACACGTGGGCCAATGGAGATGTCTATGACGGCGAATGGAAGGCTGGAAAGATGGACGGCACGGGAATCATGCGGCAGGCCGACGGCGTGAAGTTCAAGGGCTCTTTCAAGGCAGGTCTGAAGGATGGCTATGGCATACTTGAGGATTCTGACGGGGTGCGTTACGAAGGAACATTCAGGGAAGGACAGAAGGATGGAGAGTTTGTTGAGAAGGACCGTAACGGAAACCTTATCAGAAAGGTAACGTATGTCAAGGGTCTTGTCCAGTCGGTCTCCGAATCACCAGTTGCTTCAAACTGAATGACAGAGTATAGATATACGATATGGTAATAGATACATTGGATAATCTGCATAAGTATTCAGGTCTGTGTACAGGCCTTGGTCTGGTTGCGGATTATATTTCTTCTCATCCGTTACAGGATTTGTCAGAGGGAAGGCATATTGTATCCGGTGATGCTATATGGGCAAACGTACAGACATGCCCTCCGCGTTTCAGGGCGGATGCTCCCCTGGAAGTGCATCGTGAGATGATGGATGTTCAGATTCCTCTTGACGGACCCGAGCAACATGGATACGCTCCTCTTGCTTGGTCTCTGGTATCATCTTCCCTTTATGATGCCCAGGCAGACATTTCTTTTCTGCCTGTACCTCCGAAATGCCATTTTACGGTGAATCCCGGCATGTTCGTCCTGTATATGCCTGGCGAGGGACATGCACCGGCAATTACAGACATTCCGCTCAGGAAGGTCGTATTCAAGGTTAAATATCAAACACACAATAATCATGCCTAACACAAAGGCCACTACTTCAAGCAAGAATGCAGCGACCACCACAAAGAAGGTCGGAGAGAACAAGAAAACAACGGCAAGAACATCGGTACTGAAAATACTCCGAAACGACCCTTATCTGGCAGTATATGCGGATGCCGTTAATGGCAGGTATCAGAATATGCTTGCACGTAAGTTGAAACTTGCAGGCCCCTCAGGCAAGTTGACAGACTTTGCCGACGGTTATCTCTATTTTGGGTTGCATCGTGTCCAGGATGGATGGCTGTTGCGTGAATGGGCTCCCAATGCTACAGACATCTATGTGATAGGCGACTTTAATGGATGGAAGGAGAGTTCCAAGTTTGCCATGAAGCGTGTCTCAAAGACAGGAAACTGGGAAATCAAGATTAAGGACAAGGCTTTCAAGCATGGTACTCTCTTCAAGTTAAGTGTCCATTGGGACGGAGGACAGGGTGAGCGTATCCCTGCATGGATAAACCGTGTGGTCCAGGATCCTGAGACAAAGATTTTCAGCGCACAGGCATGGGCTCCCGAGCAGCCGTATGTATGGCAGGTGGATAAGTTCAAGCCAAACACAGACCCCTTGCTTATTTATGAATGCCATATTGGTATGGCTCAAGATGAGGAAAAGGTCGGTTCTTATGTGGAATTCCGTGATAATGTCCTGCCGCGAGTGGCTGATCAGGGTTACAACTGCATACAGATTATGGCTGTTCAGGAGCACCCTTATTACGGCAGCTTTGGTTATCACGTAAGCAGTTTCTTTGCTCCCAGTAGCCGCTTCGGTACTCCGGAGGAACTCAAGTCCCTCATTGACAAGGCACATTCCATGGGAATTTCTGTGGTGATGGATATTGTGCATAGCCATGCCGTGAAGAATGAGAACGAAGGTTTGGGCAATTTTGCCGGTGATCCTTGTCAATACTTCTGTCAGGGTGACAGACGTGAGCATCCGGCATGGGACAGTCTCTGCTTCGATTACGGTAAGGATGAGGTTGTCCATTTCCTGCTGTCCAACTGCAAATATTGGCTTGAGGAGTATCACTTTGACGGATTCCGTTTTGATGGTGTGACCTCCATGTTGTATTATAGTCATGGCCTGGGTGAGAACTTCACCAGTTATGCCGATTATTATAATGGTCATGAGGATGACGGTGCCATCGTTTATCTCACTCTTGCCAACGATCTGATTCATCAGGTGAACAAGAATGCCATTACTATAGCCGAGGATGTGAGTGGTATGCCCGGTCTCTCTGCTCCTATCCGTGACGGAGGCTACGGTTTTGATTACAGGTTGGCAATGAACATTCCTGACTATTGGATCAAGACCATCAAGGAGAAGAGAGATGAGGATTGGAAGCCCACGTCGATGTTCTGGGAGCTCACCAACCGACGTAAGGACGAGAAGACGATTTCCTATGCAGAGAGTCATGACCAGGCTCTTGTGGGTGACAAGACCATTATCTTCCGCCTTGTGGATTCCGATATGTATTGGCATTTCAAGAAGGGAGACCAGAACTATGTGGTGGAACGGGGTATTGCCCTTCACAAGATGATACGCCTCCTTACAGCAGCTACTGCCAATGGCGGTTATCTTAACTTCATGGGTAATGAGTTCGGCCATCCTGAATGGATAGACTTCCCCCGTGAGGGTAACGGCTGGAGTCACAAATATGCACGTCGCCAATGGAATCTGGTTGATAACAAGGAACTTTGTTATCATTATCTTGCAGACTTTGATGCAGGCATGATTCATCTGCTCCGCAAATTGAAATCTATTGCCAAACTTCCGGTCAAGGAGATAAATGCCAATGATTCCGACCAGGTTTTGGCCTTCCAGCGCGGTGACCTCTTCTTCTTCTTCAACTTTAGTCCGACACGTTCCTATACGGGGTATGGCTTCTTGGTTGAGCAGGGTTCATACGAATATGTGCTCAATTCTGATGCTGTAGAGTTTGGTGGCAATGGCTTTAATGATGATACTGTGGTTCATTACACCAACTTTGATCCCCTCTATGCACCTGATGACAAGGGTTGGCTCAGATTGTATCTGCCTGCTCGTACGGCCTGCGTGTTGCGTAAGAGAAAGGAGTGAGGTGTGAGATACACAGGAGGCATCAGATCCTGCTTTCATGAGAAGGGATGAATGGTAAGGTACAATAGTCCACATACAAGACAGGTAGCACAATTGATGCCGTATATGTGCGGTATTGTCTTTGCGTGCTTTTCCTTCTTCTATTTGTATTTTTACCAGGCTGACTACCTTGCCCAGTTTCAATTTCATTTCTCCCACGGGGAGACCACATACGAATCATTGGTAGGGGCGGTACTTATCATACTGCCCTTGCTGGTCTTAGTTTTTTTCTGTCACAAGGTGCTGTGCTGGCCTTTACGGCTCTGTGCCTTGTCGTGGTTCCCGTCTTCCTTTTTGCTGACCACCGTCACCTCTTTCCGTTTTCCTGAATTACCCGATTATGATGGCGGTACCCCATGGTTCTGTCTCGTGTCTCTTTTCGTGTTGTTTGTGATTGTCGCATGTCTTTGTCTCATGCATCCTGATGCTACAGGCGAACGTGGCACATTCTCCTCTTACCTCTCTTCCAATTTGTTTGTCCTGCTGCTCCTGTTCTTTATGACAGGTGCTTTGGGATATGACTCCGGTCCTGGCCATCGTGAGTTGCGTGTCGGCCATTTGCTACATGATGGGAGATATGAGGAGGCAATAGACTGTTGCCCTGCAACAGCGGCTTCTACCTATAGGCTTTATGCTTTGCGAACGGCGGCTTTGGCCATTGAAGGACAGCTGGGAGAGCAGTTCTTTGGGTATCCTGTTCCCGAGGGGATGCAGACGCTCCTGCCTCGTCAGTCTGATTCTTTGTTCGTATATGACGCCCTCCCTGTGCTGTATCGTGCCATGCGTTCGGTTCCGCAGTCATCAGATGCCTTCTGTGAGCGTAGATTTCTTGAGAACACTTTGGCTTTAGATTCTTTGCCTCGTCCTCTTGCTCTCGATTACTTGCTTTGCTCCTGTCTCCTGAGTGGTGAGTTGCACTCGTTCTCTCAGCTTCTTGCGCAGCATTCCGATTCTCTCTCCACGTCTCTTCCCAAGCACTATCGTGAGGCACTGACGCTCTTCCGTCATCTCTCTCCGCATAGGGTGCGGTCTGTAGTCCCTTCCTCATCTTCCAAGCCAGTTTTCGTCTATGAAGATGAAGTTATGGAGGAGTCTCTTCTGCGTTTCCTCCGCCTTCATCAGGCCAGTATGCAGGGTGATCGGCAGGCTTTGGACAGTTTGTCTGTCTATGCTCAAACTTATTGGATGTATTATATGTCCCGTTTCCGATAGAATGTCGGTATTGGTCCATTATCCCTGTAATGTTGTAAAAATATCTACAGAAATTTGTTCTATTCGGGGATTTGCCGTACCTTTGTGGCTGATAATTAGATGTTTGTTAGTATCAACTTTGAGAGAATCAAGATGAAAGAGAATGTAGGATTGTTGGCAGGTTCCGTATGGACTGCTTTGAGTGAAAACGGTACAATGAATTCCAAGGACTTGAAGAAGGCCGCCAAGATTAAGACAGACAAGGATCTCTATCTGGCTTTGGGCTGGTTGCTTCGTGAGGACAAGGTTGTTGTAACCGAGGAAGACAAGGTTTTGACTATTGTCTTGAAGTAAGCCCAACCTTCCGTGTCCTTTTCTCGGTGAGGTAGGGGACACTTTCTGACATAAGAGGCAGATAGTTTGCTCAGTGTGGCAATCTTTTCTGCTTCTTTTTTTGTCTAATTTAATAATCAGTTTTGCTTATTAACGCTTTTCTTTGGCTATTAATGGTTCATACCAATCCCACATTTCTTTTAGGGTTTTAAAGTCCAAGGGAACAGGATTTGGTTCAATGAAAGCTTCTTCTGGGGTGATCGGGAGAAAATGGCAGAAATAGGCTTCATCTGTTCTACGTGGGTATTGAGCCAATGAAGAATCAAAAAAAGATGTCCAGTAATTATAATGATGAGTATGAATAAACTCTGACCACGAATTGATTACGTCTTCCTCTTTGCGAATGTCAATAAATTCAAGTTGTTCAAGATTTCTATCATAGATATCACCCCATGCAGATTTCATCATACTTAAAGCTTCTACATCAGTTACTGGAGCGCTATATCCAAATATCGTAACATTATGAGTATTGCATTTATCTTTGTCAAGCCTATTTTGCAGCATTTGCCATGAACTTCTGATAAATGGATCTTTATTGTAATCTTTATGTTTGACAGGGAATAGCAATTGAGTTGGCTCAAAATAAATAGATTCGTTCTTTGAGTACATCCCAGCGCGTCCTAACATATGTTTTTCTTGATTATACCCTACTGCAACATTACCATGTAAATATATCATTTGTGGACTACTACCATGATGATAATTCCTCCACCAAGCTTGATATAAAAATGGGTCCCAGTTGAATGTTGCAATGGCGTCCTTGTCTCTTAGTGACATAATCAAATAATCATAAATCGTTGGTTCATCTGGTAATTCTAGGGTTCTGAAATATGAGTATATCATCTCATTCATTACCTTCAGAAAATAATTGTTTGGATCGTATTCAACCAGATTACTGTACGTCGCCTCGAAGTTATCGCATATAAGTTTCTCTGGAAATTTGCTCAAAACACCATCCAATCCGCATACTTTCGGTAGATCATTCATCGATGGCAAACTTAAGCCATGCTTTTCTGGATTTCTGAGTGCAGACGCAATGCTTGCACCTGCCCCTAGTATTACGACATGCGAGCCTCCTGACAAATGTACATCTTTGATATTCATAATATTAATTATATTACTATAATCCACACTCCATCATTGTCCTTGCCTTCATGCTTCAAAATTCCACTCTTTTGTAAAGCAGAGAGATCACGTTCGATGGTACGTTGGCTCACCGACAGTATCTCCGACATTTGTCGGCCTGTGATTGTCGGAGACTCTTTGATGAGATTGAGAATTTTCTGCTGACGCTCAGTGAGTTTTGTCTCCGACACATCTCCGACATGCGGGATGTCGGAAGAGGCAAAAATGATGGTCTGGAACTGGGCTGGGGTTGATTTGAATTTTGGCTTCAATTCTTCCCTATACCCATCTAATGCTTTGGTCTCATTGCAGATGCGTGTGAGTCCGCTACCTCGTTTCTCCATATAGTCAAGTTGAGCCATCACGTTTGCAAGAATGGGATTGCGCCTTTCGGAAGAAACATCTGCGATGTCTAGGTCCTGGATCAGCATACCATTGTACATTCCTCCTGGAGATGTGACTGTGAGGCGATCGTTGTAAATGTCGAGATGAACTTCACTGCCCATCACTGTGTAGTCACGATGGATGAAATGGTTTACCATTGTTTCAAGAACTGCACGTTCCGCATACTCTGGTTTATTCTTTCGTCCATCAGGCAGTTTCTCCCAGCCTCTCTTGGTATTTGACTTCACAAAGTTCATGGATTCACGAAGCAACATGAGGATGTTGCCCGTGAACTCTGCATCATTGATGGCATCACTCTTTTCCTTTCCATCCCATCGTGTACAGTATAGGCGAGATTGCCACAATGGGCAGTCATCGGCAAACAATGCCCCAGCATTCGTTAGGTTCCCAGCACCTGTCACAAGTCCAAACGATAAAAGATATTTCTTGTCCCATTCTTGTTTGGTTCGGTTTTTGAAAGTATTCGCTAATATCGTGAAAGCATAGTCTTCTACCTTATAACCCGTATGAAGGGAATCGTAAGTTTTGTTAGAACCTTTCAGTACCAGGCGTACCATTTGCTCTGCCGTAGCTGGAAGACTCTCATCACCGACACGAACAAAGGCTATGCGCTGACCATCGCCAACGTAGTAATATGGTGTATAATGCCCTGCATTGACTTTGATTTGCAATATATGTGAACCATCTATATCATGAGGAATCATTTCCACCTCTGGCAGGGGATCCATGTAATCGCGTATCTTGCTACTGATAACTTCGCTAACATGCTGCACATCACCAAGTCCTTTGACGATGCCATCATTATCTATGCCAAAGAAAAGAGAACCACCCAAGCCGTTGGCGAAGGCACTTACGCTCTTTAACCAACTCTTAGGCTTCTTTTCTTCAAGCATCACCTTGAAGTCGCATGCAGTACATTCTGCTATCAGGTTCTTTAATTCCATTCTAAATGACTTGCCAATAAAATAATATGGTTCCCATACCTTAACCTTGCAAAGGTACACATTTTTATTGAGAAGGCAACATGGAATCATCTCTTCCCAACGGCCTCTGGAGGTCTGGTTAAACCGCTATTCTGTTCACTAATCCATAAACAGTATAAATAGTAACAGTTGGAGGCTGCAAGCGGCACTGAAATGCCATTTGCAGCCTCCACTGTTTTTTTTTGCTAAATCTGTCGTTTAGAGTTCATTTCGGTTGTATAGTGGCAAATTGCCGCAAAAAGAAGTCTCCACTTCTACATTTGCACTCCAAATCATTAAATAACATTATACAACATGAATGAGACAGCCAGAGTCTTCGTCATCGGGTACTCCACAATGGTTCGTTCTGCCAATTGCCTGATGGGAAGCCCAATGCGCCGAGGTCAACTTCGGGATATTCTGCGAAGAGTGCCTGCATCTTGTCCAGCATGTCATTTCCCGGAGATATGATATTGAGGAAGTACTTGATGATGCACATATCAAAATAAATCCTGAGCGTATCTGTTGGCAGGTTTATCCATGGTTTCACTATGATATTAGGTATCATGGGGCGCAGCGTGTTCTGTTTGTTCCAAACGCGGGCATGGTGACAACAAAGATTTCGTGTCAGTGTGACAATGGTCATCCACGACTCGAATGGGGCTATTTGCAGATGAAAGGACTGGGACACCCTTTTCTTTATCTTCTTATTCTTGATGTTGGAGTATATATTTGTCATCACTCCTAACGGCAGTATCTCTGACAACATCCAGGCAGGAGGAAAGGGATTTGAGTAGGTTTCCTTGAAATGGGTGATGAATTCTTCCCTTGAGTGGTTCAGTTCGTCTTCAATCAGACGAATAGTTTTGTTGAACTTGACAGGGTTGGAGAAGTTGTGTGGATTGGTCATCCAGAAAGGGTCACCGGTTACCTCACAACCATGTTTGACAATGGCACTGCGCACTGCCACCTCAATCTTCTCAATTTCGTTGAACAACAGCAAACGGAGCTTCTTGTCGAAACGATAAAGCATCATGACTTTACTGAATGTTGCTCCCGGCTTGTATAAATGTTGTTCTTTGGGAACTCGAAGCAAAGGGTACATGTAGGCGGACAAACGATAGTAGCCGATATGAGTCAGGTAGTGGTTAGCCTTGTTCACATCGGTTATCGACAATCCTCTTGATTGGAGAAGAGTGATGAGACTTTGTTCTTCAGTATAATGTTTACTGAATGGTATTCTTTCGGTCAAGTGCATATAAAAAACGACCCGCTCATTTGAGCATCGTTGAGAGGCTTGGCGGGTTCTGGTGGTGCAAAGGTACGACTTTATTTGAGTTGTGCAAGAGTTTGGGGAGAAAAATTGTGCAAAGCGAGAGAAAA
>JBJEKL010000048.1:0-16813 GCA_051878615.1 Bacteroidaceae bacterium | reverse complement strand
CTCCAGGCAGCGGAGTGCCATGTCACATCATCCTCCGAGGACAGGTAGCCTGGAAGGCTTTTGTACAGCCGGGAGGCTGCTTTTTTGTTTTGGTACTTTCCTGTCTGCCAGCAGGGCAGACCAGACGGATGAGGAGACTCAGAAAGGCAAGCTTGCTTGCATGGATGAGCCTACTCAGCAGGCTGTGAGGGCAGCAGCCCGAGGAAAGGGACAAACTTTTTGTTCTCTTCCATCCACAAGGAAATCCGTCTGATCAGTCCAATCCGTCCCAATCCGTGTCTAAAGAAAAAAGTCCTGCGATGTTCGGCCATCCCCCCCTGATTTGTCGGGTGAACCCGGATTATACAAGTCACATCACAAGGATGAGATACCGTGGGAACAGAAAATTCTAAAGATATTTTTTGAGAGAGAGAAGTAATACAACACAGTTTTTCACTAACTTTGCATGGAGGGAAACAGACACACATTTCTCCAACACCAAGTAAAACTAATAGGATCATGACTACAACACACTCACGCCAAAGACTGAAGTACGCATCCTGCCTACTCGCAGTATTCATTCTGTCATGCGGGAATCCTTACGCACAAAGCATACGTATACACAAGACGGACGGTTCCATGCAGGAATTTCCCCAAAGCGATATAGACAGCATTGCCTATGAAGACATACCTCACTATGAAACCCCACGCTCCCAGTCGGCCAATCTCACGTTGGAAGTCAGCACCGACTCGGCATGCTATCATCCGGGCTCCACAGTCAAGTTTAAGCATAACGGCAGTGCCATCATGCGTGCCAGAGTGCGTTATATGCATTTGGGGGAAGTACTGTATGAGGAGGACCTTCCTGGTGTCGAATGGACTTGGAAGACCCCATCCGAGGACTTCAAAGGCTATATGGTCCAGGTCTATCAGACAAGTGCCGGACAGGAAACCATACGCGCCACGATTGCTGTGGATGTCAGTTCCGACTGGAAGAAATTTCCCCGCTATGGTTTTGTGGCAGATTTCGGGAGCAGCAAGACAGCCAGCGTGACAGCCAAGGAAATGGATTGGCTCAACCGATGCCATATCAACGGTGTGCAGTTCCAGGACTGGCATTACAAACACCATTGGCCCTGGGGAGGCACCAAGGAAGGCGTCCCACTGGAAACCTATACTGACATTGCAAACCGTACAATCTACACCAGCAGTGTGGAGAACTACATCAAGGCACAGCACGACCGAGGCATGAAGAGCATCTTCTACAACCTTTGTTATGGTGCGCTGTCTGATGCCGTAGAGGACGGAGTGAGCAACACATGCTTCCTCTATACCGATGCCGCACACACCAACCGTGACTGCCACAAACTGCCTTCGTCCTGGAAAAGTGACATCTACGTGGTCAACCCCGGAATGACCACATGGACCTACTACATGAACAAACGTATCGCTGAAGTGTATGACCATCTGGACTTTGACGGGTTTCAGATTGACCAGTTGGGGTACAGAGGCACACTCTACAACATATCCGGTGAAGAGGTAGACATCCCCAGCGGCTTTGCCACGTTTATCAGAGCCGTCAAGGCAAAGTTCCCCGACAAGAGGCTCATCATGAATGCTGTAGGCAGTTACGGAACCAAGGAAATCGCAGGTACCAGGAAAATGGATTTCCTATATAATGAGGTATGGGATGGGGAGAAGAACTATGCCGACCTGTACAACATACTCGAGAACAACAGGAAACTCGGTGGTGACACTCTGCAAACAGTCTTCGCGGCCTATATGAACTATAACCTGGACAATACTCAGTTCAATCTGCCAGGTGTCACCATGGCCGATGCTGTCATGTTTGCTCTGGGAGGCAGTCACCTGGAACTTGGAGGTGACCACATGCTCTGCCGTGAGTACTTTCCCTATTCATCCGTCAGCATGAGCGACGCACTCAAGAAGCGCATCACATGGTACTATGACTTCATGACTGCATACGAGAATCTGCTTCGTGACGGGGGAACTCTCAACACCAGCGCATCCCTGGTACCTACAGACACCTCCGGTGAAGTGTCCATCAACGGATGGGCTCCCCAATTGGGTGGAGTGACCACTATCGCCCGTGAGAAAGAGGGCTGCACCGTACTGCATTTCCTGAATTTCATATCAGCCAACAGCCTTAGTTGGCGTGACATGGACGGCACCATGCCGGCTGCCACCACAAAAACGAATATTCCTCTCAGGATGAGTTACGCCCAACCGGTGAAACACATATACGTAGCCACCCCTGACAAACTGGGCGGAGCCATGAACGAACTGGATTTCACACAGACGGGAGGTACCCTCACCTTCACCCTGCCCTATCTCAACTATTGGACAATGGTGGTCATCCAGGAATAAGCATCCACACAACCGTCAGATGCTCAGCACAGCCAGCACATCTATGAGTTCCTTCTTCACAGGCTTGTCACTCTTGATGGCATTGGAGAAAGGCACATACACCACCTCGTCATTCTTAATGCCTATCATCACATTGCGCTGACCCTCCAGGATGGCCTGTATGGCTCCCACACCCAATCGGCTTGCAAGTATACGATCCCCTGCACTGGGACTTCCACCCCGCTGCAGATGTCCCAGAATGGAAACACGCACATCAAACTCGGGATACTCCTTACGTACACGGTCGGCATAATACATGGCACCACACTTGGGACTCTCGCTCACAATCACGATACTGCTCGACTTGCTCTTACGGATTCCACGACCGATGAAGTGCTCCAGCTGATCGGCTCCCGTACTATCCTCGGGAATGATGGCTGCCTCCGCTCCTGCGGCAATGGCACTGTTCTGTGCCAGGAAACCCGCATCACGCCCCATCACCTCCACAAAGAATATGCGTTCATGGCTGGTGGCAGTATCACGTATCTTGTCCACACACTCCATGATGGTATTCAACGTGGTGTCATATCCTATGGTGCTGTCTGTCCCATTCAGATCATTATCAATGGTTCCAGGCAGACCGATACAGGGAACATCAAACTCATCGGCAAAAATGCGAGCACCTGTCAGTGACCCGTTACCGCCAATCACCACCAAAGCATCAATGCCACGCCTCTGCATATTCTCATAAGCACGTCGACGCCCCTCGGGTGTTTCAAACTCACGGCTGCGTGCTGTCTTCAGTATCGTACCTCCCCGCTGGATGATATTGCTTACATTCTCTGTAGTGAACTCCACAATCTCATCATTGATGAGCCCCTCATATCCGCGATAGATGGCCATCACCCTAAAATCGTTTGCTATGGCTGCACGTGTCACGGCGCGTATTGCCGCATTCATGCCAGGAGCATCTCCTCCACTGGTCAATATCCCGATACAATTAATCTTTCTCATAGTTCAGTTCTCCATTTAATGTCCGTTTATGATGCAAAAGTACATAGAAATCATGTAAGAAGGCATTTCGCCATGTCGCATTTTATGTCCCATTCAACATCTTTTTTGGATAATACGCTCACAAAAGTACTATATATATATAATGTGTAAATACATTCCAGACAACCGTTTTCGAGTGCAAAGGTAAAAAACGCAAAGACAGCATGCAAGCATTTTTACACAAAAAGAAAACATTTTGATATTTGTTCTTTGTGTTATACATACTTTTTGTAACTTTGCACAACAGTAATCAACAAATAATGTCAATTATGTGTGGAATAGTAGGTATATTTGATATAAAGGAACAAAGCAGCGAGTTGCGCAAGAAGGCTTTGCGCATGAGTCAGAAGATCCGTCATCGCGGACCAGACTGGAGCGGTATATACTGCGGCCCCCATGCCATCCTGTGTCACGAACGACTCAGTATCGTAGACCCCCAAAGCGGCAAGCAACCACTCTACAGCCCCGACGGCAAACAGGTGCTGGCTGTAAACGGAGAGATATACAACCACCAGGAGATCAGGCAGGAAACCGCCTCCGACTTTGAATACCAGACAGGTAGTGACTGCGAAGTGATTCTTGCGCTCTACCGTGCTCACGGCATACATTTCCTGGAGCGTCTGAGCGGAATCTTTGCCTTTGCGCTTTACGACGAAGAGCGCGACGAATACCTCATTGCACGCGACCCCATCGGAGTCATCCCGCTGTATATCGGGCATGACAAGGAGGGCAAGACCTATGTGGCGAGCGAGCTCAAGGCGCTCGAGGGATTCTGCGATGAATACGAGCCCTTCTTGCCCGGACACTACCTCTACAGCCGCGAAGGCGTGATACGCCGCTGGTACACACGCGACTGGATGCAATATGATGCCGTTAAGGACAATCCTGCCGATATAGACAATTTGCGCGTCGGACTCCAGAACGCGGTAAAACAGCAGATGATGAGTGACGTGCCCTATGGTGTTCTGCTCAGCGGAGGACTGGACAGCAGCATCATCAGCGCCATCGCCCAGAAGTTTGCAGAAAAACGTGTAGAGGACGGAGGACAGACGGGCGCATGGTGGCCACGTCTGCACTCCTTTGCCGTGGGACTCAAAGGAGCACCCGACCTGGAGAAAGCCCGCTGTGTGGCCGAGCATATAGGCACGGTACACCACGAAATCAACTACACCATACAGGAGGGACTTGATGCCATCAGAGATGTCATCTATTTTACAGAGACCTACGACGTGACCACGATACGCGCCTCCACACCCATGTACCTGCTGGCAAGAGTCATCAAGAGTATGGGTATCAAGATGGTACTGTCGGGAGAAGGTGCCGACGAGATCTTCGGGGGATACCTGTATTTCCACAAGGCACCCTCTGCACAAGCCTTCCATGAGGAGACGGTACGCAAACTGGGCAAGTTGCATTGGTACGACTGCCTGCGCGCCAACAAATCACTCTCTGCCTGGGGTGTAGAAGGTCGAGTACCCTTCCTGGACCGCGACTTCCTGGACATTGCCATGAGGCTCAACCCCCAATCCAAGATGTGCCCCGGACAAGTGATAGAGAAGAAGGTATTGCGCCAGGCCTTCGCCGACATGCTTCCCGAAGAGATTGCCTGGAGACAAAAGGAGCAGTTCTCCGACGGAGTAGGATACAGCTGGATAGACACACTCAAGAAAATCACCTCGGAGCAGGTATCCGACGAGCAGATGGAACATGCCGCCGAACGATTCCCCATCCACACACCCCTATGCAAGGAGGAATACTTCTACCGCAGCATCTTTGAGGAGCATTTCCCCAGCAGAAGTGCAGCCCTGAGTGTCAATCAGGAAGCCAGCGTGGCCTGTTCCACAGCAATAGCTCTGGAGTGGGATGCCGCATGGAAGGAGATGAACGACCCCAGCGGACGAGCCGTGGCAGGCGTACACCAGCAGGCCTATTAAACCCAAATCAGTCATTAGACCGGGATATGTTTCCCTTGCCTATCCAGAGGAATTCTAATGACCGATTTGGGACAAAAGGAAGGCATGCCGCCTTGATGGCATGCCCTCCTCCGTTTCTGTTGAGTTATAGAACTTCAACTACTCCCAATTGAACTTTATGAGACATTCTGATTTGTGAACATGCTCAGTGAGTTTTATTCCCTCCTCTTTACCTCTGTATTTGTCTACGGCCATATTTCTGTAATTTTCAATAATCATCGGGAAGGAAACACTCAGAGTAATCTCCTCGTATTTCTCGTCCGGCTGTTCAGCAAACGCCAGTCTATACTCTGGCTGGAGCCATGAACCCAGAACAAAGAGCTTTGACCATTCCGTGGGAATCTCTTCTCCAAAATCATACAGCAATCTGGAATTCTCAATCCCGACAGGAAGGCAATTGGTCCTTGATTTGACCGAGAAATATTGACTCAAGTCCTCCCCCGGCTCTTTACCAAAGAGCACCTTATCACATGTTATCGTTACCTCCCCATTTACATATGCAGTAAAAAGAGTCGGCCACTCTAATCCCCCTGAATGATTCTCTTTATAGTTGTTATAACTATCAAGAATAAACCGAGACTTCTCTTTAAGGTATTCAAGTTCATTCAGTCCAATTTGATACATTTCTTCTCTATCGTCCGTGACATAGCGGCCAGCAGTCCTGTTAAGGATCAAGCGCAGGTAAAAACTCTCATAATCAGGCACTGTCTTGACCCTCTTGTAGTAGTCATACCACATTTCACCTATCATCGAATATTGATTTTCAAGACAATAAAGACTTATATCAAATATCTGGCCTCCATCTATGAGAAGGCCTTCACGATTTACATATATTTCATCTGGCAATACATTACCTTCTTCATCTTGACAAGAGACGAAACCCAGGCTCATAAATAAGCACATGAAAAATAAAACAGACTTCTTCATAATTTTCGAATTTTAATTGTTTCTAACTTCAAAACCACATATCATATGTCTATCAATATTCCAATTATATGATGACATGGAGGTTCTACTACTAATCCAATCACCAGTTAGACTGTACCATTCTGACGCTATGTTATAATCTGATCCCCATCCCCAATTCATGCCAATCATGCTGATAGAAGGAGATGTATATGTATATGTTTCCATATTGGGTACCATAGGAATTGGCTTGTCCGAAGGAATGGAATCATAGACCCATTCATAACAGTTCTTTGTCACCGTCCTGGTGCGTTTATACCTATCAGCTATAAAAGCATGCCCCACTCTACCTGTTGTTCCATCTTGTGGAAGTATTCGATAGCGCACACAGAAGGACAGGTACGCTGTCAAGAAGACTGTTCTTTAATAAATCCACATTATATCCTGTATAAGCGCACGAAATACCATAAGGAGCAAAAACATTGTCAACAAGATCACTTGTATACGCTCCTGAGCCATAATTACCATATTGCATATCCACACGTCTTCCGACATCTGCAATTAAGGGGGCTGCGTATACCCCATTATTTACCATATTGTCCCATACTGTTGTTGTATAGTTGTACTGAGACCATGTGTACGATGTGATGTCACCATTACAGTAGGCTTCAGAGGGCGCTGTTGTAGGAACGCCATAATGTTTATGGAGAAAACACAACATTTGAGCCCCAGCAATTGCAACACAACCAGCTGGTGCGTTCTCATCTCTATCCGACCTCCTCGGGCAATAGATATTGTATGGAGAACCTTGTTCCCAATCAGTTGTTATCATCCTTGGAACAGAATCATAAACCTGTGTATACGTATAACTACCTGCGAACCTGTAGTATCCATTGGTCGGGACTGGCACTAAATCATCAATAACACGAGTTTTTGGCAGAACCATATTTCTCACAAATTGGTCGGGTGATGATATTGATTCCCAAAAGGCTCTGTTATCGGCTATCTCTTCCCTGGAAAAATTCAACAGCCCATCCGGAAGTCGTCTTATTAATGACATGTCTTCCATAATTGACTGAATCCACAATTGTGCTCCATCAACCTGCCTAAGGTCATCAAAGGAGCCACTCTCACTCTGAGCAACAACTGCTGGCACCCTTGTATCCGAGGCATACATTATCCATCCGCCACCCTGTCTGCTACTTACATATAGAAGGGTGTCGTTAGTGTTGTCTGTTAGGCACTCTACCATTGCTATTTGATTCAACGAAGAGCGCGTGGCATCACCACCATTATTACTGACTTGTGTTAGCTTTAAAACATCCTCATATTTAACCTTGTGCTCATCGCTAACACCCATCAATTCGGTCTCTTCATAGCCTGAATGTGATTCGTCAATAATCGTTTCCGTACAAGACGAAAAGATAAATACTAAAAACAACAAACCTATAAATTTCTTCATATCAAGACCATTTTAAGTTAATAAATAAATGTAAACGATGCAAATATACGAACTTCCACAAGAAACAGCAAATAAAAAGTAAAAAAAAGACAATAAAAAATAGCATCATACTAAAGCCTGTTCATTCAAAACAGCAGTCATTCCATAGTGAGTATTCGGGTGATACTTCGCATGTTTCATCCCAAATCAGTTCAGTAGGATTCCTGTCAGTCCGTCCATCCTATGTAACAGTCTGCTACCGCTATTTCAATGGCACAGCCGGCAATATCGAGACGAAGAGGAAAGTTTTTCCACGAATCCCTTGCGCGGATAATGAAAAGGCACTAACTTTGCAACGCAAAAGAAGCAGGACAGGGGCATAGCCCAGCTGGTTTAGAGCGCTGCAGTCACATTGCAGAGGTCATCGGTTCGAATCCGATTGTCCCTACTTCCCAAGCCAGACGATGCGGACATTCCATTATGGATTGTCCGCATCGTCTTTTTTTCATAAAATCTTGCGTAACTTCATCATTCTTTGAGAAAAAGGCTTGGTGGGACACGCAAAAAGAAGTACCTTTGCAGCCGAGTTAATTCACATTATTAATCCTTTAATTTATCTGTATCTGTATGACAGATTACAAAAACATTGTCCCCGTTGCAGACTTCGACTGGGAAGCCTATGAGAACGGTGGCAACACAACTTCAGACAGCCGCGAGGCACAAGAACAAGCCTATACCGGCTCTCTGAACAAGGTAAGTGACCACGATGTAGTTGATGGCACCGTAATCGCAATGAACAAGCGCGAAGTGGTGGTGAACATTGGCTTCAAGAGCGATGGTATCATACCTGCAAGCGAATTCCGTTACAACCCCGACCTGAAGGTGGGTGACACCGTTGAGGTGTACATTGAAAACCAAGAGGACAAGAAGGGTCAGCTCATCCTTTCTCACAAGAAGGCACGTGCAAGCCGTTCTTGGGATCGTGTCAACCAGGCTCTGGAGAGCGAAGAGATTATCAAGGGCTTCGTGAAGTGCCGCACCAAGGGCGGTATGATCGTAGACGTCTTCGGTATCGAGGCATTCCTGCCCGGCTCACAGATTGATGTGAAGCCCATCCGCGACTACGACATCTTCGTTGGCAAGACCATGGAGTTCAAGGTTATCAAGATCAACCAGGAGTACAAGAACGTGGTTGTTAGCCACAAGGCACTCATCGAGGCCGAACTGGAGCAGCAGAAGAAGGAGATCATCAGCAAGCTTGAAAAGGGTCAGGTACTCGAGGGCATGGTGAAGAACATCACTTCTTACGGTGTATTTGTTGACCTTGGCGGTGTTGACGGTCTGATTCACATCACCGACCTGAGCTGGGGCCGCGTAAGCGATCCTAAAGAAGTGGTTGAACTTGACCAGAAGATCAACGTCGTTATCCTCGACTTCGACAACGAGAAGAAGCGTATTGCCCTGGGTCTCAAGCAGCTTACTCCTCACCCATGGGATGCTCTTGATGCAGACCTGAAGGTGGGTGACCACGTGAAGGGCAAGGTGGTTGTGATGGCCGACTACGGTGCATTCATCGAGATTGCTCCCGGTGTAGAAGGTCTGATCCACGTGAGCGAGATGTCCTGGAGCCAGCATCTGCGTAGCGCACAGGACTTCATGAAGGTAGGTGACGAGGTAGAGGCTGTGATTCTCACACTCGACCGCGAGGAGCGCAAGATGTCTCTCGGCATCAAGCAGCTGAAGGAAGATCCCTGGGAGAACATCGAGCAGAAGTATCCTGTGGGCAGCAAGCACACCGCAAAGGTACGCAACTTCACTAACTTTGGTGTATTCGCAGAGATTGAGGAGGGCGTTGACGGCCTGATTCACATCAGCGACCTGAGCTGGACCAAGAAGGTCAAGCACCCCAGTGAGTTCACACAGATCGGTGCTACCATCGAGGTTGTTGTACTGGAGATTGACAAGCAGAACCGTCGTCTCTCTCTCGGCCACAAGCAACTGGAGGAGAATCCCTGGGACGTATTTGAGACCGTATTCAAGCAGGACTCTATCCACGAGGGCACCATCGTTGAGATGATGGACAAGGGCGCTGTAATCCAGTTGGAGTATGGCGTAGAGGGCTTTGCCACTCCCAAGCACCTCGTCAAGGAAGACGGCAGCCAGGCACAGCAAGGCGAGAAGCTTTCCTTCAAGGTTATTGAGTTCAACAAGGAGAGCAAGCGCATTATCCTCAGCCACAGCCGCACCTTCGAGGACGCACAGCGTGCCGAGGCTCGCGAGGCCAAGAAGGCAAAGCGCCAGAGCAACAGCCGCAAGGAAGAAGCACCTGCTATCCAGAACCAGGCAGCAAGCACCACTCTCGGTGATCTGAGCGCACTGGCTGACCTGAAGGCCAAGATGCAGGCTGACAAATAAGTCCTGACAAGAAACTCCTATCAGGAGACAGACAATAACGGAACGGGGACGGACATCACAGGTCCATCCCCGTTCTTCATTTCAGCAGAACAGTCAAGAAGCCATCCACACAAACAAGAATACAAGAAGGCACAAGACATAACGATGGAAACATTCAGAGTGAATATTCTGGGATGCGGTTCGGCCAAGCCCACCCTAAGACACCTGCCGACAGCACAGATTGTGGACTTCCGCTCAAAATACTTCATGATAGACTGCGGAGAAGGACTACAAGTACAGATGCAACGCATGGGACTTGCCATGGCGCGAATCGGACATATCTTCATCACCCACAACCATGGCGACCATGTCTTTGGTTTGCCCGGACTCGTCAGCACCATGGCACTTCTGGGCAGAACAGCCGACCTGCACATCCATGGACCGCAAGAGATCAGATGTTTCCTGGACAATATCCTCTCCACCTACTGCGAAGGAATCAACTTCCACGTTGAGTTTCATGCCGTAGATCCTACAAGACACGAACTCATCCACGACGAACGCAATCTGAGTGTATGGACTATCCCCTTGAAACACCGCATACCCTGTTGCGGCTACCTCTTCAAGGAAAAACCCGGACTGCCACACATACGGCGCGAGATGATTGATGCCTTCAATATTCCCATCTCACAAATCAATAACATCAAGGCCGGAGCTGACTGGCAGACACCTGACGGAACGGTCATACCCAACGAGCGCCTCACCTCACCAGCCACACCAGCACGGTCCTATGCCTACTGTTCCGATACCTGTTACCTCCCACAACTCCCGAAGCTCATCCATAAGGTAAACCTGCTCTACCATGAAGCCACCTATCCCGAAGAGCTCCTGACACATGCCAGGCAAACCTACCACAGCACGTCCAAACAGGCAGCCATGATTGCCAAGGATGCCGAAGCAGGCAGGCTCATCATCGGACATTTCAGCGCCCGTATTATGGATGAGGAAGCACTGCTCAACGAAGCCAAGGAAGTCTTCCCCCATACAGTTCTTGCCAAAGAAGGACTTGCGTTTGACGTTTAGCCCAGACCTATCATCATACCATACCTATAAACCCAAACATATATAAAAGGTATTTCCCCTGATGTCCTGTCTGGAGTTACCTCTGAAACAGATCCGTCATTCTACTATGGTAATACTGCCCACCCTATACCGCAGATGACCATCATCATCACCATAGGGAAGGGCATAGACCGGTGTGCCGTCGGCCCTGCCAAGAGATACATAAAGCGTGAAAGTACCAGTGGGACAAGTACGAGTGAAACTTCCCATCGAGTTGGCAAATACCTGTGCCACCACGCAATCCGTCCGAACCTTCTCCGCAGGAGCCTTATCCGGAGCATCCACACGCAAGTTTCTGACATCAAAGTTCTCATCCACCATCACCGAGACCACCCCACCCAAACTGTCCTTGACAGTGAAACACGGGAAACCGCCCTCGTAACAAGGCGCCACTCCAGCATTGCGCCATTCGCTGACAATTCCAAACGGTATGCCCTTGTGCACGGTATCGGGCCATTGTACATAAGTATTCTGCAAACGATAGCCCAAACGCAGATTGATACGACGTATGACGTCACGATTCTCCTCAAGTTCTTGCCGGGGCCAACAATGTATCGACATATACGAGGCATGATAGTCCTCCACCGACCTCAACAGCAGTTCTCTGTCCCACGCACCTCTCCCCATGGAACCCAGCATATGCTCGTGTTCGAGAACAACGGGCATGGTGGGCCAGAAAAGGCCCGCCATTTCGCTATGATACCAATGTCTGGGACATGGCTGAACCAGTATACTGTCATCCCTCAATGTTACTCCTCGTGAGAGCGCATAGTCAATGACCGGTGCATGCACCACCGGCGCATCATGTCCGGCAAAATCGTCGGAGATTACCAACTGAGTGCTTCGGAAGTGCTTGCAATAAAGATCAATTATCCGCTTCTGTGTTTCCAATCCCCATTCCTTTCCATGCACAGGGGTGGTCAGCACAGTATGCCCTTCTCCCCACATACCAAAATGGCCGATGTCTATGAATGCCACATTAGGATTCCCATCATAGCGGCGTGCCATACGTTCGAGGAAAGAATCAAGTTTCGCCAAGAATATCGAGTCGTCATACTCTGGTTCCTTATATCCATTGACCTCATAAAATCTGGCACCGGCAGCATAAACCCACTCGGGCGTAGCACTCTGCATCCAGTTTTCGGTGGCTGTAACACGAAAAGCCACACGCTTCCCTGCCTGGATCCAGCGTTGTGCAGGTGTGTCAAGGACTTCCCAACTAAACCTGTCCTCCTCTGGCTGAACGAAAGCCCAAGGCAGTCTCAGATACACCGTGCTCAATCCAGGAAAATCCTCCAGCACATCACTGGGTTCAAGCCGGGATCCATAATTCTCAAGCAGGTTGGAATAGAAGTGCATGGTCCACCCCATCCCCGGATTGACAAGAGCCATTCCGTTATCAACCAGACGAGTCTCTGCGCCTCGCGCTTCTACAAGGGACAGGATGCCCAACAGAAATATTCGGAGTAAAAGAGGGACTTTTTTTGCCATATGAGTCAATTAAGAAAAGAAACACCTGCCCGACAGCATCAGAAGAGAATCTGCTTGCTGTAGTCCGTACCTGTCCACACCCTCTGGTCCATCAGATGATACACAGGTGTGAACTTTATGTTACTGCCCTTGAGCATCCATTCCCTCTCCCCTGTACGCTCCCATTCGGGGTTCTGAGGCAATGTGATATCTGCGGGTCCATCATTTCCGAGCAGGAGCGGTCCGGCAAAGACACGATGCCACCGGGCTTCCATATTGACCTCATTGAGTGTTTTCTCCACACGTACGGGCATATCAAACCGGAGCAGAATGACATCCCCCGAACGGAATCCGCGGTTCAGCACCAGGAATCCATCCTGTCTGCCAACCTTCACCTCCTCACCATTGAGACTCAGACGGGCATTTGAGATCCATGAAGGAGCAGCCAGATGCAACGACATCTTACCTGATGCGGCCTCCTTCACCCTGAGTTCCACACATCCCTCAAAAGGATAGGACGTACGAACATCCAGACTGACTACACCACGTGATACGGGCACCGAGAACTGACCGCTGCGGAAGAAAGGTATCCACACCTCACGACCAGCAGAGAAACAGGTATAGTGCACAGCCGACGACAGTCCCTCGCCACCACGCATGGTACAGCACCAATGAGCCTCAGGAACCGACACCTTCAGTCTCTTCAAGTCCGTGGCCTTGCCCGGACAGTTATCACAACCGAAACCGCCATTATATCTCTGCGTATGGCAAATGGCATTATAATAAATCTGTTCTGCTATCTCCAGATATTCCGGTTTCCGTGTCTGCTGCCAGAGCTGCACAGCCAACATATATGAGTCCACTATAGCACAAGGCTCCGTCCATGTGTCAAAACGCTCAAACCAGTTGTAGTTCTCCATATTCTCAGTCATACCGTTCCGGATATAGATGAGGAAACGCGTCTCGGCCTCCTCCACCCATCGGCGGTTGCCCGTGAGTTCGGCATAGCGCATCAGTCCACGGCAAGCAGTCAGAGTGGCGTGTGTCTGAGCCTTGATACCCGTAAGGTCAATCTGAAGAAAACGATTGAGAAGAGTCTCGATAGGCTCTTTCAGATCCTCGTCGCCAAGTATCGCATAAGCCTGAATGAGTCCCTCCATACCAATGAACACACAACCCACATCGGTCGAGAGCATCCACCCGTCCTGCGATGCCACTATATTGCCCGACTCTGCTCCCTGACCCTGAACACGGTCCTGGGGATCAACAGGATAGCAGGCAAACTGTCCGGTGAGAGGCAGGAAGAGGTTACGGGCAATGCTTCCAATCACCTGACGCACACTTTCATCTTTCTTCCAGAGGTAATATTCACATAACGCCCGCAGCATCCAGCCATTACCCGAGAGTTGCTGTTCGTGAGCCACGGAATGTATGGTCCCCATATATCCCCTGGCATTCAGATGCGAGGGAACCAGACGTATGATCTCCTCCAAATGACGAGGTGTGCGATGTGATGCCTGTGCATCCAACGTAAGTGCCAGTATGGTACGTCCCTCCGTATCGCCCGGCCAGTCCCCCGACTGCTCCTCCGTGAGGAACACGTTCTGTGGCCTGTATTTTTCCTCTTCAAGGCGTTTCATATTCTGCTCCACACGGGCAGACAGAGCGCCATCAATCACAACCTGGCTATAGGGAACAGGTTGCGGAAGTTCCTTCTTACGTGCTTCAACAGAAGAGCAAAGCCCAAGGGCTAAGAATGTCGCCATGGAGAGACGAACGGCAAATATCATCATGGATCCTGGTCAGTTTGAGTGAATAAAGACATACAGGCATATAGCCTATTTCATGCAAAATTAACTATTTTCCCTCAAAACATCCGTCTATGGTCGGAAAAACCTACGTCGGATTCCTTATAGGGGTATCCACGCGCACGCGCGTATATATATAATATGTATAGTGTCCCCTTCCGAGTGTCATTTCCCACATTTCAGCACATGTAAATCTGCATAGAGAAGTATGCCGAGGGAGAGTGAAACGTATTTAGAATGAAAAATATTGTGTTCAGGATAGAGATTTCTTTCAAATTGTTTGGTGCGGACGTACAAAAAGCATAACTTTGCTATACGAAAACTAAAAATATGAAGAAGATCATCCTTTTGGCACTGCCTTTAGCACTTGCGCTCAGCCCCATCAACATGGTGGCTCAGGTTGAGCATGAGAGCATAGAGACAACCACATCGGGCGTCACCGTCACGGTGAATGGCAATGTGGTACGCATCAGCGGTGCCGCAGGTGAGGTGATGAAAGTATTCAACCTTACAGGTGCAGAGGTAGCCACCATACGCATCGAAGGATCAGAGAAGACAGTCACCCTCAGCATTCCCAAAGGATGCTATCTCCTGAAGGTGGGCAAGTTGGTTCGCAAGATTTATATTCGCTGACCTGTATCCCACCCACACACATACCACACGCGCTGACTCGCCAGTATAAACAGGACGATGAGGCGCATATTTTTTTCTCCTGTCTTCAGCTCCCACATTTTTTGACCGATGCATTAAACTATTCCCCTCCACATGCATCCAAACAGAAGAATGACTGACGAGAGACTCCTCATAAGCCGACTGAAAGATCCGCGCACACGCGAGCAGGCTTTCACGCTACTGATACAGCAGTATCAGGAAACGCTGTATATGGTGATCAGAGGAATCCTGAAGTCACATGCCGACACCGACGACGCACTGCAGAACACCTTTATCAAGGCATGGGGAGCCATAGAGGGATTTCGCGGAGAATCACGCCTGAGCACCTGGCTGTACAGCATTGCACGCAATGAGGCCATGTCCTTCCTGAGCAAGAAAGCACGCACCATCAATGCCCAGGAGGAAGAGAGCACGGCACTGAACAGGATAGAGAGTGACCCCTATATGGACGGTGAGGAGACCGAGAGGATGCTCCACCAGGCCATTGAGCAGTTACCCGACAAGCAACGGACCGTATTCATGCTGAGATACTTCCAGGAGACGCCCTACGAGGAGATGAGCGAGATGACTGGGACAAGCGTCGGAGCACTGAAAGCCAGTTATCATCTGGCAGTCAAGAAAATAACTGCGTTTTTCCAACAACACGATTAAACTTTCCAACATACAGTACATCCAAAAACAAAGAGGACAACAATATGAAGCAATACACCGACGAGGAGGTGATACTCAGGCAACTCACCAAGGGAAGTAACCCCTTCCACACACCACAGGGATACTTCGACAAGCTCCCTGGCCAGGTGATGAAGAAAATCAAGGCACGCCAGAAAAGGAGGTTTGCCATACGCTGGGCCGTGGCTGCCGTCATGACCGGATGCATTGCCACCGCCGGGCTGCTCATGCTTGACAGAGACATCCAGGAGACCGCCTACCCCGAACTGGCACATGCCCAATACATCGAGGACGCACTTGACTATTCGATGATTGACAATGCCGAAATAGCCTATTACCTTACAGAAGCAGAATGAACATGAAAACGAAGATGAGACACTGTTGGCTGAGAACAGCCACTTGCGCCATCCTCATAATGATGGCTGCACTGACAACTGTACAAGCACAACCGCAGGGGGAGAAATTCAACCCCAAAGAGTTCCGGGCGAAACTGGAAGAATTCATCACCAAAGAGGTTGGCCTGACCAGCAGCGAAGGAAAAGCCTTCTTCCCCCTCTTCCATGAGATGAAGGAAAAGCAGAGAGACCTTCAGGACCTGATCTTCCAACTCAAGCGCAACAATCCCACCGGCAACGCTACTGACAAGGATTACGCTGCCACCATACTGAAAATCAAGAGACTGGAAGTGGAGAAGGCAGAACTGGAAGAACAGTACTACAAGAAGATGTGCAAGGCCATACCTGCACGCAAGGTGTACCAGGCCATGAAGGCCGAGGACATCTTCCATCGTAAGATGATCAACAACTTCATGGGGCAGGAGAAAAACAGAGAGATGAAATCCCCAAGAGGCCCCAAACCGACCCGCTTTCCTAACAACGGGAAGGAGTAGGTCCAGTCTCCCGACCTACAGAAATATCAAGCCAGATATCCATTGCTGTCGGATATCTGGCTTTCCTTTTTTT
>JBJEKL010000047.1:0-4094 GCA_051878615.1 Bacteroidaceae bacterium | reverse complement strand
GAGTCCTTGAAGCGCAAGGAACGGCAATTGAGCAGCGAACGTTCCAGGTCTATGTGGGCACTGATGCCCAAACGGTCCTGATAAAGGCATCCGTATGTGAAGTTGACATACAGCAGGCTGCGATTGCGTGGGGTGCGCCCATACTTCTCCAGGCCGACAAGCTGCTGCTGCCATGTCAGCAGCGAATCAAGGATGCCCATGTACTGGCGGTAGCCCGGCGACCTGCCATCGTCGGCTTTGCAGAAATCGTGCATACCCGCAGCAGTCCATACGGCATGAACCTTACGGCTCACCACATCTATGAATCGTGACGGGGCTGCGGCTGTCATCCTGTGCATCTGCTCATCGGTCATGTCGGGGGTCAAATATCCGTTAATGGTACTCCCTACGAAATGGACACGAATGGGCGGGAGGTCGGCAGCATGTCCCTCGGAGAAGTAGGCAACGTATGCCAGCCCTGGCCAAGAACTGCCATGGTCGATGACATTGGCACCGTTCGTGAGAGGGTAAGTAAGGATTTCCGGCTTGCCGCCATCGAAGTTCCTGCCTGTTCTCCCTACATACCAAGCCACGACTTTCAGGTCGGCAGTCTGTCCGTCGGGCAGACCGCTTACCATCACGAGATGCTTCCCCGGCTCCATGACAATCCCTGTCACCCCCTGCAATAGGTCGTAGAACTTATTTGGCGTGCGCCATTCCTTGGCGAGCCATTGCGGATGGTCATAGCATTCGAACGTGGCCACACGGTAGACCGTCTGATAAGAACCGTTCTTCAGTTCTCTTGCCAGCTCGCGATAGACGGGAATCTCTGTACGCTCAATATCCTCATTAGTCACACCGGGTTTCAGGACTGTATAGAGTTCGTCGGCAAAAAGCGGGCACTCCTTCAAACCCTCCCCGTCGCACAGAAACTGCATCTCGGCGCACGACCCCAATTCGCCCACACCTCTAAGCACACGGAACATAACAGCGGCCGGCGAGTGTATGCCTCCTTCGAAACGGACTGTCTTCGGCTCCATATTGTTCTCCCAGATATAGCGGCCGACAGGACGGTAATCGGCATCCGTGGAGGTTTTCACCAACACTTCTGCCTCGATGACTATCCCGTTAGGCGAACCATCCTGTCGCGGGACGTACACCATGCGGTCAATCCGCGCTATATCCTCGAACTCATATACCAGTTCGGCGGGTGACTCCGGCGTCACTTTCTTGTGTTCAGGGTAATAAGCAGAATGCCAATTCGTCTCCCTGTCCCCGTCGATGGTGGATTGCACGCTTGCTTTTGCATTCTCCTGATGATTGTTGTCGTGGCAGCGCACGGGCATGATATGATGGTCTCCGGGCAAGCTCTCCCTGCATTCCCGCCATGTCAACTCCTGCGCCCATACCGTCATACCGACGAGGACAAGCAGTATGGTGATGATATTATTCTTGTTCATGCTCATTGATGAATATTCCTTGCGATTGCAATGCAAAAATACTAAAAAACAGTCAAGCCGGCGAATATTTCAGTGTTTTTTTCTTTCCTAACAATATTATGTTGTTTCGAATGTTTATCCCTTTCGTCATAATTTCATTCATTATGTCACAATTATTTGGCATGTTGGCAAATTAAGATTACCTTTGCATCCGAAAAATATGAATTATGGAAACAGACAGAATATTACTTCGACATTGGCAAGAGAGTGATGCCGATGCGCTATATGAATACGCCAAAGAGCCTGTAGTTGGGGAAAGTGCGGGATGGCCGCCACATAAATCCAGAGAGGAGAGTTTGGAGATAATCCGCACGGTGTTCAATAATCCCACCACGTGGGCTATTGTACTAAAAGAAACAGAAAGGGTAGTAGGTGCGATGGGCTACGGCCCCTCGTGTGATTGCTCATTGCCTTCACGTGATGGTGAGCCTACGGTTGGTTATTGGGTTGGAAAGCCATATTGGGGCATGGGAATATGTACGGAGGCCCTTCAGTTGATGATAACCCATATCCGCAAGACAACCGATATACCATCACTCATCAGTGGGCACTTCACCGACAATCCCGCTTCGGGACGAGTGATGGAGAAGTGTGGTTTCGTGGCTACAGGCGAAACCGCATTCGACAACAATCTCTTTCAAGGAGATAACAGGCCGATAAGGGTATTGAGACTTGAGCTGGTGTAGAAACGAAAATGCCTTTGTAGAAACGCCCACACAGTATTGTGTACAATACCAAAACATTAGAAAACTTAGGAAGGTAGCTTAGACTTTCTCTTGTTTTTGCCAGCTACGATATTGTATGCCTCCGTAATCCACTCTTTCACGCAATGGCTGTCAAAATGCTCGTAATAGATGTCGCTCCAGTGTTTCTTGTTCCAATGCCAAGCAGGTTTTACCCACTCGTATTGTTCTCTTAGTTCCTCGTTACGCTCAGGCAGCAGCTTGGTGGCAAAGTGAGGCTCTGAGACATCAAGGCAGAGGCACAGGAAAATCTTACCGTTAATTCTGAATACGATGTTGTCATCACCGAATGGCATGTCCTCGGTAACCTCGGGCAGAGACAAAGTATATTCCCTTACTTCTTCAATGTTCATAATCTGATACTGGTTAGTAGTGGGTGGAATTTGAAAATGTAAAAACACCATACAACAAAGGGTTGTCACTTCGTTGTACGGTGTGTTTATGTAACATACGGCGAGGAATTGCCGTAGTCTTATACAAGATACTGTGAACTGATACTCTCATTGCTTACTACCCTGCGTATGGTTTCAGCAATCATGTCTGCCACAGATAGCTGCTTAACCTTGGAGCACCTGTGGGAGTAGGGGATGGAGTCAGTGAATACAATCTCCTCAAGAGCGGAATTCTGGACTCTTTCTGATGCAGGGCCACTCATGACACAATGGGAGGCGCAGGCCCTAACGCTCAAAGCACCAGCTTCCTTCATGATGTCGGCTGCCTTGGTTATGGTGCCAGCTGTATCGACCATGTCGTCTATAACGACAACATTCTTACCCTTGACATCACCAATTATCTGCATGCTTTCTACGACATTAGCCCTGGCTCTGGTCTTGTTGCAGAGAACAAGCGGACAACCGAGATACTTAGCGTATGTATTAGCCCTCTTGCTACCGCCTACGTCAGGCGATGCGATTACGAGATCCTTTAGGTGGAGGCTCTGCAGATAGGGCAGTATAACTCCAGAGGCGTAAAGATGATCAACAGGAACATCGAAGAAACCCTGTATCTGGTCAGCATGCAGGTCCATTGTTATCAGCCTGTCTATGCCAGCCACGCTCAGCAAGTCGGCAACAAGCTTTGCTCCTATGCTTACTCTTGGCTTGTCCTTTCTGTCTTGTCGTGCCCATCCGAAGTATGGTACAACCGCGATGATGTTCCTTGCCGATGCTCTTTTGGCAGCATCAATCATGAGTAGAAGTTCCATCAGGTTGTCAGAGTTGGGGAATGTGCTCTGAACGAGGAATACGTCACGGCCACGTATGGACTCCTCATACGATACTGCAAATTCTCCATCAGAGAACTTCGTTACAACGAGGTTACCCAATGGACATCCTAAGCTTGCGCAGATTTTCTCTGCCAGGTATCTCGTGCTTGTACCCGAGAAAACCAAAAAAGAGTTTTTTTCACTCATTTTTATTATAGGTGTTTTATATGTATGTATATATTTGTTGTCTGATGAGTAATGTCATCTGACGGCATTCCTTAGCTTCTCGAAATGTGCGATAAGGTCCTTGAAGTCCGTCTGATTGTGTATGTCGAACCGGCTCCAGAGGTCACCGCAGATGACTACGCCTCCGAACCCCAATGTCTTTGCCATACGAATGTTGTCAAGGCTCATGCCACCGAGGGCATACACATGCTTGTCGATGAGTCCCTTGTCGGCAGCATCCTCCAGTTTCTGTTGTGTGAAAGTCTTTTTCTCGTCGCTGAACTCTATGCAGTCGAAGATGTTTTTCAGGAACACACAGTTTGACTTCTTCTTCATCTCCTTGAGCATCTGGATGTCTGTGCATGTACGTCCTATTTTCCCCTTGTAGTTGTTGGGAATCTCGGTGTCAAGGTTGTCGAGATGTATACCCGCGAGATCGTATTC
>JBJEKL010000046.1:0-4096 GCA_051878615.1 Bacteroidaceae bacterium | reverse complement strand
GGTGTTGACCACCCTGATCTTCTTGATATAGGGAGTGTTCTCGTCACGACTTTCGATGCTGAACTGCCCCTGTTGTGCGCTTCGTATCCCACCCAGGGCACATTCCGAGTCATCAGCAAACTTCTGAGCTGTTGCCCTCGCGTTCTTGGTGGCTTCCTCCACCATGGCTGGCTTGACTTCGTTCAGACCGGTAAATTCGTATTTGATTTGGTCGGTACCATATTCTTCGTTTACCAAGGCGATGCCCTGACGCATCAGTTCGGCTTGTTTGCTGATAAGGGTGCGCACCAGATCCACATTCGCACTGGTGACCGTGATGACACTCTTTGCCACATATCTGTATCTCATCATCTCGTTTCCGTAGGAGTTAGCCTGACGGTCTGATATGGTGGGTGAGTTCACGCTTATCTCATTCTCGTCCACTCCTCCGTTCTTGAGGAATTCTACCACCTTCTTGTTCTTTTGCTCTATGATGCCATACATCTCAGACGGATCGTTGCCAATCTCTTTGTATGTCAAAGGCCACGACACCTTGTTGGCCTTCACTTCGCGCTCGGCAAGTCCTTTGACCACCACGCAACGGTCTCGGTCCTTGAATGTTATTATACCATTTCTGATAGCCACTCCCATGGCTGTCAACCCCATGGCGACGATAATGGCAGATAGGATGAGCCCTTTGGAATTTACGTTCATGATGTTTTCGTTGTTTTAAGATTAGACTTCGTTTTGATTCTCGGCTTAAAATTAGAGAGAATACGATTGCTCTCGGATTGTTTTACGTTCTTTAACGTCGTCTTCCTTTTTATTTAACCTTTGTTTGACATCGCGCTCGGTTTTCTGCTTCTGTGTTGACTGTTCTCAGAATTCTGCCTCTACCATCAGAGGGCAATGATCCGAAGAGATATTCCCCACAATGATATGCGAACGCGTGGCATGTGGTTGGTTTGTACCTTTTCGCGTGATGACATAGTCGATTACTTCTCGTGGCTTGTCGTATGGAAAGGTGGGTGTGGTGGTGCTTGAGAGTACTTGAAAATGTTTGCCCATCTGCTGCATGAATTCCGAATCGGGTTCGGCATTGAAGTCTCCCATGATGAAGACGGGTTTCCTGCGATATTTTTTGATGGCCTTGCGTATGAGCGGGATGGACAGGATGCGGTCTTCGGGCGTGAGTGACAGGTGTGTGCAACACACCACGTATTGGTCATAGTCGGCCACCAGTAAGGCACGCTTTTCTTCACGTCCGGGCAAGGAGACACGTTTTATTTCCCTGGGAGCATTTTTGCTTAGCAATGCGATGCCGTATTTGCCACCTTGGTAAGGTATGGCTCCCGCATATATGTCATACATGCCGATGGAACGGGCGATTTCTGATGCAACATACCGACCGCCTACGCGTTGCGTGGCGCTGTCCACTTCCTGCAGAGCCACCACGTCGGGTGTTTCTTGGCTTATGACTCGGGCGATGCGTTCGGGTGCATATTTCTTGTCCATGCCCTCGGCATGATGAATGTTGTAGGTCATCAGTTTCAGCCTGTGAGCCTGTATTTGGGGCACTCCCATGAGTATGAAGGCTACAAGGGAGAGGTATATTTTGTGTCTTGTCATTTCGTGTCAGCCAGTGGCGTTATTTCAATCTGCGCAGCCATTCCTCCAGTTCTGCTTTCCAGAGCCCCTTCCATACGAACCATTCTTGGTATGACCATCCGTGGCCGCCATCGGGATAGATGTGCATTACGGCAGAGACTCCCTTGTCGTTGAGTGCCTGACAGTACTGCAGACTGTTGCGCAAAGGTACCACATCGTCATTCGAACTATGCATGATAAAGGCTGGGGGTGTCTGTTCCGTTACCTGTTTCTCATTGCTGTAAAGGTCTACCAGTTGCTGCGAGGGATTCTTGCCAAGCAGGTTGTCTCGACTTCCTCGGTGGGTAAAGCCGGCATCCATGGTAATCACGGGATAGAAGAGGATTTGGAAGTCGGGCCTGTTCTCTGGGTTTGTGAAATGCGTGGCAGCTGTCGAGGCCAGATGACCTCCAGCGCTGCATCCCTGGATACCCAGCTTGCTGAATCCCCATTCTTGGGCATGTTGGCGCATCAGATGCATGGCTTGATGCACATCCTCTAAAGGAACCTGATGATGTGTGTTGGGCAGTCGGTATTTTAGAACGGCATAGGTAATGCCCTGGTTCAGGTACCATTGTGCCATAGCATGACCTTCAGGGCGAAACCACACGTCGTAATATCCTCCTCCCGGACATGCCAGGATGGCCAGCCCGCAGGGGTTCTGAGGCACATACACGGTGAGTGTAGGTATGGTTACCTTATTGGCATGGTCGGCATCGCTGAATTCGGGTTCTGTGATTTCGTTTGATGTGGGAGGCTGGGTCCCCTCCCAGATGTTTGTAGTCCATGTCGGTTTCTGTGCATGCGCGGCCACCATGGTCATCGCAGCCAGCAACATGAGGGCAATTTTTCTCATGACGGTTCTTATACTTGTTTTGTTTTCTCAAGGCAAAGTTAGAAATAATATACTGATTTGGGTTTAGTTTTCCCGATATTCTTTCGGGGAAACTCCTGTCACCCGCTTGAAGAATTTGCCAAAAAAGGACTGTGATGGGAAGCCCAGTTCGTGACTGATCTGCTGTACAGTAAGGCTTGTTCCTTTTAGCAGGGCGCGGGCTTCTTCGATGACATATTCGTCAATCCAATCGCCTGGCGATTTGCCGCTGACACGCTTTACAACGGTAAAGAGATGACCGGGGGAGATATTCATGCGGTTAGCATAGGACAGGACTTTGCGTTCCTTATGGTAATTTGTCCTAACTTCCGCCAGGAATTTTTGCATCAATAATTCTTCATTGGAACAGTGGCGGTCTGCGGAGAGTTTGTAGAGATATGCGCCAATACTATAAAGAAACGCACATGTAAGGTGGTGCAGGCTTTCCATCTGATAAGGGCGTTCTTCTTCGAGCAGTCTGTTCACCATGCGGCAATAGACAAGTATGGCTTCCAGCTGCGAGGGTTGCAATTCAATAATGGGTGCTTCACGGAGCATTCGGTCAAGTTGGAAATTGTAGGATAGTCCCAATCCCTTGATGAAGCCTTGGCTCATTGTGATGCCAACCCCTTTGAAGTCGCTGCTCATGGTGTGCTGTTCCAGTAACTGTCCTGGCGCATTGATTGCCATCTGTGATGGTTTCAGATTACATGGCATAAGGTCAATGCAGCCTGAGGCTTCACCTTCCAGACAGATGCAACAGCCATACTCGTTGATTTTGAAGGGATAGCCCACAGGTTGCCGAAAAGAAACCTCATAGATGTAGAAATCATTTCCTGCTCTCTTTGCCTCTATGTGGCTTGCTTCTATACATTTTCTCCAATTCAGGTGCTTGATAGGATTCATGATGATGTTTTGACCACAAAGATAGACAGAAAAATGACACGAAGGGGGAAAATCATATGATTCGTCCAATATTCCGTATAAACTGACCTTGCAGGGTGGAATCGTCGGTTCTACCTTTGTCGCCCAAGGAAATGAATATGAAAAGAGTATATGTCTTGGTTATTGCTGGATTCATGCCAGCCTTATATGCACAAAGTGAAGAGAAAGAGCAACGAATCATGGTTAGTGGTGGAGCATTGGTGGAAACAAACATGACGGGGTTTCTCCATTCGGGATTCACGGATGGCAACAGCCGGATGAAAGCCGGATTCGTCATCGGAGGTTTTGTCAATTTGACCGTTTCACACCATTTTTCCGTGCAGGGAGAGATGTCGGTTGTCCGTAAGCATTCGGATTTCAGTTGGGATAGGGGCGGAGGCTGTTATCGTTATTGGGGTATGGAGATTCCGGTATATGCCATGTACCGTCACCCATTTCGGAATGGCGGACAGATATACTTTGGTGTTGGCCCTTATACCAACTTCGGACTGGATGCCACTTTCAAGGATGCCAGTGGGATACTTGACCTTTACGAGAAGGATGCCACAACAGGGTTGCCGCCGATGAAGGATTCGGACACGGGTTTCGGCATCAAGGTCGGTTATGAGTTTTCGTGTGGCCTGCAAGTAAATACGTCTTATAAGGTGAGTG
>JBJEKL010000045.1:0-17107 GCA_051878615.1 Bacteroidaceae bacterium | reverse complement strand
ATAAGGGCATCGGCAGCTGCTTTTCTTGTCTTGCTGTATTCGTTGTCTGTCATAAAAACAAACATTATCCAAAGGTCCATATTAGAAGAAGACCTTAGGAAAGAGAGGTTGCTCATAGGCCAAAGTTTACAGATGGTTTGTTGTCCATATCGGAAAAGCACAATACCTTTGCATCAAGGAAGAAAAGACAGCATGTCTGAAAACACATTATTCAGGACTTCCGTGGAGACACCTCTGTCCGACCACCCCATACAACCTCACGAGAGTTGTGTGTTACTTGGATCATGTTTTGCGCAGGAAATGGGCAACTACATGAAAGCCTTCGAAATGGATGTCCTATGCAATCCCACAGGAACACTATACAATCCGGCAAGTATTGCTCTATTGGTCCATCATGCGCTAAAAAAGGGTGGCGATTTGCCCATATTTACAAATGAAGACAAATGGCGTTGCTGGTTGGCTGGCACACAGATTGAAGAAAACAGTCGAGAAGCCATCATGACCACGATGAGAGAAAAGTTGGAGCTGTTGAATACAGCCTTATGCAAATCCACTCATTTTTTCATCACCTTAGGAACCAACATCTGCTATCGGCTGAAGGAAAACAATGAAGTGGTAACCAACTGCCACAAGATGCCAGCAAACCTGTTTACGGAAAATGCATTATCACCAGACGAATGTATAACTATACTCCATGCTATGGCAGATGAAGTGCTCGACAGGAATCCGCATCTGCACATCACATTCACCATCAGCCCTTACAGATATGCCAAATATGGTTTCCACAAAAACCAGATAGCCAAATCAACATTGTTACTCGCCGTGGAGGAAATATGCCAGACCAGAAAAGAAGTCTCCTACTTCCCCGCCTATGAGATTCTGCTTGACGAGCTACGCGACTATCGGTTCTATGCCGAGGACATGTTGCACCCTTCCCCCACGGCTGTAGCCTACATATGGCAACGGTTCTGCCAGGCATACATGAGTGAACAAACACACCTGTATCTCAAGGAATACGAACAGATACTCAAAGGCTTCGCACACAGGCCTTCAAGTCCTGACTGCCCCCGGTACAAAGCCTTCATTGCAAATCTCGAAAATAAAAGAGAAACTCTCAGAAAGAAATACAACATGCAGGGATGAGCCACCACAAGCACCTCATCCCCCAATTATGCAGACACAAAAATAATCCCACACACGATTATGTATACAATATCGGAAATCACCACGCTGATAGGTGCACACCGCCTGGGCGACAAGGAATATCAGATAGACTGGTTGCTGACCGACAGCAGAAGTCTTTGTTTCCCTGAGTGTACACTCTTCTTCGCTTTACGTTCGCCACGTGGCAACGGGCATCGCTTCATCGAAGAACTCTACAACAGAGGCGTGCGCAACTTTGTTGTGGACCATCAGCCGGATTCCGATTTACCAGAGGCCAACCTCCTGCTTGTTCCCGACACACGCAAAGCATTACAAAGGCTTGCCGAGCGTCATCGGGAAACATTCAGCATCCCTATAATCGGCATTGCGGGAAGTAATGGGAAGACCACCGTAAAGGAATGGCTCTATCAACTGCTCATGAACGATTACATCGTGACGCGCAGCCCACGAAGCTACAATTCCCAAATAGGCGTACCGCTCTCGGTACTCGGACTTTGGTCACAAAGCCAGATAGGTATATTCGAAGCGGCCATCTCGCAACCCGACGAGATGGACGCCTTACAAGCTATCATACAGCCCACCATCGGCATATTCACATGTCTGGGTTCCGCACACCAGGAGAACTTTGAGAGCATGGAGCAGAAATGTATTGAGAAACTGAAACTTTTCCATAATGCGCAATCACTCATCTACCCTGCCGACGATCCCATCGTCAGCAAATGTGTAGAGCAGATGAAATTTCAGGGAGAACTGCTTCCATGGCATTGCACAGGCAAAGGGGCTATCGAAGACAACAAGGAAATATGTCGTACCGTATGCCAACATCTGGGACTACCCGAAGAAGTTATCCTGAAGCGCATCGCCCGACTGGAACCTGTGGCCATGCGGCTGGAAGTAAAAAGCGGGCGAAAAGGATGTACTCTCATCAACGATAGTTACAATAGCGACCTAAGCAGCCTGGACATAGCGCTCGACTTCCTCAACCGACGTCCCGAACGTGAAGGACTGAGCCGAGTGCTCATTCTAAGTGATATCCAACAGACAGGCATACCTGCCGAGACACTTTATACACATGTATCCCAAATGGCACGCGAACGAGGCATCGAGCAAATTCTTGCAGTCGGGCCTACGCTATGCACCTGCAAGGATTGTTTTGCCGAATGGGGAGAGGCATGCCAATTCTATACTGAGACAAAAGACCTGTTGCAGAGCGACGAATTCCGTTCACTAAACCACAGCATGATACTCATCAAGGGGGCACGTGCATTCCACTTCGAACAGATTACGGACCGACTTGAGCAAAAGGTTCATGAGACCATCCTTGAGGTAGACCTTGGTGCCGTGGTAAAGAACCTCAACCACTATCGCTCTTTTATGAATCCCGACACGCACATGGCATGTATGGTAAAAGCAGATGCCTACGGAGCCGGAGCCGGAGAAGTGGCAAAGACATTACAAGACCACAGAGTGGATTATCTGGCTGTCGCAGTAGCAGATGAGGGCGTAACACTCAGGCAGGCAGGAATCACGGCAAACATCATCATCATGAATCCCGAAATGAGCAGTTTCCGTACGCTCTTTCAATACTCACTTGAACCTGAAGTCTACAGTTTCCGTCTCCTTGAAGCACTCATCAACGAAGCAGAACGTGAGGGAGTGGTGGGATTCCCCATCCACATCAAACTGGATACAGGCATGAGACGCATGGGATTCGACCCCGAGCATGATATGAACACACTCATTCAGAGACTCCAGCATCAGAGTGCCGTCATCCCCTGTTCTGTCTTTTCTCACTTTGTAGGCAGCGATAGCGACAGCTTCGATGAATTCTCCCGCAAGCAGTTTGCCATCTTCCAAAAGGGAAGCGATCAATTACAAGGAGCCTTCAGACATCATATCCTACGCCATATATGCAATAGTGCGGGCATCATTCACTTCCCAGAATACCACCTTGACATGGTGCGACTGGGATTGGGATTGTATGGTGTGGACAGCCGCACAAACAGGACCTTAAACAACGTGAGCACATTGCGGACCACCATCCTGCAGATTCATAATGTGCCAGCAGGAGAGAGTGTAGGCTACAGCAAACGAACAATCCTCACCCGTGATAGCCGCATAGCAAGTATTCCCATTGGTTATGCCGATGGACTTGACAGACATTTAGGCAACCGACGCGGATATTGCCTGGTAAATGGCCAACAGGCCGAGTACGTGGGCAACATCTGCATGGATGTATGCATGATAGACGTGACCGAAATCCCATGCGACGAGGGAGATTCTGTTATTATCTTTGGAGAAGAACTGCCTACATCCACTCTGGCCGAATGGCTTGACACGATTCCCTATGAAATAATGACCAGCGTGAGCAATCGTGTAAAACGAGTCTATTTCCAGAAATAGATTCCCCCTGAATATTCTTAGATGAGTATCTTAAACAGATTAAGACTCTACCAGGAACCATGGATTATGCAAATCCTGTTTATTGTAAACCAAGGGGGTCCCAGTCTCCACACTTATAACAATTTTTCCCGCAGCACGTGCAACGGCATCACCGGCAGCAGTATCCCACTCCATAGTGGGGGCATAGCGAGGATATGCATCAGCAACCCCCTCTGCCACCAGACATATCTTTATGCTACTTCCACTACTCACGGTCTTCACCTGACCGTGCAATCGCTCCATCTCCTGGATGTAAGTCTGGGTCTCGGGACTCATATGACTACGTGAGGCAACGATTGTGAATACATCGTGTTCTTCAGCAACGGGCAAAACAACACCTCCAAAAGGAGCATCCGGATCCGACGGACCGTCCGAAGAGAGAAGGGCCGACAGACCCTCTGGCTCAGGCAATCCATTGGGAAAAGCAGGAACAACACATCTCCATGCACCTTCACCCACAATTCCATAATATAAGACACGAGCCGCAGGAACATACACGACGCCCAATATTGGATTCCCATGCACAACCAATGCTATATTGACCGTAAACTCTCCGTTCTTCTTAATAAACTCCTTGGTCCCATCCAACGGATCTACCACCCAAAGCCTTTCCCACGCACTACGTTCCTCATAAGGAAGATGCTGACCTTCCTCGCTCAACACAGGAATATCAGTAGTAAGCAGATAGCGCATAATAACCTGATGAGATGCCTTGTCAGCCAAAGTGAGCGGACTGTTATCAGCCTTCCTTTCTATACCGAAATCCTGTATAGGGTCGCTATAAATGTGCATAATCTCCTCGCCAGCCTCCAATGACGCGAGCAAAGCCGTACGCAACAATATTCTCATTTCCATATTTTCCATATCTTCTTGCTAATCGTTTTTCGAAACAAGCCTCTATTTTATAAAGATTTTTCTATATTTCTCCCCACTTCGTACAACACCCATGCCCGACATGCCTTTCACCATTGGCAAACCATCCAATCCGTAACATACATTCTGAGACTCATCCTCAAAATGAACATCCTCAACAGAAGTGGACTCTGACGAATACACCTTTACCTGCTGCATGGGATTCGGAGCAATCCAGACCAAACTGTCCGTAAACAGGTTGTTGTCATAAGCAAGACACAATTCATAATCACCCTCGGGTAAGGGGACAGGAGTCCTGCGATAGGTATACGTGACCTCTTCGCCAGGAGCAAGCCACATCCCTTGATATTGCAAATGCCTCATGCGGCCATTCTCGCGAAGTTCACGCAACATAATATAGAGTCTCCCACAATATTCGGAAGGCCCCCCATTGCGCAAAGTGAAAGAGAACGGAGGCGTCTGATTGCGGCGAACACTATCAGGAAACTGCCATGAGAGAAGTTCTATATGTGCCATCCCGGACGTATCGGGGAAAAGCGTGAGACTATCCTTTGTCACGTCAAGCAGGACGTAGGAAGGCGTGCCTGTACTGGCACGAACGAGAGTCCATTCTCCATCCGATTCAAGAATTGCCGGACATACTCTGTAACGGCCTGCCTCAACAGACTGGTCAACAGAAAAAGACAATGTATCGGTATAAACACTATCGGTCAGTTCTTCTAAAGCAAAACCATGTGAATATCCTGCCATATCCCTGACAAGTTCATCCCCACGGAGCAATACAAGTCTAACAACACCTTCATCAGCCATATTCCATCCCAAATTAGCCAAATGGGAAGTGGCTACCGACACCTCACCATAGCGCGAGGAGTTAGCGCATACGGGTTCGATAAATGCCATACCAAAGGAATGTCTCACTACAGGATTGGATTCTGCAGGACGCACACCTACAATCATTGACTGCAAAAGATTCAGCCCTCGCTCGGCACTCTCAGGATCATACCAGTCTGGCTGCTTCGGAGTAAGATGAGGCAAATAATAATATCCGTCAGCATCGCCGCCCAAGCCAAAGTTCATATGGAAGAGTCCATCCTCATCATATCCGTCACAAACCAAGGCATGCGAGAGCGACGCAGATCGGGCTGCAAAGAGAACTGGACGTCCGGCCGAAAGTTCTTCAGCAAGCATTCCTTCCCACTCTGACCGAGTAAAGAAGTCACGAAAATACATTTGCATGCCAAGGTCATAACCAAACCAGTTAGTGAGAGCTATTGCCTGATTGATGCTTCGGGCTGCACTCGACTCAAGTCCGTAGCGCATCTCCACCGCCACCCCACAATCACGCATCAATCTGCCAGCCTCAAGCAAACCCACATCTGAGGAATCAACAGGACCCTCGTATACATCACGCATCAAATCCCAACGAAACTCGTGAGCAAAGTCCGCAGAAAGAGTCTGCTTACAACCAAGACTGTCCACATAACTATGCATGCCAGAGCCAACCAAAGGCCAATGCCAATAACGCATCACCTGTGACATTGCCAAAGCCACACAACCCACCACACAATGCCTCCCCTCAACCATAGGAGCACAGATATTGTAAGGTTCGGGCTGATTCCATTTATCGGTCAACAACGGTTCTACAGAAGACTTTACTCCTGCAGGGAAAATGCTATAAGAAGGAGACTCAACCTGAGCATCATACGCATCCAAAAGAAAAAGGAAGAAAGGATTAGCAAGTGCACGCTCCAAATTTCCCTCTGGAGAATACCCAAGCAGAACACCCTCGTTTTTCCCGCTTCCCTCTATGGAGAATCCCCTTCCCCGAACAGGCTTACATAATCGGTAACCACCACGCTCGGAGTGACGCACGACCTGCATCCGTTGTTCTATTTTTCTTGACATCCCTTGCGCAAAAGAGACAAGAGACGGCACAACAGAAAGGAATACAAGCCAAAAGACACGTAATATCATAACATTTTCAAGGCAAGCTTAATAACATGCTCCACCGGTGCATCAGGCTCATCCTGCAGAATCTGCTGAACGACTTTATGGGCAGGAGCCGGACTAAAGCCCAACATAGAAAGAGCCGCAACCGCCTCATCCTGCACCTCCTTATTGACAGAAGTCCCAACAGGAGCAGAGTGGCCATTCACGTCTATGTTGATACCCAAGGAGACTATCTTATCGCGCAAGTCAACAATGATACGTTGGGCTGCCTTGGGACCGATACCCTTCACCTGTTTGAGCATCTTGTCGTTCCCGTCACTAATGACTGAGCAAAGTTCTGATGCGGTCATGGCAGACAAAACCATACGCGCCATAGCCGCTCCTATACCGCTCACACTGGTCAGCATGAGAAAGAGTTCGCGTTCCTGCCTTGTAGAAAAGCCCCACAACTGATAAGCATCCTCACGTATGGCCTCACTAATCCACAACTTCACTTGTTGCTTTCCTTGTAATGCAGCATAGGTATTAAGGGAGATATTCACCCCATAGCCAACTCCCCCACATTCCACAACAGCCAGAGCCGGAGTCAGTTCGTCAAGTGTTCCTTTCAAATATTCTATCATAATATAATCCTCTGTTTCGTTCATATGATTGTTCTACAAAGTTAATCCATTTGGCGGAAACAGGCGGATAGACATGAGAAAAAACACCTTTAGAGCAATAAAAAGGGTTACACACACGTTATAATTATCGTGAGCGCGCGCAAATTCATCATACCTCTATTATTCGTTCTGGCAGGTCCACTCCTACTGGCCACATCTCCAGTGTCCATAAGCATGACCATGAGGGAGAATGCGCCTGCAGACACTGCCACACAAAAGAAGCCACGATATAGTGTAAGGAAAACCACAGCTCAGAATACCGATGACCTGGAGCAGAAGACTGCAGATCTGAAAGACCCGGACAATCTGAAAACAGAGGTAATCTACAACGAGAAAGACAACACCTATAGTGTAGGGACAACCCTAGACCTGACATCATCAAATAACAAAGGAAGCAACAAAGGTGCAGGAACGAGCAACAGCGCCAAGCCCAGTACCACCAAGCCATCCAGCACAGGGAATTCACAAAAAGGAACCACATCCAACGCAACATCTTTGGGAACCGCGACAAGCTATCTGAATGCGCCTCTATTAATGTCACCCGAAGAATACCAAAAATGGTCACTCAGACAAAGCATGCAAAAATACTGGAGGCAGAAGAACCAGGAAGCATTTGAAAATGAAGGAAAAAACAAGTTTGACTTCACAGACATGCACTTTGATCTGGGTCCTGCCGAAAAGTTTTTTGGTCCTGGTGGAGTTCAGATAAAGACACAAGGAAGTGCCGAAGTAAAGATGGGGGCAAACATGAAAAAGGTAGACAACCCCGCTCTTGCTGCCAGCCGTAGAAAAACATTCGGTTTTGACTTTGACGAGAAAATCAATCTATCTCTAAATGGCAAGGTAGGCGACAAGATTGATTTGAACCTGAACTACAATACGGAAGCGACCTTCGATTTTGACTCTCAGAATATGAAGTTGAAATATGATGGCAAGGAAGATGAGATCATCAAACTCATTGAGGCTGGCAACGTATCTTTCCCCAGCAATATGAGTTTGGTCCCTGGTGTAAGCAGTCTCTTCGGTCTGAGAACTGACTTTCAGTTTGGCAAGATGAAACTCCAGACTGTTTTCAGCCAGAAGAAGAGTGCGACAGCCAGTGCCTCAAGCAAGGGTGGAACCCAGACAACAAACTTTGAGTTCAGCGCCACCAATTACGAAGAAAACAGGCACTTCTTCCTATCCCATTTTTTCCGGGAACAGTATGACAAGAACATGCGTACGCTTCCCACTATAGCAAGTGGAATCAGCATCAAGCGTGTGGAAATATGGGTTACAAACAAGAGTGGGAACAACGAGAGCAACCGCAATATAATCGCCTTGGCTGATTTGGGTGAATCAACTTATATCAGCAATCCCCTATGGTCAGCCAACGGAGGTACTGTGCCCAGCAACAGGTCCAACACGGAGTACGATGTTCTGCTTAACAATTACTCCGAAGCCCGTGACATCTCACAAGCCACCACTATTTTGGATGCGATTCCAGGGTTTGAGGGATCCATCGATTATGAGAAACTACAGTCTGCCAGGAAGTTGTCATCAAGCGAATACACGCTCAACAGTTCATTGGGATACATCAGTCTGAACAGCACCTTGCAGACCGATGACGTTCTGGCTGTGGCATATGAATACACCTACGGAGGTGTGACATATCAAGTGGGTGAATTTGCCAGTGACTTAAGCAGCAACACACAAGCGCTTTTTGTAAAACTGCTTAAAGGCACCACAGGAAGTCCCAGTATGCCCACATGGCGATTGATGATGAAAAACGTATACAATCTGGGAACAAACAATGTACAAAAAGAAAAATTCCGTTTGGATATCAAATATCTGAGTGATTCCACAGGAGTATACCTCACCTACCTGCCAGAGGAATCCTTGAAGAGCACCCCATTGCTTCGCGCCATGAACCTTGACCGGCTGGACTCGAAGGGGAATGCCAACGCCGACGGGCAGTTTGATTTCGTAGAAGGATATACCATACAGAAGGGCCGTATCATCTTCCCCGTTACAGAGCCTTTCGGAAAGCACTTGCGAACTTGGATCAAAAACGATGCATTGGCCGACAAGTACTGCTTCGAAGAACTATATGACAGTACCAAGACTGTAGCAAAGCAGATTGCCGAACACGACAAATTTCTGTTGACAGGCCGTTACAAAGGCAACAACGCCGCAGAAATTGACCTTGGAGTTACCAACGTGGCTCAAGGCTCGGTAATAGTGACAGCCGGAGGAGTAACCCTTACAGAGAATACCGACTATACTGTAGACTATAGTATGGGGCGCGTGACCATCATCAACCAAAGCCTGATAGACGCGGGGACCAACATCAACGCAAGCGTGGAAAGCAATGACAACTATGGCATGCAACGCAAGACAATGGTTGGTGTGAACATGGACTATGAGGTAAGCAAGAATCTGGTACTGGGTGGAACGGTAATGTTTCTCAACGAACAGCCACTTACCACTAAAGTGAATATGGGCAACGAACCGCTCAAGAATACTCTGTGGGGTGCACACATCAGTTGGAAGAAGGAGAGCCAATGGCTCACCAACCTCATTGACAAACTGCCTCTAATCCAGGCAACCCAACCCAGTCAGATAACGTTCAATGCTGAGTTTGCACAATTACTGGCCGGACAAAACAAGAAGATACAAGGAAGCGCCTCCTATCTGGATGACTTCGAAAGTAGCAGCTACAAGAGCAGTCTCACCCAACCCACCTACTGGACAATGTCATCCACGCCCAGCATGTTCCCCGAAAGCAAGCTCTCCAACGACCTTGCTTATGGATACAATCGCGCGCTGCTGGCCTGGTATTACGTGGATCCCATCTTCACCAGAAGAAGTAGTACTCTCACACCAAGTCACATCAAGAGTGACCTCAATCAACTGTCCAACCACTATGTGCGTGAAGTGTACGAACGTGAACTATACCCACAAAAACAGCAGAACAGTTACACCAGCGCAAGCAGTCTGAACGTACTCAATCTTGCATTTTACCCCAACGAGCGGGGAGCATATAACCTGTCAACCGACATAGACGCATCAGGACATTTGAAAAATCCTGCTGACAAATGGGGAGGTATGATGCGCAAACTGGACAATACGGATTTCGAAGCACAGAACATCGAATACATTGAGTTCTGGATGATGGACCCATTCATATATAAAAAGGAACTGCCTGGCAATCATGGGGGTGACTTCTACATTAACCTGGGCGAGGTGAGTGAGGACATTCTGAAGGACGGGAAGAAATATTTCGAGAGTGGAATGCCTGTGGATGGCAACAGCAACTATTATACTGAAGGGCTGTGGGGAAGAGTACCTAACACTACAAGTGTCACCTATGCCTTCAACAACGAGCCGGGAGCACGGGCACGCCAGGATGTGGGACTGAATGGATTGAATGATGAGGAAGAACGACAGTTTTCCACTTATTCCAACTATCTGCAGCAGATACAAGGCATCGTGAATCAGCAGACCTATGACAGCATACAGGCCGATCCGGCAAATGACAACTATCACTATTACAGGGGAACGGATTTCGATCGTCTGCAAACCTCTATCCTGGATCGATACAAGCGTGTAAACATGCCTCAAGGTAATAGTGCAGATTCTGATACGAATCCAGAATCCTACGAGACAGCATGGAAAAGCACGCCAGACGTGGAAGACATCAACCAGGACTACACACTCAACGAATACGAGAAGTATTATCAGTATCATGTGAGCATACGTCCTGAGGATATGGTGGTAGGACGCAATCATATAGCGGACAAACGTACTGCAAGTGTCAAACTGCGTAACGGCAACACCGAGGAGTGCACATGGTACCTGTTCCGCATTCCCCTGAGCAATTACGAGCAGAAAATAGGTAACATACAGGATTTCACCAGCATACGTTTCATGCGTATGTTCCTTACAGGCTTCCAGGAAGATATCATCCTGCGCCTGGCCACCTTGGATCTCGTCCATGGAGATTGGCGTACCTATGAGCAGGCTTTATACACAGGTGAAGCACCTGCGCAGAATGCCACCCTGGAAGTAAGTACAGTCAACATTGAGGAAAACAACGACAAAACGCCAGTCAACTATGTATTGCCTCCTGGTATCAGCCGGGTGACTGACCCCACGCAGACACAGCTGGTAGAAAGCAACGAACAGGCAATGGCCATGGTTGCACGCAACCTCAGTCCTGGTGATGCCAGAGCGGTTTACAAAAACTGCTCTTATGACATGCGCCAATACAAACACCTGCAGATGTATGTACACGCGAATGCACTCAATGAGAACATCACAGAAACAACCGACGGAGAGACCAGCCTTTTCCTCCGATTAGGTTCGGATTACAAGAGCAACTTCTACGAATACGAAGTTCCCCTGAAGTTGACTCCGGAGGGTATATATGACACCTACAGCCCAAGTGGACGTGCTGCCGTATGGCCACAGGAGAACATGCTCGATATAGACTTGGACATCTTCACCCGACTGAAGAAGGCACGCAATGCACAAAGCAGTTTAGGACAAGCCAGTATGACACGTCTGTTCTCGGAATACGACGACAACAATCCATCGAACCGCATATCCATTATGGGTAACCCCACTTTAGGAGAAGTGAAAACCATCATGATAGGTATACGAAACAATGGGCGTACTGTAAAAAGTGTTGAGGTGTGGGCCAACGAACTTCGTCTACAGGAGTTTTCCAACGATGGTGGATGGGCTGCCCAAGGAAATATGAATGTCCAATTAAGCGATATCGGTTCGGTGGGAGTAAACGCTCACATGGAAACCGCAGGTTTCGGAGGTATCGAGCAAAGCGTACAGGCACGCAAGGATGAGGACAACCTGAACTATTCCGTAACCACGAACATGGAGCTTGGCCGCATCTTGCCAGAGAAGGCTAAGGTGTCTGTCCCCCTATATTATAGCTATAGTAAAGAGACAGTAAAGCCCAAATACAATCCTTTTGATTCAGACATGCTGCTCAAGGACGCATTGGACGCACTTTCCACAGAACGCGAAAAGGATTCGCTACGCAACCTCACTACACGCACAGAGGTAAGCAAGAATCTCTCCTTCAGTGGCATCAAAGTGAATATTGCCACACGCAAGCATCCCATGCCCTACGACCCGGCCAACTTCACTTTCAACTACAGTCATTCCAGCCAAAGCACGCAAGGTGAGACCACCGTGTATGAGCATGAGAAATCATGGAAAGGCGGAATGAACTATTCATGGAATCCCAACTGGAAACCATGGGAACCATTTAAGAAAATAAAAGGGAAATCCAAATGGCTGGACATCGTGAAGGCTCAGAACCTCTCCTTTGCGCCACAGAACATTACCTTCAGCACGGATATCAACCGTACCTATTATGAACTGCAGGAACGTGACCTTGACAATCTGGAAGTAAAAAACTCACTGCCTGCAACCTTCAGCCAGAGTTTCCTATGGAATCGCAATTTCCAGTTGCGGTGGGATATCTTCAAAGCCTTGCACTTTAATTTCCAAAGCGGAACACGCGCCGAAATAGAAGAACCCTACACACAGGTCAACAAAGATCTCTATCCTGACCGATATGAGGCTTGGAAGGATAGTGTCCGCATGAGTCTGCGTCATTTCGGTCGCCCACTGGACTACACACAGACCACTACTATCAGCTACAAGGTACCTCTCTCCAAAATTCCTTTGCTTGACTGGACCTCACTTGATGCATCATACACCTCCAACTATTCATGGAAGCGAGGAGCAGAACTGGAAGATGGAAGCACACTGGGACATACCATCAACACACAACGAAACCTGAATATGAACGGCAAACTGGATTTGGAGAAACTCTACAACCATAGTAAATTCCTCAGTGAAGCAAACAAGAGGTTCTCGGCCAGCAACGCAAAAAATGCCGCCAACAAAAAGAGACAGGAGAAAGAGAAGTCTGACCAACTGAAGAAAGCACAAAAGGAAAAGGAGAAGGAATTACGTGCACAAGCCGAGGCTGAAGCTCAAAAGAAAGGGGTACCCGTCGACTCCATCCTGGCCAAGCAGAAAGCAGGGACAGGAGCACGTCAGTCAAATGTCAATGGTGTATCACAGCAGAAGAAAAAGACAAAGGGATTCACCCAAGAGCTGACTCTCTATCCCGATTCTGCCATCAACGTCAATCATGGGCAAAACTCCAAACGTCTGCGCATCACAGCACTTGACAAGAGCGGACACAGCGTCAAACTGAAAGTAAAGAAGGTGGATGACAACACCATACGAATCATACGCTCACCCAAGGATACCACACAAATCCGGTTGGGTGTGGTGGCTCTGCCTAAGCGCGAGGAACAGAAGGGATATTCCTTCCTGCAGAGCAGTGCGCGATTCCTGATGATGATACGAAACGTCAGTGTCAGCTACCGCAACACATACAATCTCACATTACCTGGCTTCATGCCCTCTGTGGGTGACATGCTTGGCCAGAAACGCGCAGGAAGTTCTTTCACTCCCGGACTTGATTTTGCATTCTCCACCGTGGGAGATTCCTACATTGACAAGGCAAAAGAACGCGGATGGTTGCTTGTCAATGACAGCGTATCCACACCTGCGGCCTCATCCACGACCGAAGATGTACAGGTCAAGATGGCTGTCGAACCATTCACGGACCTCAAGGTGGACCTAAGCATGAGCAGGACAGACAACCGCAACCGCTCCATGCAATTCATGTACGAGGGATGTCCCACCACACGTAGCGGTTCATTCAACATGACCACCATTAGCCTGCGCACAGCATTCCAAAGCAGAGGAAATGCCCACAACGGCTACTATAGCAAGACATTCAGCCGACTCCAAAGTTATCTCCCCATTTTCCAGAAGAGGGTAGAGAGTCAGTATCTGGGACATTCCTACCCCAAGGGTACAGGCATGACAGGAACATTCAATCCCGAAAACGGAACCGTAGACATGTACAGTCCTGATGTGATGATACCAGCTTTCCTGGCAGCCTACACAGGCAAGAGTGCTTCACGTCAGGGACTTGACATCTTCCCGTCCATTACCAAAATGCTGCCTAACTGGAGCATCAACTATAAGGGACTTTCCAATCTGCCTTGGCTAAGGGACAACTTCAAGAGCATCACACTCACACACTCTTACAAGAGTATCTACTCTGTGGGCTCCTACAACTCTTACAGTTCATGGATTGAGTGCATGGGCAGTGGAGTCGGATTCATGCAGAACACCACCACAGGCCAATACGTACCCAGCTCGATGTATGACATAGGTACGGTAAGTATCAACGAGACCTTCTCGCCTCTGATCGGACTGAACGTCACCTTCCTGAACAACATGACGCTCAAGGCAGAATACAAGACCACACGAGTGCTCTCTCTGAGTACCACAAGCGCACAAGTTACCGAGACAGGGTCCAAGGACTTTGTTCTGGGATGGGGATACAAGATCAGCGACTTCCGCATTGCAAGCCTCTTCGGTGCACGCAAGGCAAGTCAGAAGACCAGCAAGAGCACCTCGAAGAACAAGGACAAGACCGCCAATGCAAAGGATAATGACAACACCTCTGCCAGCAAAGGAACGGCCAACAAGTTTGCCCACTCGCTCAACCTGCGATTTGACTTCAGCCTACGCAACCAGGACGCTATCAAGCGAGACCTGCAAACCAGCCTATGTGAAGCCACAAGCGGGAACATGGCCATCAAGACCACTGCACAAATCGATTACGCCATGAGCCGCATGGTGACCTTCTCGCTCTACTACGACCGTCAGAGAGCCAAGCCTCTGCTCTCCAGCAGCAGCTATCCCACCGTGACCCAAGACTTCGGTATGACCATGAAGTTCTCCCTCACCAGATAATGCTTGCAAAATGACATCTGTCATTTCCCCACGCACGCGCACATACATATATTATATAATGTATAAGGACAGATAACAAGGCACACTATGAACAGATTATTCCTCGCTCTGGCTTTTCTCTGCAACATGAGTGGTGCAATGGCTACCAGCCTACTGGTTGAGTCAGAAAATTTCAGAGACAAGGGAGGATGGCAGGTAGACCAACAATTTATGGATCTCATGGGGTCACCCTACCTTATTGCCCATGGCATGGGCATTCCCGTAAAGGATGCATCTACCACAATAAGCATAATCCGGACTGCCAAATATCACATCTACGTACGTACCTACAACTGGACTTCTGTCTGGAGTGACCAGGAGGGTCCAGGAGCATTTAAAATAAAGGTAAACGGAAAAGCACTTCCTGCTATTCTTGGAACCAAGGGGAACAGATGGATGTGGCAATATGCAGGTGTCGCAACGCTGAAGAAAGGGAACAACATTCTGACACTCTCTGACCAGAAAGGTTTCGACGGGCGTTGTGACGCCATCTGGTTTACCACCGACAAGGATTCGCTTCCACCTTCTGACGTCAAAGAACTGGAAGCCTTTCGCCGCCTTCATGGCACACTACCCATGCACCCCTCTGATGGCGGCAACTATGATTTCGTTGTTGTGGGTGGTGGTATCGGCGGCATGTGTGCAGCCGCTTCTGCAGCCCGCCTTGGAATGAATGTTGCCCTCATCCATGACCGCCCGGTCTTGGGAGGAAACAACAGTTCTGAGGTGCGCGTTCATCTTGGCGGAAAGATCGAGTTAGGCAAGTATCCTGCATTGGGCCGCATGATACGTGAGTTCGGACACTCGACCTTCGGCAACGCCCGCCCGGCAGAAAGCAACGAAGACGAGAAGAAGCAATCATTCATTAACGGAGAGAAGAACGTGAAACTCTTCAGTTGTTACCATGCAGTGGCCGTCAAGATGGCTCAACCTGGCATCATCCAATCGGTCATCAGCCGAAATACCATTACAGGGGAAGAGGTGGAGATTTCCGCTCCCCTATTCTGCGATTGTACAGGCGATGGCACCATTGGATTTCTGGCAGGTGCCGACTTCCGTATGGGTCGGGAAGGAAGAGAGGCATTCGGCGAATCACTCGCACCTGAGAAGGAGGACAACCTCACTATGGGTTCTTCCGTACAATGGTATTCTGTAGACGATGACAAGAAGACCACCTTCCCGGAGTTCTGCTATGGTATTACCTTCAATGAAGAGAGTTGCGAGAAAGTGACCATGGGCGAATGGACATGGGAAACCGGCATGAATCTCGATCAGGTGTACGACTTCGAACGTATCCGGGACTATGGTATGATGGTCATTTATTCCAACTGGAGTTTTCTGAAGAATCACTATTCCAAGAGAGCTGAATATGCCAGGAAACGGCTCGGATGGGTAGCCTATGTGGCAGGGAAGCGGGAAAGCCGCAGACTCATGGGTGACTATATCCTCAAGCAGGACGATGTGGACAAGCACGTGTTCCACGAAGATGCGTCGTTTACAGCCAACTGGCACTTTGACCTCCATTTCCCCGATTCCATCAACTCAAGGTATTTCCCGGGTAATGAATTCAAGGCAGAAACAAAGCATAATCCCATCTACCCCTATGCAGTCCCCTATCGCTGTCTCTACTCACGCAACGTGAACAACCTCTTCATGGCCGGGCGCAACATAAGCGTCACGCACGTCACCCTGGGCTCCACACGTCTGATGCGGACCATCGGCATGATGGGCGAGGTGGTTGGCATGGCTGCATCCATCTGCAAGAAGCACCACTCACTTCCACGCGATGTGTATCGGCATCATCTTGATGAACTCAAGGTGCTGATGCAGAAAGGTACGGCTAAAGACACGCCATTGCCAGACAACCAAAAGTTCAACGAAGGAGGTTCGCTTGACAAGCCAAAGGACATCATCTTCAGATAATCCCAAATCGGCCATTGGACTTCCTGTCAAATTCCCCCATCTTCAACGCAAACGTTTGCGGGAAAAAGGCATCCAGTTCGGAATATCTTCCGTCGCGGAATAGGAATCAGGATCTACCTGAAGCAATGCCTGCTGGGCGGCGCCAAGTCCCGGAGTATTGGTCACAGCTCCCGACATGACACCTACAAGACTTACAA
>JBJEKL010000044.1:0-4145 GCA_051878615.1 Bacteroidaceae bacterium | reverse complement strand
AGGAATAATTGCCATATGAACAGCTAAGGAGTTCATGGCAAAATACATTTAACCAAAATCGGACATCAGACCGTAAAAGAGTATTTCCTCGCCTTTGTTTTAACCCAGATCTGATGACGGATGGTTTCGAACAATTTGAAAAAGCCACCACACATGGAAAGAAGTGTGGTGGCCATGGAGAATTATTCCTTAGTCTCTCCGTCCAAACTGCGGAGGAATGCACTGATATTGGTAATGTCTGCCTCAGGAACATCCTTTACACCAAGTTCAAAACGGAACATGGCACGTACGGCATCCTCAATGGTTGCCTGTGTACCATCATGGAAGTATGGCGCAGTCCTTGACAGATTGCGCAAGCCTGGTACCTTAAATTTATGAAGGTCAGCATCCTTGCCTGTAAATCCGGCAAGCCCCTTGTCATCATCATTGTATACCACGTCTGGATTGCTTTGCTCACGTGCTGCATAGTAATCCTCAAAGATACCAAGAGACTCAAAAGACTGTCCGCCTAAAGTCTTACCTACGTGACAAACGGCACAACTGTTGTCCATAAACATAGCAAGTCCCTTCTTCTCCTCCTCTGTCAAAGCGCTCTCATCTCCCTTGAGCATCTGATCCAAACGATCATTGGGTGTGATAAGTGTCTTCTCATACTCTGCGATGGCATCGGTCACTGTGGTTTGTGTAACACCCTCTGAATAGATGGTCTGGAACTCCGCAACCAAAGCAGCGTCTTGACAAAGGCGTTCGCATATCTGTTCCCAAGTCTGGTCACCCATCTCAACAGGATTGACAGGAGGACCTGCCGCCTGATCGGCAAGAGTGTGGGCACGACCGTTCCAGAACTGATCGACATTGAATGCGGCATTCAGGACTGTAGGTGCGTTGATGCCACCAAATTGACCATAGATACCTTCGCTGGTGCGGGTACCACGAGGATCAGCTCCGCCTTTACCAAGAACATGACAAGTGGCACAGGACAATGTTCCATCCAGAGATAGGCGAACATCATTATACATCTTGCGGCCAAGAGTCACCTTGCGTACATCTGTAGACAGACTGTCAGGTATGGGTTGCAAGACATGCTGTACATAGGCATCACAGGCACTACCCGTTGCATAACGTTCCTGACGTTGCAGAAGAATCCATTCGGTAAGCAGACTCTTCTCAGCCTTGTTGAAACCTGTGCCCCAGTGTATCAGTCTATACTGAACCAAAGGCATGTTGCCGTATGTAACAGAGTGTTGCAATTTGGCCAGAAGAACCTCACTGGGATTTTCAAGGTCCTCGTTTCTTAAATCCCAAAAGCGCGTACCAACCTCAACATGAGCAAGGATAGGATCGGCAAAGGGCAACTTGGCATAGAAAGGAATGCCATCCTGACCAGTGTGGCAGGCATGGCATCCATTCTGTTCCAGAATGGCAGCCACTTGCTGGGGCGCAGGTGCCTCAGGAATCGATTTACGGAAAGCAAAACGATAAACTGCAACCCCTGACACGAAAACCAGCAAAAGCACAAACGCTGTAACTAAAAACTTTTTCATGTGGATATTACTTAGATGATTAATAATGTTGCCGTTGATTCTCATTTATATGTGTGTATACTGTGTATCGCCGATGGCAGGAAGTCCACGCCATACCAGGTGATCTGCAAGGAAAGGAAAGCCAGAAGTATCACCATGAAAGCCGTTGTTGTACGATGAGATCTCATGTGGAGATATACCAGGGAGAACAGCCAAGTGACAGCAGCCCAATTCTCCTTAGGATCCCAAGCCCAATAATCACCCCAGCATTGCTGTGCCCAAACACTACCTGCAAGCATACCGATAATGAGCAGAGCCGATGATGAGCGCATCAAATGATGAGAGAGATGCAGGTGAGGGCGGGAGAGATTTTCCACCAGCCACATCACGACAGCAAATGCCATCAGGGCATAAGCGACCATATAGATAAGCAGATGCGGGACAAACCACCAGGAACGCAGGGCAGGCACAAGTGTCTCAAAATTTATCTTCAATATGGTCAGAGCCGTAAAGCCAATAGCTATTACCATGGTAACGGGCCATACCACACGCGAATGCCATCTGCCAAATAGCAACAAGACATTACCCAATGTCAACAGGAACATACCACAGAAGATAACAGTCAACCATGGATCACGTACAACCTGAATTACTGTATAACGATGTGACCTCTGATCAAAACTATCCTGGAAAAATGAATATCCTGACAGCCTGCCGGGATGATTGACTGATGTATAAATAGTATCAACCCCATTGACAACCAACGTACTGGTATATTGACGAGGACTATGACCATCCGCGTAATAATCAATCCTAAAGTCATGCATGGTCGCCTGGAAAGGAAGAGGGAACACCCTACCCTTATGGTCATAAGCAACCTGTGCAGATTCGCCGGCTGTAACAATCATCTTGCCCCGAACAACATCAGGCGAGCCAAAGTATGATGCAAACAAGATGAGGAACATGCCCAAATGATTAAGCAGAAATACCCAGCCCGCATGATGACTCAATCCCTTCAGAACAGCCAAGGAGAGCGAAGTGAGAAGGAAAAACATCAAAATGACAAAACAAGCACTGGAATGTACAGATACAGCCCAGGTTCCTTCAATCAACAGGCAAACAGCCACTCCTGCCATAAGGGTAATGCCACACTTACGACTACCCAACAGGCGAACCCACCAAAGTTGTCCAGCATAGCGAAACAAGAACCATGCCAATAGCAGAAAAGCGACTGCCAGCATAACCGACAAGGGGGATTCCAAAAGAGCCGCTAACTGTTCCAAGGTTATCCGTTTTTACAAATCAGCATATCAAACATGCCCCTGGGCCACATGATTTACTTTGCCACAGTATCATTGAAGCAGGGAAAAGCCTCTCCCTTGGTCAACCAGGCAAAACCAAACAGATGCAACAGGATAATCTCTATAATCATCACACAATAACCGGGAGCATCATACAGTGAAAGCACAGCAAACACGACTTCAAAGAAAAGCATGCCCGCACCGCAAATGCGATAGATACGGTTGCGAACGCGTTTACGGGAAGTCATCTCACCGCCTGTTCTGGTAAAGAGGAAGAAACTATTGAAAGCTATAAGCAGGAAAAAGAAGGAAGCACATATCGTATGTAAATAATTGGAAATCTCCATAGGAATCTGAAAAAATCCTACGGGTGTGCCATCAGCAATCCATGACACACGGCAGGGGAAGAGAACCACGCCTAATCCAAATATACCGCTCAAAGTGGTAATCCAATAATCCAGACGATTGTATCCGATATAGGAGATGAGTACTATCGAGGCAGGACATAGTACGCCCACCAATGCCGGAGACTGATAATATGTGGCCGATATACTCCACCACCATTCCGGACTGGGATGACAGGCCACACCTGCCGAAAAGAGTGCCAGCCAAGGCAGAACTACACCCAAGAGTCCACATATATTACGTACACGCATGTACATTCTGCGTTCTTTGTTATGCTTCTCCATCATATTTACAAGTACAAGACTTTTTAGATTATTAAGAAATCCAGCATCCACGCCCAACAGGCATAGATGCCGGAACAAAAATTATCAAACGTATTTCTCTATCTTCTCAAGATTCTTCTGAACATCCTCATCCGTAAACTCATAGTTCTGAAGTGACCCGGAGAGATACTGGTCATAAGCAGACATATCAATGAGACCATGTCCTGAGAGATTGAAAAGAATCACCTTCGGATCACCAGTCTCCCTACATTTTTCGGCTTCATCTATTGCTGCGGCAATGGCATGGCAACTCTCTGGAGCAGGAATAATTCCCTCGGCACGGGCAAAGAGCATGCCTGCCTTGAAGGAATCCAGTTGCCTGATATCTGTCGCCTCCATCAATCCATCCTTAAGCAACTGGCTTACGATTACACCCGCACCATGGTAACGCAGACCTCCCGCATGAATATTGGCTGGCATAAAGTTATGACCTAATGTGTACATGGGCAACAGAGGTGTATATCCTGCAACATCTCCGAAGTCATACTGGAACACGCCATGAGTGAGTTTGGGACAGCTGGCAGGTTCGGCAGCGATAAATCTTGTTTTCTTCCCTTCCAAAATATTATGACGCATGAAGGGGAAAGAGATAC
>JBJEKL010000043.1:0-52017 GCA_051878615.1 Bacteroidaceae bacterium | reverse complement strand
TCCATCCACAAGGAAATCCGTCTGATCAGTCCAATCCGTCCCAATCCGTGTCTAATGAAAAAAGTCCTGCGGTGTACGGTCATCCCCCCTGATTCATCGGGTGAACCCTTATTCCCCAGTGTCTTTCCGCTGAGCCGTTCTATAGTCCGACACAACGAAGGAGGGCATACCGCTGATGACGGTATGCCCTCCTTCATGATTCATTCCTGCTTTCCCCTTACCCCAAAGCCTTGTTCCTGTATTCCAAAGGGGTGAAGCCTGTCATACGACGGAAGAAGCGGCAGAGGAAACTCTCCGATGCTATATCAAGGCGATAAGCGATCTGCTGCACCGTGAGGTCCGAATACCGGAGCAAGACCTTTATCTCCGCCACAACCACACTGTCGATGAACTCCTTGGGGGTGCTGCCGCTCATCTGCTTTACGGCCATACTGAGGTAATGCTCCGTGACATTCAACTGCCTGGCATAATACCCCAGCCTGCGCTGCTTGCCATCGGATTGGGCAAGCAAACGGGAGAACTCATGGAAGACAATGCTCTGCCTGTTCCGCTTGTTTCCAACCAGTTCAGTACGCTTGTCCAGGAGTCCCAGGGCATAGTGTAGAATGGAGTACAACAATCCGCGCACGACAGGCGAAGCCTCTCCCCCCGTACCCAACATGCGGTGCAGCAGGGCTATCATCTCCTTATAACATTCCTGCTCCTCCGCATTAAGCTCAACCAGTGCATAGTTTGCCCTGCACTGGAACATCGGAGGCACCTTGCCAAACATCAGTTCACCGATGGCATCCGATGAGATAAGCAGTTCCACCAGGCTGATGTCATCACTCACCTCATGCAACTGGAAGATGCTTCCATTACCATAAAACTCAAGCACCCCTGCACCGAGGTGCTTGCGCATGAGGTTGACGCTGCATTCAGCATCCCCAGCCTCATGGAAGCAGAGACGGATGTCCTGCATGCGATGCGGGGTGCCTGCGCCCAGGGTGTGTCGCAGCATATGGCTATTGGCATGCAACAACACCATGACGTCCCCGAAGTAACTCTCCGTACCACCCACGAGGGTCGCACCGAAATCCTCGGCAGTCGGACGCTTCAGTCTCGAAACAGGTTCCCTAACCATACATGCGTTTTGTTTCATTCCGCAAATGTACTAAAAATATCCAATTAGGAAGACATTGGCAGGAAAAAGTAACAATCATATAAGAAACAGCACAACATTATGACAAAAGAGAAAAAGCGTCTTCACAAAAGGAACACTAATTTTGAGGCCAAATAGAAACAAAACGTCAGAGATATCATTATAAAATCAGGACAATGAAAAGAGCAGTATTCTTTATCCTCACAGTCATGCTGGCGATGGCCTGTCCTGCGTATGCGGACATCATCCCGGCTCTGTCCATCAAGACAGAAGCCTCCGAGAAGACCATCTCCCTGGCAGAGATAAGCAAGGTGAACTACACCGAAACGGAGATGTGCCTCACCATGCGGGACGGACAGGTCCTCACGTTGCTCATGGACGACATCGTATCCATGAAGTTCACCGAGTTGGAAGAGCAGGCCTCGGGCATCAGCATCTCTGCAGAGACAGCCAAGAGGGTGCCTGCCAGCATGTTCCTGCTGGACGGCACACGCGCCAAGGGCAACGAGAAGAACAAGGTCATAATCATCAAGGCGGGCAAGGAGACGCGTAAGGTCAAGAAATGAAACGCACGGTTCTCTTACTCACACTCTGCCTCACAGCCTGTATGGCATGGGCGCAGAAGGCCCTCATGATTGCATGCACCGACGGCACTACCAACTATGCCCCGGTGAGCATCATCGAAGAGATGAGCTTCAGCGATGACCTCACCCATCTCGTCCTCGTCAGTGGTACACACACCGTGGAGATCCATAGGGACAGCATCGACATCATGGGCTACACCGACATGCCGGAGGCCTTCCAGGTAAACTATGAAGGGACATCCGCCACCATTGTCAACCCCTATTTCCTGCAGGGAGTCACGGTGAGCATGGACGGAGCGAACGTCACCGTCAACAATGACAACAGCGAGGTGGAGATGTCCTTCGAACTGAAGGGCAGCACCTCTCAGGGGTCGTTCCTGTACAACGGCATCTACAAGTCCACCATCATCCTCAACGGGGTGAGCATCACCAATCCCAGCGGACCTGCCATTGACATCGAATGCGGAAAGCGTATAGCACTCGAACTGAAGAAAGGTACCACCAACACGCTGGCCGACGGGGAAGGCGGTGACTGGAAAGCAGCTCTCTACTGCCGGGGACATCTCGAGATCGACAAGAGCGGTACACTCAATGTCACGGGAAACACCAAGCATGCCATCAGTGCCAAGGAGTATATCCAGCTGAAGAAGTCGGCAGGCGTCATCAACATCCTGGGAGCCAAGGGCGACGGCATACACTGCCAGCAATACTTCCTGTCGGGAGGCTACGAAGTGAACATCAGCAATGTGGCAGATGACGGCATACAGGCCGAGCTCAGCGCCGATGACCCCTACGAGGAGGAGTACCCCGACGGTTCGATAAACATCCAGGGCGGTACATTCAACATCACCTGCACCAGTGACGACGTGTCGGGACTGAAAGCAGGCAGCAGCATCAGCATCAGCGAAGCCAAGGATGCCGCCACCCTGCTCATCACCATGAGCGGAAACGGCAGCAAGGGCATGAAGGCCGACACCACGCTGGACATCCTGGCAGGCACCATCGGCATCACCAACTCGGGATCCGTGCTCACCGTGGGCACGGATACGCAGACAGCCAAGTGCATCAGTGCCGACCAGGCCATCAACCTGGTGGGAGGCACCATCACCCTCTCCACCACAGGCACAGGAGGCAAGTGTATCAAGAGTGACGGCACCTTCACCCTGGGCGACCCGGCCACAGGCAACGGTCCCGTACTGAAGGCATCCACCACAGGAGGCTCCTCCACCACCGGTACCACCAACACCGGCAACACCGTATCACGAGGACCTGGAGGCGGAGGAGGTGGCGGCACATGGCCCGGAGGAGGCGGAAGCACCACCAGCGGCAGTTCGTCAGCCAAAGCCATCAAGGCCATGGGTGCGATAAACCTCTATGGCGGAGAATCAGCCATTACCACACTGTCAAGCGGAGCCGAGGGCATAGAATCCAAGACGAGCATAACCATCTCGGGCGGACACCACTATATCAAGGCCTATGACGATGCCATCAACAGCAGCGGACAGATAATCTTCGACGGAGGCATCACCGTATGTTATTCGACTGGCAACGATGCCGTTGATTCCAACTACGGACGCTCGGGGGCCATTGTCATAGGGAACGGCACTGTCCTCGCCTACACCACCAAGGGCGGAGCCGAAATGGGCTTCGACTGTGACAACAACTCCTACATACAGATTACCGGCAATGGCATAGCCATCAGTGCAGGAGGCAGCCAGGGAGGGTCCAACAGCAGCACCCTCAGCACAGCCGTTCAGGGCTATGCCTTCGTCACATCCACCCTCAGCTATCAGACCGGCCGCTACTACACCCTCTCCGACAGCAGCGGTAAGGCCTTGGTGACCTACTCCTTCGAGGGGAACGTGAGCAGTTCGTACTCACTGATTACGGCCACAGGCATGGTGAAGGGCAGCACCTACACCATCAAGTACGGGACCACAGCCCCCAGCGATGCCACGGACTCCTACCAAGGTCTCTACATCGGAGGAACCTCCGATGCCGCCACCAACGTCACCAGTTTAACAGCGAAATAAGGAACCGTCAACCAAGACAGGAAGCATCCCCATCACCCCACTCACGACCCTGACAGTCTGCCCCTGGGAAACCAGGCAGGCCAGACAGACAAGGACGGAGCATCGGGCGATGGGGATGCTTCGTTTTTTCTTGTATGACGACAAATATACCAACGGATTTCACACGCCCATGTCGGGAATAGCCCAGCCCCGTCAGGTACCTTCGTACCCCTAACAAGGGGTACCATCACACCCCTAACAAGGGTCATCACCACACCCCTAACAAGGGTCATCATCACACCCCTAACAAGACCTCATAGGACAAAGTGCCTGGAGGGCACTACCATGAGTAACCGGGTACACCGACCAGAGGGAGGTGTGCCCGGATGATACGACCCACCTAACCCCTCTGCCCTCCAGGCAGTCAATGTGGGGAAGTAAAAAGCCCCCGAGGGCGTTGCCCTCGGCTACTCATAGTACTGCCCTCCAGGCAGCCGGTCCCCGGTGGGATTCCATCTGAGTCAAAGGACAGGAACGCCCCAAGGCCTCATAGGACAAAGTGCCTGGAGGGCACTACCATGAGTAGCCGGGTACACCGACCAAAGGGAGGTGTGCCCGGATGACACGACCCACCTACTCTCCTGCCTGGAAGGCAGTACGCCGCAGGACAGGAATACCTCAAGATTTCATAGGACAGAGTGCCTGGAGGGAGAGAGACGAGAGAAGCGGGTGGCGGCATCGTGCGATGCCTGCCATCCGCTTCACTGTTTCCCTTGGGGATCATGCACTCCCTCTGGAAAGGCTTCCCGGGACGTAACCCCAGGTAGAAAGGTCAGAGAACCTCTATCATGAGCTGGGTCTTGGGCTCCTCCTTAGGCTCTACCTTAGGCAGGAGCACGGTAAGCACACCATCGGCCACGCGGGCGGAAATCTTCTCCTTGTCCACATCCTCGGGCAAGGTGAACGTCTGCTCGAAGTTACTGTAGGAGAATTCGCGGCGCAGATAATGTTCGTGCCTGTCCTCCCCCTTGTGCTCCATCTTGGCCTCCAGAGCGATGTGCAGGTTACCCTCATTGTCCACATTGACTCTCACATACTCCTTTCTGAGGCCTGGGGAAGCAATCTCCATGGTGTAAGCCTTTGAGTCATCCTTCACGTTCACGGCCGGGGCACTTGCCACAGCAGGGCGAATCACGTCGTTTCCAAAGAAACCGTCATTGAACCAATTGGTCAACCAATCCGAATCATTGTTTCTACGTACTAACAACATAGCTTTTACCTCCACTTCTTTGTTTGGTTACACTTATCATACGTAGCCTCATCCCCGGGCTCGTTGCCTTGCCCTTGGCTTGGGGCTTCACCCTATGGTGTTGCAAGGGGTGTGCCAGGGAGGCATGCAAGACGGATGTGGACAAAAAGTCACGATGCCGTGGCAGAAGGGTTAAATAAATTAGCACTTCTGCCAAAAGAGGACACATCAGAGACAAATGGCCCGCCACCTGAGACTTCATTCCCAGATGGCGGGCCAACCCCATCCATGTCCCCAGGGGGGACTGTCCTTATTTTGCCTTCTGCTGGGGCACCAGTTCCTCACGCAGCACATCCTCACCGGGGAACCCTATGTGCTTCTGCTGCATCTTGCCCTTGGCATCTACCACGATATAGGCAGGGATTCCCTGCACCTGGAACTGCTTCATGAGTGTGGCCCACTGGGCTTCGCTCACATAGAAGTGGTCACCGTGTATATCCTTGATCATACCCGTCCATGTGTCCTTGGGGGAGGAGGGACCCGTGACATACACGAAGGCACACTTGCCCCAGAGCTCTTCCTTCAGCGGCTGGATGGTCTTCATGGCCATGCGGCAGGGACCGCACCAGGTGGCCCAGAAGTCCACCAGCACCGGCTGACCCTTGTAGCGGGCCACTATCTGCTTGAAGATGTTTGTTCCCGAGAGGGTGTCACTGAGCTGCACCACATTGGACGCGGCAGCGGTGGCTGTACTCTTCTCCTTGCAACCCTTGCCCTGGCAGCAGGTCTGTCCCTGACGGGTGCAGCCCTGACCCTTGGATGCACACTGTGCCACTGCGCTCTGTGAGCAGAATGCTCCGCTGACCATGGCCAACAGGGCGATCATGAAATGTCTTGTCTTCATATCGTTATTGTTTCTTGTTTCCGTTGTCTCCTTGTCGATGCCTGCACCTCCGGGCATGCCTCTGCGTGCAAGACCGGACAAAGATACAGAAAAAAGTCCAAGAGTCCCTGCTGCCGTTCCTTGTTTTTTCAAGAAGAGGCCCCAGGGCACCCTTTCAGAGCCTGAGTTCGCTGGGCAGTTCGGGCATGGCTCCGCTCTGCGTGCATACGTATGCACTTACCTGCACCGCATGCCTGTGGGCCTCTGCCATGCTCATCCCCTTGAGGATTCCGGCGCAGAACGTACCTGTGAAACTGTCGCCTGCGCCCACGGTATCGGCCACCTTCACCTGGGGAGTCTCCTGGAAGGACTTGAATCCCGGCGCAAACACATAACTGCCGTTCACGCCACAGGTGAGTACAAGCATGTCCAGGTTGTACTTGCCCAGGATGAGCCAGCACTTGTTCTCCATGTCCAGTCCCGGATAGCCGAAGAGCCGGCCTATGGTGACCAGTTCCTCGTCATTGATCTTGAGGACATTGCATCGGCGCATACTCTCGCAGATGATCTCCTTGTCATAGAAGTTCTGGCGCAGGTTGATGTCGAATATCCTCAGGCAATCCTCCGGGGTATGGTCCAGGAAGCGGTATATGGTGCTGCGGCTCACCTCATCCCGCTGTGCCAGTGATCCCCAGCAAACGGCCTTCGTCTGCTCGGCTACCCTCTGTATCCCCTCGGTGAAGGGGATGTTGTCCCACGCCACATTGCGTTTGATGTCATAGGCAGGGACACCCTCCTGGTCGAGGGTTACCTGCACGGTACCCGTAGGGAACTCCACCACAGGGAGTTCATACCGAAGGCCTTTCTGACCCAACAGGCGGATGGCCTCGTCCCCCAGGATGTCATTGCCCACAGCGCTCACAGCCACAGAGTCCAGTCCATGCTGGCCGGCATGAAAAGCAAAATTGGCAGGAGCACCTCCCAGCTTCGACCCAGTGGGGAGCACATCGAACAGGACCTCTCCCAGTCCCACCACATAACCTTTCTCCATATCTCTATACATTATATCTGTTTATCTTTCGATATTATCTCTCTCTCGTCACCTCATGCCGTTATCCTGCGGATATATGCCGCCAGGTAAAGCACACCGATGGCCATTACCACCACGGCGCCCGTCTGCCCCACGGCATCGCTGGCGAAGCCCATCAGCAAAGGGAAGACCGTTCCGCCGAACAGGCCCATGATCATCAGGCCGCTCACCTCATTCTTCTTCTCGGGCATGGCAAGCAAGGCCTGGGAGAAGATCATGGAGAACACATTGGAGTTGCCGTACCCCACCAAGGCAATGGCCACATAGAGCACAGCCTTGCTCTGCCCCACCAGCAGGCCGGCCATGCTGAGTGCCATCAGTACGACACTAATAATAAAGAACGTACGCGTGCGCATGACCCTGAGGAAGAAGCTTCCCGTGAGGCACCCCAGGGTACGGAAGATGAAATAGAGACTGGTGGCAAAGGCAGCCTCGTTGAGGGTCCAGCCCAAGCGCTCCATCAGGATCTTGGGGGCAGTGGTATTGGTACCCACATCGATACCCACGTGGCACATGATGCCTATGAAGGAGAGCAGCACCACGGGCCTGCCCAGCAGTTTCAGACAGTCACCCACCGATGACACGCTGCCCACAGGTTCCTCCTCGATGGGCGTTCCCATCAGCAGCAGAGTGGCAAAGACTCCTGCCAGCAGATAGATGACAAAGAGTACACGCCAGCCCAGACCGAAGGTGGGTAGCACCTCCATGGCCCCCCACATGGCCAGGTATGGAGCCAGGAAGGAGGCGATGGCCTTGACGAACTGTCCGAAGGTGAGGGTGGAGGCCAGATGACTGCCCTTGATAACGGTGGATATCAGGGGATTGAGTGAGGTCTGCATCAGAGCGTTGCCTATACCCAGCAGGGAGAAGGATGCCAGCATGATGGCGAAGTCATTCCCGAAGAGGGGCAGCAACAGGGATACCAGAGTCACCGCCAGCGACAGGAGCACCGTGTGCCTGCGCCCTATCCTGTTCATCAGCATGCCCGTAGGCACCGAGAAGATGAGAAACCAGAAGAATACCAGTGAGGGGAATACGTTAGCCATCGAGTCAGACAGCTGAAGGTCGGCCTTGACGTAATTGGATGCTATGCCCACCAGGTCCACAAACCCCATGGCAAAGAAGCAGAACATCAATGGCACGAGAACCAATTTCCTTGATTTCATACGCTATTCTATGTTTAATGTTACTTATAAAGACAATCTGTGCACCTTCACATTCCGGGTATATCCCCCTGGTGCCGCACACTCATGGTCTGTGGCAGCAGGGAGTCGGGCATCGTCATGGTTGGCATCATCAGGTAGCCGGCCTTCAGGCCTTCAGCACATGGTCGGTTTTCCTGTTGTATTCTTATTATATATAACGTGATTTGGTTTGGATTTCTTGTGTCATTTCCACATTCTTTCATCCGCGACATCTGCCTATCGTCAATTTCGTCCATTTCCAACCTAAATCGGTCATTAGACCGAGATATGCTTCCCTTGCTTATCCAGAGGAACTCTAATGACCGATATGGGTTAAAGGATAACGTTTGCAATGGGAGACGCAAACGTTTGCGGGAAAAAGGGCATATTTAGGGGTAAAGGAATCCCGCCCTGCGGCATACTGCCATCTATCCTCCAAACTTATCGTGCAAGCCGAGACACGACGAATTGACACATTGCCGCTATTGTTTTACGAAAAGAGGTCCGTTCTTCACACGAATACGGGAAGAACGGACCCTATAAGTAGCATGAGACGACTGTCCGGTGCTTATCTCACAAGCACCTTCCTGCCATCCTGGATATAGATGCCATGCCGGGGACGCTCCACACGCTGCCCCTGCAGGTTGTAGATGCCGGACCTATAGGGAGGCAGGACGGATGACTCCTGAGCGGGAACACTCTCCACGGGCAGCAGACTCTCATCACCCACAATGAAGTAATAAGTGGAATAGTTCAGGTCACCCAACTGATAATTGTATCCCACGCTGGTGAAGTCCAGCCGGTAAGCCTGGTTGTCGGCCAAAGAATCCGTCAAACGGAAAGACAGGTCTGTGAAGGTCTGCTCCTCCCCTTTCTTCATAGTGAGACTGGAGGACACCGTGCACGAGCCGAGCGAGGTGCTTCCGTTCCAATCATAAAGGGAGCATGAGAGCCTCTTCTTGCTGACGGTAGCAAGGGCCTTGACCGTGACGGACAACAGTGGTGTAGTGGTCACCTTACCGTCCTCCTTGGAGAGTTCCACATTGGTAATCTGGAAGACAGGCAGAGTCCCACCCAAGGTCACCCGATAAGGAACGGCATCGGGAGGCATCTGCATCCGCTGCCATTTGCCCAGAGGAGCGCCCTCACTGCTGAGGGGAAGATAAGCGGGATAGATGTCAAACGTACCATTCTCGGGCACATAATCAAGGTTAAGCCCCAGATAACTGTATCCGTAACTCGACTTCAGCGATCGGGCACTCGTACCGAAGCATGCATACTCGGCACCTGTGTCCACATTGCGCAGGATGGCTCCCAAGTCGGCATTCAAAGGAACTATCGAAGAAGCGATGAACTTTCCGCCAAGCAGATAACGGACACCGCGGGATAAAGAGCCGGACACCTCGACATCCTGGGCTGAACAGAGGACTGAACTGCAGGTGCCCTGCGAACAATCTACAGTTGACAAGGCTACCATGCAGACATCTGCCTTGGATGCTTCCCTGGCAGGCTGGACACCAAAGATGATACTCTGTCCCTGGTCATAGGCTTCGGAACGAAGACTTCCGCCTGTGCCATGATACTGAGGGTGCAGAGGATCAGAGCCTATCACCAAGTAATAGCCATTGGCCATACCGCTCCAGCCCCAGTTGAAATGGAAATAGCCATTCCCGTCAAAGCCGTCACAGATAAAGGAATGTCCCTCATTGCTTTGCGTGCTGGCACTATAGAACATGGGACGTCCCTGAGACAACTCGTCCAAGAGCATCTGTTGCCACTCGTCATCGGTATATACCGCACGATAAGCCTGCTTCATCCCCCTGTCATAACCGAAATAATTGATCATGGCAGCAGCGGCATCAGAAGTATAGGAACCACTGCCCTTCTCGTCATAAACCATATCTACAGCCACACCACAATGATACATCAGCAGAGCCACGGCATCGGCCTGCTCATCAGTATATGGGGTGGTCTCGGTCTCCGACGAACCGTCCACGGCATGCTCGCCATAGCAGTCCTGCATCTTCTCCCAAGGATAGAGCGTATTGCCGAAGTCTGCCGACAGGTAATCGCCTGTAGAAGCCATATAACCATGTGATCCGTTACCCTTGGCAGGGTATTTCCAGAAGTACATCAGCTGCGCCATGGCTGTAGCCACACACCCCACAGGCATATTCCTCTGCATCTTCTCCACACAGAGTCTGTTATAAGGGTCCATCTGATCCCACTTGCTGGTCACAAGGGGCTTCACGGGATTACCCTGTATGGGAGCCTTGCGAGGCATGCTGGTCTGGATGGTCTGCATACTGCTCTCCTCATAGAAGTCAAGCCATTCGCGTACCTGTACCGGCATGTTGCTCACATCAAAGTCATTGATACCATAGGCCATTACGGCAGGCAACAGATCATCTGCGCCCAGGATGGCTGCACGGCCATCGTCGGCATTGCGGAAGATATAGAACAACCTCACATCCTCCCTCTCGGCCGTATGCACCAGACACATTCTGTCCTTACGAATGCCGGATGCCTTCATCTTGCCCGAGCCAAGCCTTGCCAAAGCGGCCTCAGGGGTCAGCTGCTCGGCGCAGGCAGGCACGAATGAGGCAAGCAGTACAAAGAGCAAGAAAAACACTTTTCTCATAAGAATCTCACATAAATTATGGTAGAAGCAAACAAAGGGGAGCACTCTGTGGCGCCCCCCTTGGGTTATTATCTCCTGCTAAGAGCAGTCATTACTCCTCGCCACCGATATAGTCCGTAACCACGAAGTAATCGGCATAGATACCGAAGCTGCCTGCTGACACGGTCCACTTGAAACCGAAGTAGAAGACATCGGAGCCATCATCCCATGCTCCGGGCATGAAGCAGAATACACTCTTCTCGTCTGTAGTTACAGCAGACACCATGCCGTAAGTGGGATGTACATAACCTGTAATGTACTTGTCGCTCATACCAAGCACCTGGTCGGGGTTGGTCTCAGTGCTGCGATCCCATGTAAAGTCCATAGGATAGCCGGTAAGCCACTCAGAGAAGCGGTACTTGTCAAGCATGGGAGAGTACTCCAGAACATCTTCCCAAGATGCTCCAAAGAAATTGGAGTAATAAACACCCTCGGCAAATGGAACATAATCCTCACGCATGATGGAGAGGTCGATGATGGGCATCAGGTCACCCTCCTCGAAGGTGTAGGGGTCTGTATAAGCCTCATCAACGATTACCTGCACCTTGTAGTTGGTGAAAGGCTCCATCTTGTCGGAGATGGCGATAGCATACTCTGTCTCTGTAGCACCTGCAGCAAAATTGGCTGTTGCAGCACCCGAGAAGATGCCCTTGGTACCAGCCAGGGTCACGGGAACATTCAGAACATTGGCAGTGTTGCCTGTACGAACCAGGGTTACATACACAGTGTCCTCCGTGAGGCCTACCACCTTAGCAGACTCGTTCTCGTCAGAGAAGTACACCCGTGTGTCACCACCAGCGGCGGGCTTGCCAGGCTTGTAGTCATCATCGCTACATGACACTACCGTCAAAGCAACGAGTGACAAGCAAATATATTTTAATGCTTTCATATACGATGTATGTTATAAATGAAATATTAATGTTTAATCAGTTACACCATCGCGCAGGTTACCGTTCTGTGCAGGCACAGGCTGGTTACCACCCTTGTTGTCAACAAGAGCGCTGTTGTTATCCATCTCCTTTTGAGGGAAGCGAAGCAACATGTAGAGATCGCCATACTCCACATTGAACTGGAATGCAGTGGGATAAGGATTGCTTGAATCACCACTATGGAAACGAACCACAGGCTTCTTCAGACGCATGATGTCGCTCATACCAAAGCCTTCGCCCCAAAGCTCGACACGACGCTGGAACCAGATCTCGTTGGAAAGAGCCTCTGCGGGATCCAGAGCATTGGCCAATTTGTCAGCAAGGTTGTAGGCGGGATCGCGATAGGTCTTCACAAATGACTCGAGCACCTGCTTGGCCTCACTCTCCTTGCCACTCTTGGCCAGACCCTCAGCCTTGATGAGGTACATCTCCTCCACACGCATGAAGGGGAAGTCGCTGCTGTTGACCTCAGAGCCGACACCTGTCTTCATGCCGAACTTCACGTTCACATAGGCATCAAAGGGCTCCTTCACGTCAGGAATATTCAGGTCAGCAATCTCCTGACCCACAGCATCACCCCAGGAAAGACCCTCCAGGTTGGGAGACTTTCTGTTGGCATCAAGCCACCAGCCCCTACGAACGTCGGTAGCAGGAATCTTGTCAAAGAGAAGCTTGTTGATGTGGGTCCAGCAACCTACACCTGCATAAGCGTCACCAGAGAAAGAAGAGAGCCAGGAACATACGGTAGCATAGCTGTATATGTTGGCCATATCCACAGTCATGTCATAACCCCACATCCAGTTGTGCTCAGAGAGAACGCAGAAGGCAGGAGTGCTCATCTCTGCTATGCTGGCAGGAACGCAACCAGACAGTTCGATAGCCTTCTGGGCATCAGCAGCAGCCTTCGCCCACTCTTCCATGGCAAGATAAGCACGGGCACGCAAGCCATAAGCCACAGCACCGCTCACCTGATTCTTGTTGGAAGGAGTGAAACCCTCGAGGTGCTCACAGGCAAAGTCGAGGTCACTCAGAATCTGCTCGTAAATCTCGGCCACAGTAGCACGTGGATTGTCAGCAGCGTTGGCGGTATTCTCTGTTACAAGAGGAACACAGGGATCGTCCTTGTGGTCAACATAGTTGAATTGGAAGGCAGAAGCCAGCCACAGGTAATCATATGCACGCAGGGCACGAGCCTGGGCACGATGGTTGATTACGGTCTCGTCAGTTGACTCGGCAGAATAGTTCACCAGCACCTCGTTGGCAATCCTGATCTGCTTGTAAGGAGTGATGTAGCGAATGTAGGGGTTTGCATAGTTTGCGTTACGAGAACTCCACTCACCACAAGTGCTGAACCAGTTGTAACTGATATCAGCAATCCAGGCATCACTTGCCTCCAAGTCGGCAGACAAGCACATCATGGGGAAAGCCCAGTCATCAGGACGATTGGCACTCAGAGCGCCCTGAGGCTCACCCATCATCGTAAACATGCCGTTGAACAGCGCCTCAGCACGCTCAGGCACAGCCTGATTCACCTCCTGCAGCTGATCGGAAGTAAGACTGCCGCCCTCATACACCTGCTCATTCACCTCATCACATGCGGCAAACAGCAATGAAGCAAGAACGACAGCGGAATATATCTTTAGTTTCATACTTACTTTCTTTTTTTAATGATTAAAACTTAACGCTCAAACCAGCCACGATGCTACGAACAGGAGTATAGTAGCCTGTGCTGTATCTACCGGTACCGCTTGTCATAGAGCCGATACCCATGGTTGTACGGGGATCCAGACCCCTACGTGCACTTACGACAGCCAGGTTCTGACCAGCCAGATACACACGCAGAGAACCGATTCTCACCTTGCTCAGGAGAGCCTTAGGGAAGGTGTAGCCCAATGTGACATTGTTGAGACTCAGATAGTTGGAACTGGTCAGGAAGTAGTCACAGTTTGACTGGGCAAGAGAACTCCACATGTTATCATACCACAGAGGAATATTGGAGTCGGGATTGGTGGGAGACCATGCCTTCAGCAGATCCTTATGCATATTCAGACCCTTCTCGTCCTGAGTCCACATCAAAGCCTGGTATGCACCATCATAAACCTGTCCACCGAGTTGATAAGAAAGAGAAGCGCTCAAGTCGAAGTCCTTCACACGGAGTGAAGTTCCGAAACCTCCGAACAACTTGGGCAGAGAAGAACCGCACTCATACTTGGTGGCATCGTCAATAGTAGTGGTGGTCACGCGGTTGGTGGTCATAGTGTATTTACCCTTACCAAGTTCATCAGCATTAGCCTTGGTGATTTCATTGCCATCCATGTCGAAGTAGTGGTTCTCGTCCTTATAATACATGGCAGTGCCAGTAGTCTTGTCCACACCGGCATACTTGTACATATAAGTCTCGTAGATGGAACCGCCCTCACGCAGGATAGAGTTGCTGTACTTGATACCCTCCTCTGCATAAGCAGGATCAAGCTTCAGGATCTTGTTCTTGTAATGTGTGAAGTTGAGATTCAGACTCCACTCTACGTCCTTGGTGCGAACGAGTACACCTTCCAGGTCAACCTCGATACCATGGTTCATCATGCTACCTACGTTGACAGGGAGCTGCACACTGCTTCCATAACCGGCAGACAGGGGGAAGTCCTTATAGAACAACATGTCGGTGGTCTTCTTGACGAAGTACTCTACACTACCGTTCAAGCGTCTCTTGAAGAAATTGAAATCGAAACCGACGTTTACGGAGTGTATCTTCTCCCAAGTGAGTTCGTTGTTACCCTTCTGTGTCAGAGTGGTACTGTACTCACCTGTGGTGGGGTTGTAAGAGGGAGAATACATGTCGGCATATACATAGTAGCCGCCAAGACCCTCGTTACCCTGCAGACCATAACTGGCCTTGAACTTCAAGAGGTCAATCCACTTCTGATCAGCAAGGAACTCTTCCTTGTTCATTGCCCAAGCGAAACCTGCGCTGCCGAAGTTACCCCAACGGTGACCGGGAGCAAAACGGGAACATGCGTCACGACGATAGCTGCCATCCACGAAGAAACGGTCATCATAGTCATACTGGGCACGTACGAACACACCCTCAGTCATATAGTTGCTGGTGGATGAAGCTACAGAACGGTTATCCTTACCCAGAGCATTGTCAAGCTCACCTACAAAGGGATTGAACAGGTGGTCACTGTAACCACTCAGACTCTGTGACTTCAGACGATACTGCTCATAACCGAGCAATGCATCCAGAGAGTGCTTGGAACCATTGAAATCAGTCTTATAGTTGGCCAGATACTGGTTGTTGACAGTGAAAGTACGTCCGTGAGAAGCATAAGCGGCACCATCAGAAGCAGTCTGGCTACCGAATGCGCTATACAACTGGTTGCCACGGCTGTTGACACTGGTAACAGCGATGTTGGCAGTCAGGTTCAGACCTGTGACCGGAGTAATCACTGCGCTCCAGTTTCCATTGAACATATCCCTGTAGTTCTTCGAACGGTCATATACGTTGTCGCGAAGCGCGTTTCCACTCAGACCACTGCGCTTGAAGTTGGTGGTGGTACCACTATCATACACGCGCACACCATTCTGCATCATGTAAGAACCGTCAGCATTGCGAACATACAAGGGATAGATGGGAGCAATTGAGTTGGCAGCATAGAACATGTTGCCGCTGCTTCCCCATGATGTGCCATAGTCAGGTTGCTCAGAATCAGAATAGGTATAGTTCATGTTGCTGGTAACACGCAACCAGTTGCGAGCCTGATAGTCAACATTCACACGACCGTTATAACGCTTCAGACCAGAATTGTCCACGATACCCTCATTGTTCAGGAAACCGACACCTGCATAGTAGCTCAGGCGATCGCTGGCACCACTCAGATTGATGTTGTACTCCTGACGGAAGCCATTGTGGAAAGCCTCATCGTACCAATCATCGGGAGTATAGTAGAACTCACCGTCGGTGTAACCCAACTTGGCATTGGGATTGAGACGGAAGTTGGTACCAATCAGGTTCTCACCCTCGGGCACAGTATAGATCTGGTAGCCCAGACCGCCATTGCCTGCATCATACAGACGATTGTTGGCATCGGCATATGCTTCTGCAGAACTCATGCCACTGGCGATATTAGAGTTGTACAGGCGCTTGAAATACATCTCGTAGTACTGGCCGGGGTCATCTATCATGTCATAGCGGGGAACCATACGGCTGTTGCTACCCCACTTGGCATCAAAGCTGATTTCTGCCTTCTGGTCACGACCCTTCTTGGTGGTAACCAGGATAACACCATTGGCACCGCGGGCACCATAGATGGCTGCAGAAGAAGCATCCTTCAGCACTGTGATGCTCTCCACATCGGCAGGATTGAGGTTACTCAGGCCACCCTCATAAGGTGAACCATCGAGCACAATCAGAGGAGAGTTGCTGGCATTGATAGAACCGATACCACGTACGGTGATACCGATACCGCTGCTGGCGGGGTCTCCGTTGTTGTCTGTGAACTGCACACCAGGAGCAGTACCCTGCAAGGCATTGGAAACACTGGTGGTGACCAGCTTCTCAATGTGGTCACTGCCAATCACGGCAGCAGAACCGGTAAATGCACTACGCTTGGCTGTACCATAAGCAACCACCATCACATCCTGAAGTTCAGTTGTTACAGATTCCATGTTGATGGTCATCTTGGCAGCGGACTTCACCTCTACAGGCTTCATACCAATGCAAGTGACTACCAGAGTACTACCCCCTGAGGGAAGATTCTTCAGGGTGAACTTACCATCCATGTCAGTCAAGACACCCTGGGTGGTACCTTTCACCTTCACAGTTGCTCCAACGAGAGGTTCGCCCGTCTCGCTATCAATGACCGTACCGGTCACCTGCTGCTGGGCGAAAGCGATGCCTGCACTCATGATTGCGCAAGCAAGGAACATAAGAATTTTCTTACCCATGTTGATTTTGAAAAGTTGAATTAATAAAACTGTTATATGCTTTTTCTATTTTACTCTTGTCCTTCGTGTCCCCTCAGATATCCATTTCCCGTACAGCCTCAGACGCTTGACATTGGCATACAGCATTGACATCATAACACTATACGGCCGCAAAATTAGCATTTTTTAATCAAACAGCCATACAATTGTATAAAAATGTTGCCACAAGGCTGAAATAAGTGAGAGTTTTGTTGTTTTTAGCCTCCTTTTCCTCTTCTATGAAACATAAAACGCAGGCAAGTTGCAATTCGTGACAACGTGGCAGGGAGAATCCGCTTCCACACGAAAAGTATGGAGAGAATTAAACCTTCCATATTCATTTTTATCTATCTTTGTAGTAGAGATTATCAAAACGAGACAAAGCAATGAAAAGAATCATGAAATGTATGGCCGTATTGCTTTTGGCCATGACAAGTGGCATGCAAGCCCATGCACAATTGAAGAACATCCTGAAGAACGTTGCCTCCGAAGCCGTCAGTTCAGCAACAAGTGGAAGCGGTACCGCCGATATCCTGACGGGACTGGCCTCCAAACTGCTGGGTACAGACACCCTCAGCATAGAGAACATGCAGGGGATATGGACTTACAGCGAACCCTGCGTCACCTTCGAAAGCGAGAACCTGCTGACAAGTGTCGGCAGCACGCTGGCCAGCAACAAAGTGGAGAGCACGTTGGCCAAGCAACTGACCAAGATAGGATTCACCAACGGCAAATTGATCCTCACGCTGAATGCAGACAGCACAGGCGTGGTGAATCTGAACGGAAAAGATGTGGAGATAAACTGGGGTGTGGAGGAAAGTGACTTGATACTGACCTTCCCGCTCACCAAGAAGAGCATTCACATGAATGCGAAACTGGAAGGAAACGGGCTCCAACTGTCCATGAGCACAGACAAGCTCCTCACATTTGCCACAGCCATCACAGAGAAGGCAAGCACTGTAAACAGCACCTTAGGAACACTGAACAGTCTGATGAAGAACATCAAAGGGATGTATCTGGGACTGAAGTTCACGAAACAGGACGAATCAGCAGAATAAACAATGGTTCTTCCTATGGGATATTGTCCTATGGATATCAGGCCTATAGTTTGACTCTACGACGCAAACGTTTGCAACCCTTCCCGCAAACGTTTGCAAGCGACCTCGCAAACGTTTGCAACCGCGCTCGCAAACGTTTGCGGGAAAAAGCCCATATGGGAGGGAGGAGGGGCGCACACCATAGAACGGCGATGGTTCCTCTCGTATCGTCCTCTCGTTTTTTGCTTCTCGCATCTCAGTATCCCCATCTCAGATTTCTATTGAGCCGCAAGGTCCTCGGATCCGATTTTGGTGTATACATTAGGGAAAGACAGTCGGGGCTGGACTCATGAGAGAATCCAACCCCGACTGTCGTATACCGACTACAAACCATCAGACATGCACTGGTGATGGTCTATTGAAGTTCAGTCCTCCTCAAGCAGATGCTTCAGGAAATCATCCAGATCATCAGTCAAGCCGTCAATCAGTTTGCTGTCAAGCACCAGTGTCTCCTCGTTATCAATAAGCACGAGGTCTTGCAAAGTCTCATGATCCTCGTCAATCAATACGAACGAGAAAGGCTTCAGTATGCTCATGTCCTCAATAGAGGAACGCATATCCTCGACACAGCGTCGGAGGACAGGAGCCACCTCCTCAAAGAATCCGTCCTGGGGAGCCTTGATCCACTCTTCCACCACACAGCGGTCCAGTTCTTCGTCATCATCATTATAAGTTCTGATTTCTCCCGTATAGGGACTAACCAGTATGTGCAGATCTGTCATCACAGGATCGGCATCCGAAGGAAACTTTGCCACCACCTTACGCAGGGTGCGCTCTATCTGGTGGATAGTCTGTTGACTTGCTTTCATGTGTGTATCGAAATAAGGAATTATCAAAGGTTACGCCCGTGGCAGTTCTTGAATTTCTTGCCACTACCACAGGGACAGGGATCATTTCTCCCCGGAAGTTTCTCTGCACGTATCGGCTGTACAGGCTGACGGTCACGGGTGTCCTGAGCCGCCGCCGCACGCTGGGCGGCACTGGCAGTTTCTCCACGTGACTCCTGCAGACGGGGACGCGGCATGGAAGCAGGTGCCTGCCGTGGAAACTCATCGGCTTCGGTGCGCGGACGTAACTCAGGAATGATGGCACGCATCATGATGCTCACTGCACGGTCATTGATACGATTGACCATCTCGTCAAAGAGTTTCACGCTTTCCAGTTTGAAGATGAGCAGAGGATCCTTCTGCTCGTAACTGGCATTCTGTACACTATGCTTCAGTTCATCCAGCAGACGCAGGTTCTCCATCCATGCCTCATCGATGGTGTGGAGCATGATCGTCTTGTGGAAGGCTGTCACCACAGACTCAGAATGGCTTTCGTAGGCCTCCTTGAGATTCACGCGTATGCCATACTGGTGCTGGCCTGCTATTACCGGCACACCTATCATCTCATAGTTCTGTCCCTCGGGACTCTCATAGATCATGGTCACTACCTTGTTGGCGTTGGCTGCCATCACCTCGTTCTTCTGACGGAAACGTTCCAACACACTCTGGTAAGCCTTTTCGGCCAGGGCATCGGGAGTCATGGTCTCCTTCTCCTGGGCCGTGAAAGGTACCTCCATGGCCATTATCTCCAGGAAGCACTGACGACATCCCTCCCAGTCATTGTTCTCGATAATGTTGCACACACGGTCCCATATCATGTCACTGATATCCATGCCCAGGCGCTCGCCCATCAGAGCATGATGTCGCTTTCCATATACAACCGTGCGCTGCTTGTTCATCACATCATCATACTCGAGCAGACGCTTACGCACGCCGAAGTGGTTCTCCTCCACCTTCTTCTGTGCATTCTCGATGCTACGGGTAATCATGCTGTGCTCTATCATCTCTCCGTCCTTGAAGCCCAGGCGGTCCATCACACGGGCAATACGCTCGTTGGCAAACAATCGCATGAGGTTATCCTCAAGAGACACGAAGAAGACACTGCTTCCCGGGTCACCCTGACGTCCGCTTCGACCTCTCAACTGACGGTCAACGCGTCTGCTCTCATGACGTTCTGTACCAATGATGGCAAGGCCACCTGCAGCCTTCACCTCCGGAGCCAGTTTGATGTCGGTACCACGACCTGCCATGTTGGTGGCGATGGTCACATTACCCAGCATACGCTCCTCGGCTTTCCCGTCCACCATCACAACGCCCTTCTGACACTGACCGGCCAGAGCGACGATATCCGCCTCCTTCTGATGCAGCTTGGCATTCAGTACCTGATGAGGAATCTTACGCAAAGAGAGCATACGGCTGAGCAGTTCGCTGATTTCCACACTGGTCGTACCCACCAGTACAGGACGGCCCGATTCGCGCATGAGGACAATCTCCTCGATGACGGCATTGTATTTCTCGCGCTGCGTGCGATATACACGGTCGTTCATATCCGTGCGAATCACGGGGCGGTTGGTGGGAACCTCCACCACATCCAACTTGTAGATGTCCCACAACTCACCAGCCTCCGTCACGGCTGTACCTGTCATACCAGACAGTTTATGATACATGCGGAAATAGTTCTGCAGGGTAATGGTGGCATAGGTCTGTGTGGCATCCTGCACCTTCACATGCTCCTTGGCCTCCACAGCCTGATGCAATCCGTCACTCCATCGCCTTCCCTCCATGATACGGCCGGTCTGCTCATCCACAATCTTCACCTCGCCCTCCTGGATGACATAATCATCATTGAGGTTGAACATGGTGTAAGCCTTCAGCAACTGCTGGATGGTGTGTACGCGCTCGCTCTTGATGGCATAGTCGTTGTACACCTTGTCCTTCTGGGCTATCTTCTCTTCCTCGGGAATATCCAACGCCTCAATCTGTGACATGGCAGAAGCGATATCGGGCAGCACGAACAACTGAGGATCATCCACCTGCCGGGCCAGCCACTCGTTACCCTTATCGGTAAGGTCCACACTCTTCATCTTCTCATCCACCACGAAATAGAGCGGATCGGTAGCCTCCGGCATACGGCGGTTGTTGTTCTCCATGTAGATCTCCTCTGTGGACAACATACCGGCCTTGATGCCTGGTTCGGAGAGATATTTGATGAGAGGCTTGTTCTTGGGCAAAGCCTTGTGGCTACGGAAGAGGGCGAGGAAGCCCTCTTCGGTCTTCTTCTTATCCTTATTCTCGGTACCCTCGGAAATCTCCCTACGGGCATCCGCCAGATATTGGGTAGCCAACTTGCGCTGCACATCCACCAATCGCTCTACCAAGGGTTGATACTGTTCGAAAAGCTGATCGTCGCCCTTGGGTACAGGTCCTGAGATAATCAGGGGAGTACGGGCATCGTCGATCAACACAGAGTCCACCTCATCCACGATGGCAAAGTTATGCTTGCGCTGCACCAGATCCTTAGGATCCTGAGCCATATTATCACGCAGGTAGTCGAAACCGAACTCATTGTTGGTACCGAAGGTGACGTCTGCCAGATAAGCCTTTCTGCGCTCTGTACTGTTGGGACGATGCTTGTCAATACAATCCACGCTCAAGCCATGGAACATATAGATGGGACCCATCCACTCGGAGTCACGCTTGGCCAAATAGTCATTGACAGTCACCACATGAACTCCATTGCCGGTAAGAGCATTCAGGAAGACCGGCAAGGTGGCGGTGAGTGTCTTACCCTCACCTGTGAACATCTCTGCGATCTTACCCTGATGCAGCACCGTACCGCCGAAAAGCTGCACATCGAAATGTACCATATCCCACTTCGCGTCATTGCCACCGGCAACCCAATGGTTATGATATACGGCCTTGTCGCCGTCGATATCCACAAAATCATGAGTAGTTGCCAAGTCACGGTCAAAATCAGTGGCGGTAACCACCACATCCTCGTTATGTGCGAAGCGGTCTGCGGTACTCTTGACAATAGCGAACACCTCCGGACGAGCCTGGTCGAGTGCCTTCTCAAGGGTATCAAGAACGTCCTTCTCCAACTTGTCGATCTGCTGGAAGATAGGGGCACGGTCCTGAATGGGTGTACCGGGGATGCTGTCCTGCAACTGCTTAATCTGCTCGCGCAATGGCGCAGCAGAATCCTGGATACCTTTTCTTATCTCCTGCACACGGGCGCGGAGCTCGTCATTGGAAAGTGCCTGTACGGCAGGATAAGCCTGAAGAACCATATCCACCAGGGGCTTATAAGTCTTCAGGTCACGCGACTTCTTGTCTCCGAATATCTTGGTCAGTATATTTACGAAATTCATATTTCTAACAGGAATCTTAACTTAATTATATTGTAGCAAATTCATTCATCAGTAATTCAGGGGAGCCAAAGGGCATCCGTTCGGAGCACGGATGCGCATAGCCTGTGCCAACGTGGGAGCCACCTGGTCCACACTGACAGGGATACGTACCTTCTCGGCCTTTATGCCACAACCCATCATGACAAGCGGAAAGCCCACATAGGATTCGCGGCTCAACTGTTTCTCGTATGTATTCTCGTTGTAAAGAACCCATCCCGGTGAGACCTGAATCATCACGTCACCCGAATGGCGTGTATTGTAAGCATTGCGCAACTTGCTGATACCCGGTGTCCACGCGCCATTAGCCAGGCGCTGACTGGTATAGACATCCTTCACTCCACTCAGTTGGATAAGGAAGTCGGCACAGCGCTCAAGGACCTCTGTCAACTTGAGACTCTTGCTCTCAATAAGTTTCAGATTAAGGTATAACTGATTCTTGTCAACAGTATCCACATACTGCCCCGGACCATACACGGCAATCAGATACATATTGAGCAGGAGCTGCGCCTTGGTAATGGAGAAGATACCCGTAGGGATACGCCACTGGCTGAGGTCATCGATATCCTCGGCATCGGTATATCCTGTGCTTGTGAGTACAAAGAGGGCATTTCCCCGGCCTACCCTATCCTCCACAGCACGGATGAGGGTGGCTATCTGACGGTCAAGACGTGCGTATGTGTCCTGCATCTCCACACCATAACGAGAGACTCCCTGATGCTCGAAAGTCCCTGCATACAGGGAGACATTGAGCATATCCGTCAGATTATCCTCGCCCAGACGGGATTTCTCCATCGTATAACAGGCAAAACGTACCACCTCCTCGTTGACACAAGCGCTGGACTTATACATCACGAAACGCCGATCGCCACTGAACTTGTGTTTGAAAGGTTTCTTCTTGCCGCGCTCGGCAAAATAGGCAAGCTGGTCAACAGAGTCATTGAGAGGTGTCCACTCTATAGAACCTATACGATCCACCAGCGACGAATCACGATCATAATCATAGGCCCATTTGGGATACTCCCCATAATAGGAGGAAGCCGACCAGCGACCAGAATAATCCTCGATCCAGAATGCACCGTCAGCAGCATGTCCTGCCGAAAGGATTGCAGACTCCTTGTCAGGTGCCACACTGAAGACCATCCCACGACCATTGGTGGCGATCTTCAATTCGTCCCCAATGGTACTGACAGCCAGAGAAGCAGGCGAACACCGGTCTGCGGTAAACTGACAAGAATATTTGTCATCGGCAACACAATGAACAGGACAGAGTGACTGGCGGTCAAGCCATCTTGTACCCACGATGCCATTCTCATAGGGACTGGTGCCCGTAACCAGACAGGCCATAGCCGAAGCACGGTCAGGAGAATTGAAAGGATACTCCGCCTGAGTGTACAAACGTCCCTGCTCCATCATACGAAGCAGTCCATCCTCGCCATAGAGAGGAGCAAATGCCTGCAGATAATCACTACGCAACTGGTCAACAACCACATTCACCACCAAGCGGGGCACGGCTGTCGCTGTCTGTGCTTCCGCGCTCATGACTGCCATCAGGGTCATGAGCGAACAAAGCAATCTGTATCGGACTATGGGACTATTCACTATCTATTTCTTCTGCAGAACAAATAAAATCCAATCGGCCTTGTGAGCAAACACATGGTCAAAGGTACGACTATATTCCCAAATACCTGTGGAATAATCGGGTAAAATAACAGGAAAGAAGCCAAAAAGCAGAAATAGGCACTCCACCAACGCACTCTCCACCGACAACAGTCGCACACGGAGAAATACAAGCCCAGCAGGGCAAATGGCGTGAATGGCCATATCAGCCAATTGGAATCCACAGCCGGATGTTCAGAAAACAGGAACATAAAGAGAAGCAGAAGCCCTGCCAGTCCCTGGAGCGACAGAAGCGACAGACTCCAAAGCGTGAACAAACGTCCCGACACCAACTCCACCACGACCACAAGCACGCAGAGGACAAACAGCCCCCACCCCAGCTGAACGGGGGAGAGAGGAAACCCCTCATCACAGGGAACGTCTCTGCCAGGAACGAGAACACATGTCTCTGTCACCAGCGGACGCTTCTGCCCATCCTCCCCAATAATGCTTGCCCCATCGGCATACCACATCATATATTCTGGTGCAAACATGGCAGCACGGTCAGATGCCACCGTGTCAACAGCCGAGCCAAGCAGGAAATCATCGCCCTCGGCTGCCCACGGATAACCTTGCGTATATTCATGCAGAATCTCACGGGTGGTCCGAGGTGGTATCCGTATGGGATAAACCACCCTCCCATGCACATTGCGTTCTATCACATCACGCACCATGGTGGTGCAGTTATTATAAAGGAAGTTGTACCGGTACTCACAATTCTCGCGCCGACAGTTCCATATCAGATAAGCAAGCACCGCACGAGCTTCCTCCCGGTTCAATGAAAGTATCTGCTCAGTGACACGCGAACCACGTTCCCTGTATGATCTGAGAAAGCCGTTGAAACCAACAGCCTCAACCATATAGTCACATTGACCAAGAACAAAACGCCAGATGAAATGAGGCTGAGAGAATGAAAACACGCCATAGTTAAACACGACATCCATTCCCTTGGTAAAGTCCACACAACGGATAGCCGTGTGACCATAAAGCGAATATACCTCCTGACCAGGTGAACAGGTCAGCAGACTCACCTGCACGCTATCCTGCCCCAGCATCTCTTCCACCGAAGAGATATCCCGGCCAACAGGAACCTCCCGGGCATTCAGCGGAAACTGCAGCCATAATGCCGCCAGAAAAGCAATAATCCTTATGCTTGCTCTCATATCGGTGCAAAGGTAGTACATTTTGAAGAAAGGAAGAATAAGTATTGTGCACAATCACCCTACACATTATATATAATATATACACGTGCGCGCGGACCAAAAACGAATTATACACAAGAGAGTGTTTTAGGGCATATACATACATTAAAATCAGGCATCAAGCCTTTTATTGAGCGAAAAGTCATACCTTTGCAACGATGAAACTGATTGTTGACATAGGTAACTCGGCGGCAAAACTTGTAGCATTCGACGGGAACACACCTATTGAACAGATAAAAACCTCGGGGAAAACTCTCGAGGGACTGGATGCCTTTGCACACAAGCACAACTTCACGCGAGGCATCGTGGGAACAGTAACCGGCATTACACCAGAGGCAGAAAGGGCACTGAACGCCCTGAATTTCCCTGTGATGCGGTTTACGTGTGATACACCTGTCCCCATCACCAACCGATATCGGACTCCCAAGACATTGGGAGCAGACAGACTGGCAGCAGTGGTGGGCGCACGCGAATTGAAACCCAGTGAGAATCTGCTGATTATAGACGCAGGCACCTGCATCACCTATGAGATCGTGGACAAAAAGGGCAATTACTGGGGAGGAAACATCGCACCTGGCATGCAAATGCGTCTGCACGCGCTGCACGAGTTTACCGCCCGCCTGCCTTTGGTAGATGCCGACGGAGAAGTTCCCGGTATGGGATATGATACCGAGACAGCCATCCGGTCGGGAGTCCTGCGTGGAATGAAGTACGAAATAGAAGGATACATCAAATCCATGCGCGCCAAATTCCCCGGTCTACAGGTCTTCCTCACAGGAGGTGACCAGATCAACTTCGATGAGGGCATCAAAAGCATTACCTTCACAGACAAATACATTGTCCCAAGGGGACTGAATAAGATTCTGGATTACAACTATGACAAGAAATAGCCGTAAAACAGCAATACTGCTCATGGCATTCATGGCAGCATCGGCAAGCGCACAGACCAACGGAAGCAACTCATCATACTCCCGTTTCGGCCTGGGTACCCTGGCCGATCAATCCCAAGGATATGCCCGGGGCATGGGCGGTGTAGGCATCGCGTTGCATCAGGGAAACAGGGTGAACATGCAAAACCCGGCCTCCTATGCATCCATTGATTCACTCAGTTTCATCCTGGATGTAGGCATGAGTCTGTCCGCAGGACGGATGAAAGACGGAAGCAACACACTGAACGTCAAGAACTGTAGTCTGGACTTCGTCAATGCAGGATTGAGGCTGCGTCGAGGCCTGGGACTCTCATTTGGTTTTGTTCCCTACAGCACCATCGGCTACAACTTCTACACAGAAAGACCTGTCACCAACGACCAGACCACCACCCTACCCATCAAGACCACAAGCACTTACCAGGGAGACGGAGGTCTGCACCAAGCCTACATCGGACTGGGATGGCGACCCATAGGCAATCTGTCAGTCGGCATGAATGCAAGTTTCATCTGGGGTGACTATACACACGCCATGTCGCAGTCCTTTACAGAAGGAGAATCCAACAGCAGTTCGTACAGCGGTCTGAACTCCAACCACAATGCCGACCTGAAGACCTACAAGCTGGACCTCGGCATACAATACCCCATACGCCTTACGCCCAACGATTGGATTACCCTTGGCGCGACAGTCGGACTTGGACACAAGATCAAGTCCGACGCCACACTCACCCGCTACACCAGTGTGGGAGACAGCACAGAGGTAACAGCCAAGTCACCCTTTGATTTGCCATATACCTATGGAGGCGGAGTGGCATGGCAGCACAAGAACAGTCTGCTGGTGGCTGCTGACTATAAATTTGAAAAATGGGGTGATTGCCGCACGCCGCATAGCAGTACCGAAGGAGGTCAGCTGAGTTATTTTGGCGCAAAGGGAGATTACGAGAACCGTTCACGCTTTGCTGTAGGAGCACAGTACACACCGGACCCCACCGACAAACACTATATGAAGCGCATGCAATATCGTGTCGGTGCCAATTACTCTACCCCTTACCTGCGTGTCAACGGAGCCGAAGGACCCAGTGAGATGACTCTCTCTGCAGGACTTGGCTTGCCCATAAGCAACCACCACAACAGTCGGTCAATGGTGAATGTCAATCTACAATGGTTGCGCCGCAAACCAGCAACCTCCGGACTTATCACAGAGAACTATTTCCTGATCAACGTAGGTCTCACATTCAACGAAAACTGGTTCATGAAGTTCAAGATCCAGTAACCCAGAGAGAAACATGCCGCATAGGGAAACCTCTTTCGGAAGCCACCAGTTCCTGGGGCTGATGACACTGCTCATAGTTCTCACCTTCTCATGTACAGAAGAAACGGAACACATGGCAGAAGCCATCAGCGAGACGGACTCCCTCCCCATGATGCACTCCACCGGCATCAACACACTCATTTCCGACTCGGGTGTGATGCGCTACCGGATGATTGCAGAGGAATGGGACATATACGACAGCCCTGGACGCCCTACCACATGGAAATTCATGAAAGGTCTGTTCATGGAGAGATTTGACGAGCATTTCCATATCGACCTGTTCGTGCAAGCCGACACGGCCTATCTGCACGAACAACGGACATGGGAACTGCGTGGCCGGGTGGTCATCCGCAATATGAAGAATGAAGTCTTCCACACGGAAGAACTCTTCTGGGACATGATCACACACGAGATGTGGAACCACCAGCACATGCGCATCACCACACCGGAACGCGAACTCGAAGGAACTGAATTCCGAAGCAATGAGCAGATGACCCGATATAGTGTAAGCAACTCCTCCGGCGCATTCCCCATAGAGGACACACAGAACGCACCTGCAACGGACAGTGTGGCGGTTGTTCCCGACACCACACAAAAAGCGCTCCCACAAAAGCCCACCATGCAGGAGCACAACCGTGACAGGAAAACACCGGAAGAGATACGATTCCAACCTGCTCCAGGCAAGAGATAGTCAAGAAAAGAAATGACCACAAGCACACAACTCATAATAGAAATAATCGTCGTCCTGCTGTTCTCCGCCTTTTTCTCAGGCACGGAGATTGCCTTTCTGTCAAGCAGCAAACTGAGATTTGAGATGGACCGCGAACGGCAGGGATTTACCAGTCGGCTTATAGATACATTCTACAACCATTCAAGCGACTTCATCTCCACAATACTTATCGGCAACAACATAGCTCTGGTCATCTATGGCATTCTGATGGCAAGACTGGTCAACGACCTTATTCTCACACCGTTGGGCATTCATCACCCTGGAAACTACTGTCCCAATGATGCCATCTGTCTGCTCATCCAGACCCTGTTGGGCACAGCCATCACCATTGTCACAGGAGAATTTCTCCCAAAGACTCTGTTCAGGCTAAACCCCAACCGCATGCTCACCATCTGCGCACTACCTGCATACACCATATATATCCTGCTATGGCCCATAAGCAAATTCACCAGCATGCTGAGCAAACTGATGCTTCGGCTATTGGGGCAGAAAACGAGCAAGACGAAGAACGACAAGACCTTCCGCAAGGCCGACCTCGACTACCTGATCCAAAGCAACATCGAGAGTGCAGAGGAAGGAGGAAATATCGAGGATGAGGTAAAAATCTTCCAGAATGCATTGGACTTCAGCAGCGTAAAGGTCAGGGACTGCACCATTCCACGCACGGAAATAAATGCTGTAGACGAGCAGACAGACTCTGCCACACTTCTCAACACCTTTGTGGAGAGCGGGCACTCAAAAATCATCGTATTCCGCGGAGACATTGACAATATCATCGGCTTCATCCACAGTTCGGAGATGTTCCGGCTGTCCTCTGGAGATGACTGGCGTACCCGTGTAAAGGATGTACCTATCGTGCCGGAAACCATGAATGCCCAAAAACTGCTAAGCACATTCATCAGCCAAAAACGCTCTATCGCTGTGGTGGTAGACGAATTCGGCGGGACAAGCGGCATCGTGACTCTTGAAGACCTGGTGGAAGAGATCTTCGGGGACATTGAGGACGAACATGACAACGTGTCCTACGTAGCCAAGGACCTGGGCGGAGGCGAATACATGCTGTCAGGCAGACTTGAGATACAAAAAGCCAACGAAATGCTGGGGCTTGAACTTCCCGAAAGCGACGAATATCTCACTGTCGGAGGACTTATACTACATGAGTATCAGAGTTTTCCGAAACTTAATGAGGTTCTCAGGTTCGGTCATTTGGAATTCAAGATCATGCAGAAGACAACCACCAAAATAGAACTGGTAAAACTAAAAGTTCTGGACTAAGGGAAAAGTTTTGAGCCTCCTCCAAGCACTTTTCATGCAAGACGGGCGGCCTAATACGCAAAATCTTCTTACCTTTGTACGCTTGTTGTAAGCAAAAATCAAAACAATAACATAATAAACAATGGCAACATTACAAAAAATCAGAAGCAAGGGCAAACTCCTCGTCATCGTATTGGGACTCGCCCTGTTCGCCTTCATCGCCGAGGAGTTTGTTCGCTCCTTGACGTACACACAGAGCGAGAGCCGTCAGCGTATCGGCACTGTCTATGGCGACCACATCAGCCAGCAGGATTTCAACAAGATGGTGGAAGAGTACACCGATGTGATGAAATTCACCAATGGTATCACCTCTCTCACCGATGAACAGACATCCATGTTGCGTGACCAGGTGTGGCAGACCTACGTAAGCAGCAAGCTTATTGAGCATGAGTGCGAGAAACTCGGTCTTACCGTGACCGATGCCGAGATGCAGAACATCATCAACAACGGACGCAATATGATGCTCTCACAAACTCCCTTCCGCAACCAGAAGGGTGAGTTTGACGCCAACCAGTTGAAGCAGTTCCTCAGTCAGTATGACGAGGTCATGAGCAACATAGAGATTGGTAACGAGGTGAAAGAGCAATACACCCAGATGTACAACTACTGGAAGTTCGTGGAGAAGACCATCCGCCAGCAGACACTTGGCCAGAAGTATCAGGCACTGTTGGCAGGAACCATCAAGAGCAACCCCATCTCTGCAAAGGATAACTTCGAAGGACGTATCAATGAGAGCACCATCCTGATGGCCGCCCTTCCCTACTCCAGCATCAAGGATGACGAGGTGGAAGTGACTGATGCCGACCTGAAGGCCAAATACGCTGAACTGAAGGAGATGTTCAGCACCACACAGGAGACACGCGACATCAAGTACATTGACGTGGAGGTTACTGCCAGCAAGAGCGACGTTGAAGCACTGAACACCGAGATGCAAGGTTATGCAGAAGCATTGGCTCAGGGTGCAGATGCCGCCAAGACCGTACGTGAGGCATCAAGCCTGATACCATACAGCCAGTTGCCCATCGGTACCAAGGCTCTTCCCAGAGATATCGCAACCGAGATAGACTCTATGGCTGTGGGCACTCAGAAGGGTCCTTACACCAATATTCAAGACAACACGATGAACATCATCCGTCTGATAAGCAAGGTCACACGTCCCGACTCTGTAGAGATTCGTCAGATTGCCGCACCAGGCACAGATCTCGCATCCGCCGAACTGACCGCAGACAGCATCATGCAGGCACTCAATGCAGGTACCGCCTTCGACTCCATCGCAAAGAAATACGACCAGCCCGGTGCAAAGACCTGGTTGACCAGTGCTCAGTATGAGGGCATGACCATGGACGAGAACAACCGCAAGTTCATCGAGACCGTAACCACAGCACCCGTTGGCCAGTATAACAAGATTGTGCTTGATGGTCAGGGCGTGATCATCGTACAGGTGACTGATCAGAGAGCAATGACCGCCAAATATGATCTGGCTGTCATCAAGCGCAAGATTGACTTCAGCAAGGACACCTATGGCAAGGCATACAATGACTTCAGCAGCTTCATTGCCGGCAATCGCAAGAGCGAGGACATGGAAGCCAACGCTGCCAAGGAAGGCTACACCATGCAGACTCGTACCGCTATCAGCAGTACAGAACATTATGTGGCCAATGTACACAGCACACGTGACGCCCTGCGCTGGATCTTCGATGAGGATACCAAGGTGGGCGATGTATCTCCCCTCTACGAATGTGGTGACAATGACCATCTGATGGTTATCATCCTCACAGGTGTCCACAAGAAAGGTTATCTGGCATGGGATGACGAGCAAGTGAAGACCTATCTCACCACTGAGGTGCAGAAGGACAAGAAGGCTGCCATGCTGCAGGAGAAGATGAAGGATGCCAAGAGCATTGCCGATGTGCAGAAGATTGCAGGTGCACAGACCGACACCATCAACCACATCAACTTCACCAACAATGCCTTCGTGACCAAGGTCGGACGCAGCGAACCCGCACTGAGCGGTGCTGTTGCCACCACGAAGAAGGGTGACTTCAAGGCCGGTGTTAAAGGCAATGGCGCAATATATGCCTTCCAGGTAATCGACCAGACCAAGATTGACGGTGCTTACGATAAGAAAACCGAGGAAGGTCAGGCTATGCAATCCATGCTGCGTGGACTGAGTGCCTTCACAAGTGAACTCTACCAGAAGGCCAAAGTAGTGGACAACCGCTACCTGTTCTACTAATTGGGACAGACAACAACGATTATTATAAAAAACTGCATCGCTGAAAAGGCGATGCAGTTTTTTTTCTGGCCGGTCGTTAGATTTGGGATAGACCCAGACCCGATGAATCAGGGGCTGGATGGCCTCCGAGGGCGTTGCCCCCGGCTACTCATGGTATAGCCTTAACTTCGTGAATCTCGGCTGCACTCGGCATAGTCGGAGCAAGCTCCACTCTGCACTCATTTGCACGAGATTTCCTGGCTACAGGTCCTCGGAGGATGATGTGACATGGCACTCCGCTGCCTGGAGGGCAGTACCCTGAGTAACCGGGTACACCGGAACGAAGTGAAGGTGTGCTCGGACAGAACCAGCCACCCCCACCAATCACCTGCCTGGGAATCTGTCCCGCAGATTTATCGGGTGAGCCCGCAGAACCCGGATCAATAGAAAAACCATGGGGAGATAATAAGCATGTCAGACAACTCTGAGTCCTTGTATGGAGAGACAGATGGGATTCTGACAGGATTTCCCATGGAACGGCCTTCTCTGTGCGAGCCATAGATCTATCGATCCTCCGGACGCACATCGTACTGCTTCTGCAGGGCTTCCAGTTGCTTGTGTAATTGGGCTGTTACCTTCTCATATCCTGGTTGTCCATATAGATTATGCATCTCCGTCGGGTCCTTCTTCAGATCATAGAGTTCCCAGGCGTCTATATCATTATAGAAATGGATGAGCTTATAGCGCTTGGTACGAATGCCATAATGACGCTTGACCATGTGCTCGGCAGGGTATTCGTAAAAATGGTAATAGATGGAACTGCGCCAGTGCTTAGGACTGCGCTTCCCTTGGAGCAAGGGTACAAGGCTCATGCCCTGGATATCCTGTGGAATCCGGGCACCGGCCAGTTCGAGGAACGTGGGAGCATAATCAATATTCTGCACCATGTCCTCTATCTCGCCCCTACGCTTCATCCCCTCTGGCAAACGCATGATAAGCGGTGTGTTCAAACTCTCCTCATACATAAACCGCTTGTCAAACCATCCGTGCTCACCCATATAGAATCCTTGGTCACTGGTATAGACTACCAACGTGTTATCCAGCATGTCGTGTTCTCTCAGATAATCCATGAGGCGTCCCACATTATCATCCATGCTTCGTGTCACCTTAGCATAATCGCGCATGTAACGTTGGAACTTGTATTCCGTGAGTGCCCTTCCGGTGGGAGGATTCTGATAAAACGCCGTTGTGATTGAATCATAGAACGCATCGTACTGCATACGGTCTGCCTCGCTCAGGCGATCTATATTATATAGGTAAGATCCGCTCAGACGGCTCTTGTCTCCCTTACGATAGATCTTATTGTCATAGATAAGATCCATATCCAAAGGCGAAGAAATGCTCATCTGCTGTTGCTGTGCAGCCGTACGTCCGCTCCAATCATCCCAGAAGTTAGCCGGCAAAGGGAAGGTCTGGTCCTCATAGGAACGAAGATACTTCAAGGGAGGAAGCCAGTCACGATGACATGCCTTGTGATGAACAAAGAGGATGAAAGGCTTCTCCTTGTCACGATGTTCCATCCAGTCGATAGCCTTGTCGGTGACAACCTCGGTACAATAGCCCTGAGCCTGTTTCCTGCTACCGTCCATCTGTATGAACGTAGGATTATAATACTCTCCCTGCCCGCCCAATATTTCATAGTAGTCAAAACCCGTGGGTTTGCTCACCAAATGCCACTTACCGATGAGAGCCGTCTGATATCCGGCCTGTTGCATCAGTTTGGGCATTGTCTGCTGAGTGCCATCAAACACGCCATGTTCGTTGTTGGTAAATCCATTCTTGTGGCTGTGTTTTCCTGTCAGCATGCACGCACGACTGGGACCAGACAGACTATTGGCTACAAAACTATGTCGGAAGAGTACACCCTCACTGGCAAGTCTGTCCAGGTTGGGGGTCTGTATGGGACTGTTACCATAAGCCGATAGCATCTGGGCCGTATGATCATCCGTCATGATATAGACGATGTTCGGTCGCTGCTGCGCTGTGGCCGCCACAGGAAGCAACATTAGGAGCGGAATAGGTCTCTTCATTACGTTTGTCAGTTATTGTTTATCATTTAGAGTTAGTCCTTGGAGTATCTCTCCGTAACCCTTTCTGTCAGTCACATGAGTTTCTGAGCATGGCCTTCAGGAAAGGCGCCGTGGCACTGGTCCCGCACTCCGCAAGTTGTTCCGGCGTGCCGCAGAACACGACATTTCCGCCATCCCTTCCTCCTCCAGGTCCCATGTCCAGTATCCAGTCAGCACTCTTTATCACATCCAGGTTATGTTCAATCACCACCACCGTATTGCCCTTCTCCACAAGACGATTGAGAACAGACAAAAGTACACGTATATCCTCGAAATGCAGGCCTGTAGTTGGCTCGTCAAGGATATAGAATGTGCAGCCCGTATCCTTTTTTGCCAGTTCTGTAGCCAACTTCACCCGCTGACTCTCTCCTCCCGACAAGGTGGTACTTGGCTGTCCAAGTTTGATATAGCCTAAACCTACGTCCTGAAGCACCTTGATACGCTTCAGGATGGCAGGCTGGTTTTCAAAGAACTCCACAGCCTGATTGATGGTCATATCCAGCACATCGGCAATACTCTTCCCCCGGAAACGTACCTCCAAAGTCTCTCTGTTGTAACGTTTCCCATGACATTCCTGACAAGGCACAAGGACATCGGGCAGGAAATTCATCTCTATAGTCCTGTAGCCATTTCCTCCACACGCCTCACAGCGGCCACCCTTGACATTGAAAGAGAAACGACCAGGCTTATAGCCCCGTATCTTTGCCTCTGGAAGTTCGACGAACAGATTACGAATATCATTGAAAATACCTGTATAGGTGGCAGGATTTGAACGTGGGGTACGTCCCAACGGACTCTGATCCACACTCACGACCTTGTCGATATATTCCAGGCCTTCGACAGACTCATATGGAAGAGGATTCTGCAGGGAGCGATAGAAATGCTGACTGAGCAAAGGTTGCAGAGTGTCCCCTATCAAGGTACTCTTCCCGCTTCCACTCACACCGGTGACGCATATGAAGCAGCCGAGTGGGAAATCAGCATTCACGGACCTCAGGTTGTTGCCTGTAGCGCCATGCAGACGGAGCATGTGACCATTACCCGGCCGGCGCGATACCGGCACATCGATACGCTGAAGTCCCCGCAGATACCGACCGGTCAACGTATCGGCCTTCAACATATCCCTATAAGTGCCCTGATAAACCACCTGCCCTCCCCGTCGGCCGGCCAAAGGACCGATGTCCACGATATAATCGGCATGCTCCATCATCTCCTGGTCATGCTCCACCACTATCACAGTGTTGCCTGTATCACGCAGCTTGCACAAGGATTTGATCAGGCGGATATTGTCACGCTGATGCAAACCGATGCTGGGCTCGTCCAATATATACAGTACACCTACCAACTGGCTTCCAATCTGTGTGGCAAGTCTGATGCGCTGACTTTCCCCACCTGAGAGGGTTGCCGACGAACGTGACAATGACAAGTACTCGAGCCCCACATCCAACAGGAAACGCAAACGGGTGCGAATCTCCTTGAGTATCTCCCCTGCTATACGGCGTTGCTGTGTACCCATATAACTCTCCGCATCGGCCAACCAGTCATATAGTTCTGACAAATCCATAGCGGAAAGTTGGGCTATGTTCTTCCCTGCAATACGGAAATGCAGGGCTTCCCTGTTGAGGCGGGTTCCCTCACACTCAGGACAAACGCAAGAGCGACTGAACTGTTCGGCCCACCTCTGGCTGTTGACTCCCATATCCTGATCCTGCATCTGACTGATATATTTGGCAAGACCATCATATTCGCAAAAGAGGTCATTGCCGGTGTGAGCCACAGAGGCCGGTATGCGCAACCGCTCATCCGAACCATTGATGATATCAGACATAGCCTCTTCGGGCACATCACAAAGCGGAGTCTCAAGGGAACATCCATACGTCTGGAGCAGAGCATCTATCTGCCAGAATATCATCTGCTGGCGTGATTTGCCCAAGGGAGCGATCCCTCCTTGCTTCACGCTGAGACTATGGTCGGGAAACACCTTGCCGGGGTCAATCAGACTGACTGTTCCCAGTCCCTTACAACGCGGGCATGCTCCTTGAGGACTGTTGAAAGAGAAGTTGTGAGGCGCAGGATCCTTGTAGGAAATCCCGCTGGTGGGACACATCAGACGTTTGCTGTAATGACGTATCTCTCCTGTATCCGAATCGAGAATCTGAAGCAAGCCATCACCCTGCCTCAACGCTGTAGCCACGGTTTGAGCCAATCTTGCCTCATCCTTCTCCTGTACAAGCAAACGGTCGATGACTACCTCTATGTCATGATTCCGGTAACGGTCCACCTTCATCTCCGGCACTATCTCGCACATCATGCCGTCCACCCGCACATAAAGATAACCCTTGCGGCGTACGCTCTCAAAGAGTTCGCGATAATGTCCTTTGCGATGATGTACCAAAGGAGCCAGAATGCGAATCTTCCTGGAAGAGAAATCTCTGAGTATCAGACTGACAATCTGTTCCTCTGTATATCTGGCCATACGTTCACCCGTAACGTATGAGTATGCTTCTCCTGCACGGGCGAAGAGGAGGCGCAAGAAATCATAGACCTCTGTGGTGGTACCCACGGTGCTACGTGGGTTCTTGTTGGTGGTCTTCTGCTCTATACTGATTACCGGACTGAGACCTGTTATCTGGTCCACATCGGGACGTTCCATGTTCCCCAGGAAATTACGGGCATAAGCGCTGAATGTCTCTATATAACGCCTCTGTCCTTCCGCATAAATGGTATCAAAAGCCAACGATGACTTGCCGCTACCACTCAATCCTGTGATTACAGAAAGACTCTGTCGGGGAATCTCCACGTCCACATTCTTCAGATTATGAACCCTGGCTCCCAGGATGGTCAGTTTCGAATCACTCATCGATGCCCCCTGTCCCCTGCTGACGGCTATTGTCATAGCCTGTCAGTACCGATATGGTCTTCTTCACGTTATACTTACGTCCGTCTGCACCTTTTGCCTTCACAACCAGGAAATACACGCCATCACTCACCGTATGGCCATTCACCTTACCGTCCCAGCCGCCTTCTGGAGAATTCCAGGAATACAGTTTTCTGCCCCATCTGCTGAAGACCGCAGCTTCAAAGGATACGATACTTTGGTAACCATCCTTGGCACGAAGCACATCATTATAGCCGTCACCATTGGGTGAAAATGCATTGGGAAAGTCCAACTTGCTCTCGCTGATGCTCACCGATATGGGATTCTCCTCTCCCTCGTTGGGATAAGTGATGGTGTCATTCCCCAATACAAAGGTAGCATACAACTGCACGCGAAACGACCCGCTGCTGGTGAACGTGTATTCAATATCTTCATCAAAGCGATGCACAAGCAAACGATTGTCGTCACCCTCACGCCATATCTTCCATTCATACCGGACGGAATAGTCACCGATATTCTGAGGATTGGCATAGAAATGTGCCACAAGCGGCGCACTCTGACTGGCAGAGGCATCATCCAATTCTTCGCCATCTACCGTTACATACACAGCTGTCGGGTCAACCGAGGGATAGTCACCCTCCATGCTCTGGAGAGGACTGGAGAATGTATTCTCCTCCGATCCTGACAAAACAGAACATGCAGGATCTGCATAAGCAACCTGGCCGCCCATGCCAAACAGGCAAATGTAAGCCAGCAACAGGGCCTTTGTCTTATTCTGATATCTCATAGTCCTGCAAATTTAGTGTTTTTCCTTCATCCGCATTCCTTTTCATGCAGTAAAATGAATGGCTTCGTAGGAAAAGTATTAACTTTGCGGAGATGAAAAGACTTATACTCCTCATTCTGATATCCATGCCTTGCATGCTCCGGGCACAAGGCACGATGCAGCAACTCCAGCACATGCACCAGGTGCTGAAGGGAGAGACGTGGACCTCTATTGCAGCAAAATATGGTGTTAGTGAACAAGCCCTACAGCAAGCCAACAGAGATGTGAAGGTCAAAAAGAACAAGCCCAAGAAGGGTGCTCTGCTGATCATTCCCGACGCATGCCCCACTCCCGAGCCTACAGAGGAACCCTCCCCCATGATACAAACCCACTTCGATCATCTCAATGTCGGAGTTCTTCTGCCTTTGGAAGAGGATAGCGAGCGGGGTGCCAAGATGGTGGAGTTCTACCAGGGACTGCTCATGGCTGCCGACAGCATACGCCGTAATGGCGTGGATATCACCATCCACGCCCTGCATACAGGAACCACAAAGACCAGCATGCAACACCTGCTCAGCAACAACAAGGCCTTGCAACATGCACATGTAATCTTCGGACCTGTCGATGGTGTTCAAGTGGACGTGCTCAACCAGTACTGCATGCAGCACAACATTCATTTGGTAATGCCCTTTGCCCGTACCCAAGGAGATGCCAACCAGCCCTTCGCCTACACTGCGACAGCACCTGCCAATGTGAGTGCTTCCGATGCAGCGACCCTGGCTATAAGAACCATGGGGAAGAACATCAACTACGTGATTCTCAATACCAACGAATCAGACAACCGGGGCTCTCTCTTTACAGGAAAATTAAAAGAGCAGCTGGCCGACCAAGGCATGACCACCCGCATGCTGAACATAGAAGGAGATGACTTCGCATTTGAGTCCGCCTTCAACCAGACGCAGGTCAACTGCATCGTGCCAGACAATGCCGGCATCAAGTCACTCAACATCCTATGTGCGCGCTTGAAGAGTTTCACCGAAGCACATCCGCAGTATGTCATACGTCTGCTCGGTTATCCCGAGTGGGTTACCTACACAGGCACATTACTCAACAGTTTCTTCCGCTTCGACACCTATGCCTACTGCACTTATTATAACCACCCGCTCAGCGCAAGTACCCAATCATTTGGCAATGCTTTTGCCAGCAACTTCGGTCACCCCATGATACCCAGTTTCCCCTGCTATGCCATGATGGGATTCGACATGGGATTATATTTCATGCATGGTCTCGCAACCCTGGGAGAGACCTTCGATAGCCGTCAGGGCGAACTCGTCATGAATCCCGTCCAACATCATTTCCTGTTCCGGCAGGATGCAGAAGGGAGCGGACGCATGAATCACTTTATGCAATTGGTTCACTATTCACCTGACCAGAAGATTACACTTGTGCAATGAAAAGACCGCTCATCCTTGTAGCCATCCTGGCAATATGCACCGCCGCCCATGCCCAGGTAGGTGAAGCCAGACAGGACCTCTCGGTAGGTGTCAATGGAGGATATGTCCTCAACAAAGTATCCTTCAATCCCACCATCAAGCAGAACTTCCACACGGGCACCACCTTTGGTCTCACCCTGCGATACACCTGCGAAAAATATTTTGCCGCACTTTGCGCACTCCAAGCCGAGGTGAACTACACAGGGATGGGCTGGAAGGAAAATATCGAGACCAGCAGTGACACCTACGAAAGACAGATCAACTATATTCAGATTCCCCTATTGGCCAACCTTGGTTTCGGACGTGAACGCGGAGGTGCCAAAGGATTCATCCTGCTGGGACCACAAATCTCCTTCTGCATCAACGAGAAAGAGAAAAAGGGAGGCGAATGGAGTGATGAGAACCTATCCAAACGACCCAACCAAATCATCGAACAGTACAGTCTGAACGTTCAAAAAAAATTTGAATACGGGCTGACAGGAGGTGCCGGACTTGACCTCAGCACCCGTAGCGGCCATCATTTCCTGCTCGAGGGACGTTATTATTACGCATTGAGCGATATCTTCAAGAATTCCAAGAAGGATCCATTCGGCCGTAGCGCCAATGGTGCCATCATCATCAAGGCCTCCTATCTTTTTGACATCATCAAGACAAAGAAATAAGTGAGCGACCTGAGTTAAATTATGTAAGAACATTCCTTTTTGCCCACAACCCGCCATCTATTAGAATAAAATGTACTACCTTTGCACCATCTATGTGCTGTAACATGAAGAAAAATGTGATGGTGACCCTGTTCCTTGCGGCCATAATGACTGGTTGCGGGGAATATAATGCTGTACAGAAATCAGCGGACTATGACTATCGTTATGAGGTAGCCAAAGCCTACTATGCTGAAGGAAAGCACAGCAAAGCCTCACAATTATTGGGAGACTTGCTGGCACCCCTCAAGGGCACACAGTATGGGGAAGAGAGTCTGTTTCTGATTGCCCAAAGCTGTTTCAAGAATAAGGACTACGAGACTGCATCCACATTCTTCCGTAAATATTACCAGAGTTATCCTAAAGGAGAGTTTGTAGAACAGGCCAGATACGGATGCGGCTATTCCCTATACAAGATGACCCCTGATACCCGTCTGGACCAAAGTGCCACCATGGAGTCCATCACAGAGTTCCAGAACTTTCTGGATCTGTATCCCCACACTTCCCTGCGCGAACAAACCACCCAGATGATATACGCCCTGCAGGACAAACTGGTGGAAAAGGAGTTCCTTGCTGCCAAGTTATACTACGACCTGGGTAGTTATGTGGGTAATATGACTTACGGAGGAAGCAACTACGAGGCCTGTGTGGTTACAGCCGAAAATGCGTTGAAGGATTACCCTTATGCCTCATCGGAAAGGCGTGAGGAGTTTGCCGTGATGATCGTGAGAGCAAAGTATCATCTGGCCATGAAGAGCGTGGAAGAGAAGCGGGTGGAGCGCTTCCGCAGCGTGGTGGACGAATGCTATGCCTTCAGAAACGATTACCCCGAAAGCAGCCATCTCAAGGAAGTCAATTCCATGTTGGCCAATGCAGAATCCATCGTCAGGAAGAAACACATCCAACTGCAGGATCCCGAGGAGATGGACTGATAGATACAGACATAAAAAAACATAATAAGATATATGGATTACAAGAAATCAACAGCGCCAACCAATACGGTGACACGTGATGTAATGAATCTGTGTAAGGACACAGACAACATCTACGAGAGCATTGCCATTATCGCGAAGCGAGCCAATCAGATCTCGACAGACATCAAGACCGAGCTCAACAAGAAATTGCAGGAGTTTGCAAGTCCCACCGACACGCTTGACGAAACCTTCGAAAACCGTGAGCAGATTGAGATCAGCCGCTTCTATGAACGTCTGCCCAAGCCCACACTGATGGCTACGGAGGAATTCATCGAGGGCAAAATCTATTACCGCAACCCCAACAAGGAGACTACTCTGGAATATTGATTCTCCGCCCTTTGGGTCTGGATATGACAACACCAAGGCAGGTACGATGATACAACGAATACAGAGTGTATATCTCTTTCTGGCTTCCATGGCATGTGTGGCTTGCATGAGCATGGGTATCGGGCGATTCTACACAGAAGAAGGCGAACCTGTGGGCAGACTCTTCAATCTGTGGATGAGTCTTCCGGACGGACAAAAGACGCTCTTCCCTTGGGCTCTCTTTGTCATTCTGCTCATCTGCGCAACATTGCTGCTGATAAACATCTTTTTGTACAAGCATCGGGTACTGCAACTCCGTATTGGCTTATATTGTCTGCTGCTTCTGGCAGGATGGTATGCGGCCTACGCTGTGTTTGCATGGATGAAGATGGATGCCATGCAGGCATTGTTCCGTCCCGAGTGGCCTGCGGCCTTCCCGGCAATAGCCTTTGTACTTATCTGGCTGGCCAAACGAGGCATCATGAGAGACATTCTCCTCCTGAAATCATTGGACCGACTGAGATAAGCCGGATACCGAACCTCATAAAGCAGGAACCACTACGTGCCACCACCCGTCAAGGCAAAGGTACAAAGTAGTTCCTGCTTGTCTTTTCAAAACCATCAATCGGATCTGCAGCAATGTGATGGGGATACCGAGATGCGAGAGGATTCATAGCCGTTCTTTTGGTGCACGCACATACACCTCCCATAAGGAGGCTTTTTCCCGCAAACGTTTGCGATGGCAGATGCAAGAAACGAGTACCACTGGTTCTGTGAGCAACTCTGCCATGCAGGGAAGTCCGCTCCTATCGAAATGCCGACAGACTCTTCCATGAAGAGTACCTGTTTTCGTTTTGCGTTCAGCAATCGCCGAATGCAAAATCCAACCAAGTGTAAGAGAACAATACTATCGGATAAGTTCCAGTTCTGCCTGCAGACGCAACATCTCATCACGCAAGAGAGCGGCCTCCACAAAGTTCAGTTCCTTGGCAGCCTTCTGCATCCGTTTTCTTAGCGACTCTATTTCGCGCTCCATCTGTTCGGGAGTATGCAAAACGGGTTCTGCCGCCAGTATGGCATGAGCCATTTGCGGTTCCACATAAGCCCTCTGTTCGCTGGCATTGCCCGCCTGCAGCAGGTCTCCCATAGTCTGATCCTTGCATATCTGCCTGGGCGTAATATGATGAGCCTCGTTGTAAGCCAGTTGCACCTGCCTTCGCCGATTGGTCTCTTCGATGGTTAGCGCCATGCTCTCCGTAATGACATCAGCATACATGATGGCACGGCCATTGAGGTTACGTGCCGCACGTCCAACCGTCTGGGTCAGGCTTCGATGGCTGCGCAGGAACCCTTCCTTGTCTGCATCCAGGATGGCCACCAGGCTCACCTCAGGCAGGTCAAGCCCTTCACGCAACAGATTGACACCCACCAGCACATTATAGATTCCCGAACGCAAGTCGTTCATGATACGCACACGCTCCAGAGTATCCACATCACTATGTATGTAAGCCGTCTCTATGCCATGTCTCTGCAGATATTCCGTAAGTTCTTCCGCCATTCGCTTGGTGAGCGTGGTCACCAGAGTGCGCTCTCCCCTCTCGATGCGAATCTGTATCTCCTCCATGAGGTCATCCACCTGGTTCTGTGTAGGACGGACCTCTATCACGGGATCTGGCAGTCCTGTAGGACGAATGAGCTGCTCCACCACGATACCTTCACTTTGCGCCAGTTCATAATCGGCGGGTGTCGCACTGACATAGATGACCTGATGAGTGAGTTCCTGAAACTCCTCAAAACGCAGCGGACGATTGTCCCGGGCAGCAGGCAGCCTAAACCCATAGTACACCAGATTGTTCTTGCGGGCCCTGTCACCACCATACATGGCACTTATCTGAGGCACAGACACATGGCTCTCATCGATGATGGTGAGATAATCCTCCGGAAAGAAGTCGAGCAGACAATAAGGACGGGTACCTGGTTCGCGTCCGTCAAAGTAACGGCTGTAGTTTTCTATGCCAGAGCAATGTCCCAGCTCTCTGATCATCTCCATGTCATAGGTGACCCGCTCATGAAGTCTCTTTGCCTCGAGCATCCTGCCCTCTTCCTCAAAAAGCGCCACCTGCCCGGCCAAGTCATCTTCGATCTTGCGTATGGCCTGTTCCTGTGCCTCATGACTGGTCATGAAGAGGTTGGCAGGATAAACCTTATAATCCTCAAACGATGCAATGCGTTGCATACTCTGCGGTTCGAGTTCCTCGAGAGACTCTATCTCATCTCCCCAAAAAGTGATGCGCAGGATATAGTCGGCATAGGCAAGCGCTACGTCCACGGTATCTCCCTTGATACGCATCTGCCCGCGTGCCAGAGTAAGATCGTTACGCACATAAAGGCTATCGGTCAGTCTGCGCAACAACTGCTGCCTGTCCATCTGCTGGCCCACCCGAAGTTCAATCATGTTCTCGTAGAAGGCAGCAGGATTACCCATACCATAAATACAAGACACACTACTCACCACCACCACATCCTTTCTGCCCGAAAGCAAGGCGCTGGTGGCCGAGAGTCTCAACTTGTCAATCTCCTGATTGATGGCAAGGTCCTTCTCTATATAGGTATCTGTACTGGGAATGTACGCCTCCGGCTGGTAATAGTCGTAGTAACTGACATAGTACTCCACAGCATTCTCTGGAAAGAATTGTTTCATCTCTCCATACAGTTGTGCCGCAAGCGTCTTGTTATGGCTCAGGATAAGCGTAGGCTTGTTGACCTGAGCGATCACATTGGCCACAGTAAAAGTCTTGCCACTACCTGTGACACCCAGAAGCGTCTGTGCAGGAACTCCCGACAGGACACCCTGGATAAGCTGGCGTATAGCCTCAGGTTGGTCACCCGTAGGCGCATATTTGGATATAAGTTTGAAGTCTCCCATAATATTGACTGCAAAAATACGCATTTTTCATCGCTTACATCTTCACGGAAAGGAAAGAAATATAAACCCGCACTGCTCATTAGAGCGCAAAGAAAGTCTTCCAGACTTCTCTCCTAATGGCTGGGAGATAAATGTTAAACTTATGAAATTTATAGAGAAGGATAAGAAATAAAACATAATTTTGTAAACTAATGTGTCATTTACATCACTGAACCACAATGGGACAGTGAAAACTTAATTCCAAACAATACACCCTGACATGAGAATCAAGTACCTGAGTCTGCTGATGGCAGCCTTTCTGCTCACAGCACCTCCCTCTGTAGGCAAGGACCGCAAGGAAAAGGACAAGACGGAACAGACCGCCAAGAAGAAAAAAGAAAAGAAGTCTGAGGAGAAGAGCCAGGACTCGAAGAGCAACAACAAGAAAAGCCGCAAGAAGAAGAAACAGGCAGAGCAACCACAAAAACCCACTGAGGAGAAGCCCTCTGTGGACCGTCCGGGACTCTTCCGTGTGACCAAACTGAAGAATGAATGGTTTTTCCATGTTCCCGACAGCCTTGTGGGCAGAGATTTCCTTACCACCACACGCTTCACCGCCACTCCATCCAACAGCGGAAAATTTGGCGGAGAACAGGTCAACGAGCAGATGGTGTACTTCGAAAAAGTAAACGAGGAGCAGATGCTCTTGCGTGCCCGACTCATCATCAACGTGGCCGACTCCACACAGGCCATCAGCCGAGCCATAGAGATCAGCAACGAAAATCCCATTATCGGCTCTTTCAAAATAGAAGAGCATAAGGACGGAGCCTACAAGATCAAGGTTTCCCCCTTCTTCAATCAGGACAATCCTGCCCTGGGATTACCACAGCATGCAAAGACCAGTTATGGGCTGCAGGCCATGCTGGGCGACATGAGCTATGTGGAGGACATAAAATCCTTCCCCTTGAACACCGAGGTACGACTGGTAAAGACCTTTGCGGCAGGCCCCTCTGCCACCCTGCCTGCAGCACGCAGCACAGGTAAGGTAACCATGGGACTGAACATCAGCTTCATCCTCCTGCCCAAACAGCCTATGATGAAGCGCTATTACGACCCTCGTGTAGGCTACTTCGCTGACAGTTACACCAGTTTCACAGACGAGCAACAACGTGTAGAAGGCAAGAAGTTCGTCACACGATGGAGGCTGGAGCCACGCCCCGAGGATGTGGAAAAGATGCGCCAGGGCGAACTGGTGGAACCGATGAAACCCATTGTGTATTATATAGACCCTGCCACCCCCAAGCAATGGCGCAAGTATCTGATACAGGGTGTCAACGATTGGCAGAAGGCATTCGAAAAGGCAGGATTCAAGAATGCCATCATTGGCAAGGAGTGGCCTGAGAACGATTCTACCATGAGCATGGAAGATGCCCGATATAGTTGCATCCGTTACCTGGCCAGCCCCATCGAGAATGCCTACGGACCTAACGTACACGATCCGCGCTCAGGTGAGATCCTGGAAAGCCACATCTGCTGGTACCACAATGTGATGAGTCTGGTGCACGACTGGTATATGGTACAGGCAAGCAGCATCGACGAAGCCGCACGCTCAATGAATTTCAGCGAGGAGCTCATGGGACAACTGATACGCTTCGTGAGCAGCCACGAGGTCGGTCATACTCTGGGACTCCGGCACAACTTCGGTGCCTCGAGTACCGTGCCCGTGGATAGCCTACGCGACAAGGCATGGGTGGAAGCCCACGGACATACGCCCAGCATCATGGACTATGCACGCTTCAACTATGTGGCCCAGCCCGAGGACAACATCGGACACGAAGGTATCTTCCCCCGCATCAATGAGTATGACGAATGGGCTATCAAATGGGGTTATACCTATCAACCCGATGCCAAGGATGAAGATGATGACCATCGGCTCATGGAGGAGATGACTGCCAAGAGCCAGGAAAATCCTCGTCTGTGGTGGGGAGACGGAGAAGCATACGAAGGCAGGCTCGATCCCAGATGCCAGACCGAGGACTTGGGTGACGATGCCATGAAGGCAAGCGCATACGGCATACAGAACCTGAAATACGAAATCAGCCGGCTGGACGAATGGACCAAGGACAATACAAAGGACCTGTATGGCAACGATCTCAACCAGATGTACCAGCAGATATACGGACAGATGATGCGTTACTGTGGTCATGTGGCACGCAACATCGGTGGCACACGCGTGACCTATCGTACCAAATATCAGGCAGGGGACAAATACGAACCACAGCCCTTAGAGAAACAAAAAGCTGCCCTGAAGTTCATGGACGAGCAGATTCTGCATGAGCCCATGTGGCTACGCGACATGAGCTATGCACGCCGCATTGCCGCCGACCCGCAGAAACTAACCATCGGAATGGGTACCAACGTCATCACATTGCTGATGAACCGCCTTGACTATCTCAACGAACTCTATTCGCCACAGGCTTATCTCACCGACCTGACCAAACTGGTATTCACCGAGGCCTACTCTGGCCAGAAGGTTTCTCCCTACCGCATGGCCATCCAGAACGAGATGCTCAGCCATCTGATGCGTGCCCACGGAAACAGCAATACGAGCATCCAACCCGCTGTATTGTACACATTACGTCAACTGGAGACACTTTCCAAGAAGGCAGGTCAGACTGCAAGTGACCTGGAGAGCCGCGCTCACTGGCAACACATCTACGACCAAATAGGCCGCGAACTGGTATGGAAGTAAGTCTCTTCCATGACTGACAAAGGAAGCCACGGACAGTGCTCCACTTCGGGAGCCTCGTCCGTGGCTTTTCTCTTGTACAATACCTGCAAAGTCTATTCGCCAGCCAACGTAAGCAACGTTACCTCAGGACGGGCACCGATACGCATGGGCAAGGTGCCACCCAAACCGATGTTGACGTAAAGAGTCTGATGGCCGGCATCGTACCTGCCATCACATTCAGGATATATCCATCGGCTGGGTGTAAAACCCAAGATACGCATCTGCATGGCATGAGTATGACCACTCAACGTGAGTGGGATGTCGGTATGTTCCACCACCTCAGCCCGCCAATGCGAGGTATCATGACTGAGCAGGATGCGGAAAAGTCCTTCCGTCCCCTGAACAGCATCCCGCAAGCGGCCACGCCGAATCACACGGTGTGCTCCACAACTATGATTCTCGACACCTATCACAGCCATGCTGTCAGCTCCCCTGTGTAATATAACATGTTGATTGGTGAGCAGGATCCAGCCTAAGTCATTTCTCTCCATATCCATCAGACGCTGTACGTTATCGGCTCTCTGACGAACCGAGATACCACGGTCATAAGGATCATAGTCATGATTGCCCATGATGCTCACCACCCCATCACGCGCATGAAGTGTTCGTAAGACAGATACCAGAGGCTCAAGTTCCCTGTAGTCCATTGACACCAAATCACCTGTAAAGCATATCAAATCAGGGTTCAAGGCATTGATTTCTCCAACGAGTCTCCTAAGGCGGGATTCCTGTCCCTGCCACCCACCTATATGGAAATCACTGATATGCACAATACGATATCCACGAAAACCTTGAGGGACACGGTTATCAGCGTACGTCCAGGACTTCACCTCCCAGTGGAAACGGCCTACCCAATGACCATAGGCATATACGACCCACCATACGGCAAGCAAGACGACACTGCAGCAGGCAAAGGGTCTCCAGGCGACATGCAACCGACACAAACGCCCTATCACCCACACCAGAACATAGACAACCTGGGGAACAAGCAACCAAAGAAGGCTGACCACCAATACAAAAACGAGCAAAAACAACCTCATAAAACTCCAAACTTATAATCAGCGGCGCCACACCATCAGACAAACAGCGGCAGACATCAGGATTTTCTTTCTCATTATATATATATATAATATATAGGGACTCTACACCTGCAAATATACAGATATTATCGGAAACACGCAGAACACATAGGGCATCTCTGTCACCTAAAAGAGCTTCCCCTGCAGACACTGGCTTACAGAGCAAGTGTTACAGGGGAAGAATGTACATAAAAGGAATGGCAAAAGCCCTTCAGCTACCCTTATTCTGTATAAATACTATAATCAAATTTTACAACTCCATAAGGTATCCCGCCACACCAGGTTTCTACAGTCCTCACCTTCTGTGTGTTATCCCACATTGTATAAAAGATGTTATAAGTATTGTCCTCTACATAATCTTCACCGTCATTGTCCTCCTCAATGCTTTTGGAAGTCATGGTTGAGGGCAGGGTGGCACTTGCATTGCCCAAGTAACCCTGAGTAGCCAGGATATAGAGGATACGACTAAAAACAGAAACACCAACGGCCAGATTTGGAGTGAAAATATTATAATAGTTGGATGGCGAAGTAGAGTCATATCCGAAGGACCAACTGAAGGAATTCTCGCCTGTACCAAAGCCTACCTTTGTCAGCACATCCCCCGAATAATCATATTTGACGGTGACCTTGTCAGAGCCCTTCTCAGTCTCCTTCACCCCGTTCTCTATTGTTACATCTTCCCAATTGCCAGTAATACTATTGGACAACAGGCGCCCCTTGGCATTATAGTTCAGGGAGCAATTATACACGTAACGCTCTGTAGAACTTAAACTTTGGCTACCATATTGGCAAGAATAGGAGCTTATCTGTTCCTCGGTATACCTGATGAGGAAATTATTCTTATCGAACTGGAATCCAGAACCGATAGTCTTTTCTGACTCATGAATATACTCATCGTCATAGGTATAGGATGTAATGATGCGCAGAAGTTTCCGTGAAGCAGGCTGATCGGCTCTGGTTACTTCATCGTATTCAAACTCGTATTCCTCATCCGCATACACAACCTTGGCAATCGTGCCGTCCCCATTGTAAGTCACTGTCATGGGATTGTCACCCTCAATACTGGACACACGAACGCCATCCACCACCGAAGCAGGAATGCCGAATGCAGCTCCCTCAGAAGAAGAATCTCCACCACCATTGTCATCATCGTCACTGCACGCAGTGAACATCACGCCCGCCATGGCAAGGAGGGCCAGACCAAACATCTTTCTCATATTGATAATAGTTAAAGGTTTTGTGACGTCTACCCCCTGGCGCCACACATTCTTCTTGAAAATTCCACTCTTTTTTACTTTTAGTCAGACATCCACATAGGGTAAAGGATTCAGTCCAATCATGCTTCAGTCTGGCCAAGCACTTAATCATTCATCATTATTACCTACCCTGCGATATAGGACAGGAGAAAATGACATAGTTACTTAACAAAGATCTTCCTGCTTGTCCCGTCAGAATAGCGCACGATGTTCACGCCACGACAGGGAGCACTCAGCAGTCTGCCGCTCATGTCATAATAGCCCATCACCTCAGGGGCTCCTGTGACTGCCACATCCACATCGTCAATACCTGTTGGATAGCCCAATGTGGTAAACGTCTGCTCCTCGCCATAGGCCGTTCCAGCACTGGTCTTCACAAACGCACGGCAGCAATAAGTCGTACCTGGAAGCAAATCTGTCAGGTCTGCTGTCATCACCTGTCCTGTGGATACCACTGTGGTGACAAGGTCCTCAGCAGAGGGTTCCAAGACCGTAGGTGCAGACTTCTTGTCCGAAGCTACGATTCCAGAGGACCAATATTCAAATCCCTGTTGCAATATCTCATCGGTGCCAGCCAACACATAAGCCTTTATCCTTGCGCTGTTCTCCGTCACGTTTTCAGCACTATAAGTATGTACCGTAGGTTCGAAGAAACTGAAGTCACTCGGATCGAAAGTCACCCAGTCGCCATAGTAGTATGTTCCGTCGGATGCCTTATAGAAAGCACGTACATTATAGTAAAAAGCAGGCTGCAGGTTCTTGATATAACCCTCCAACTGTCCATTGTAAACGGCAGCATATCCCTCGCTTGATTTCAAGGACTCTGGAGCATCATACTTCCTCCACTGGAATCCCACACTCGTTTCCTCGTCGCTGATATTTGTTGTAGCCGCCACTATAGCACAAGTACTTGACACGCATTTGGGTTGCAATGTGGACAACTCTAAAGCAGGAGTAGTAAAGGATGCCGTATGTTCCTCATACCCACCCTCTATCGTTTTCACATAGTAGGTTATGCTGGTTGTTGACTGTGGAGTGAGACCTGTAAACGAAACCCTGTTACCAGTACCATATCCCACGAACCCTGTCTCTAAGACATGTGCACCCCTCTCTTCATAACTACCCTCAAGCGACAAGGTGGTCACTCCTTGCTGAATGATGGAGATATGTGGAGACATGCCCAGCGTGGTAAAATTCAGAGATCTTGTTACACTTTCCTCTCCGTAATTAGCATAAAACGTCAGCAGATAACGTGTATTCGGCTTCAATCCATCAATTCTGATAGCCTTTCCCTTTGTGTATTCATAAGTCTCTCCATTATATGACACACCGCATGAACTTAAAGAAGTCTCACCTAAACTACCAAAGATGCTGTCTATGACGATAGAAGTTTGGTATTTCTCCGACATCTTCATATAAACGCCCAACTCCTTGGTCGTAAATTCATATGTAAGTTCTTTATCCTCATCATCTATTTGATACTGAACTGCAATAGTATATTCCGTTTCGCTCCTTAATCCAGTAACACGGAACATTCCATCTTCATCTGGAGTTACCTCCTCGTCCCCCACTTTGACACACTTGTTTGTTACCAAACCTTCAAAATAAGGGTTCTCATACACTCTAAATGACACTTCCTTACCCAAAGGCATTACATCTTGAATCCCATATGGTTCCGTAAAAGGGATTATCATTCCAGAGAAATATTTCTTCATTTTGCTTATCTCTGATTCATGAGCTATAATGACTGAGGTGCTCATATCTCTCAAACATGAATAATCATCATAGTCCGAAGAATAGATGACCAAAGGGCGGAGAGAACAGCGATAAAACGCTCCATCTCCAATGGAAGTCACACTATTAGGAATGGTGATGGAGGAAAGGCTTGTACACTCACTAAAAGCATGATGCCCAATAGAAGTCACACTATTAGGAATGGTGATAGAGGAAAGACCTGTACAATATGCAAAAGCCATATTTCCAATGGAAGTCACACCATTAGAAATGGTGATAGAGGAAAGACCTGTACAGCCAAAAAATGCACTATTTCCAATGGAAGTCACACTATTAGGAATGGTGATGGAGGAAAGACCCGCACAAAAAGAAAACGCATTATCTCCAATACCGATAACATAACTGGGCACATTGGAAGATTCCACCCATGGCCTACTCCTAACAACTATGCTATCCTTTATCAGCAATCCATCTTTTTCTTCATCTACGATAGTGAGTCCCGAGAGTTCTTGAGAACAATTCAAATTATCCCTCATGACATAACATCCACAAAACACTTCATTCCCAATGGATATCACACTATTAGGAATGGTGATGGAGGAAAGACCCACGCAGCCACAAAACGCCAAATCTCCAATGGAAGTCACACTATTAGGAATGAAGATGGAGGAAAGACCTGTACAACCATAAAAAGCCTGATTTCCAATGGAAGTCACACTATTAGGAATAGTGATGGAGGAAAGACCTGTACAGTGATAAAAAGCCTGATTTCCAATGGAAGTCACACTATTGGGAATAGTGATGGAGGAAAGACCCGCACAGTTGAAAAATGCTGATTCTCCAATAGAAGTCACACCATTAAGAATTATGACGGAGGAAAGACCTGTACATTCATAAAATGCATGATCTCCAATGGAAGTCATACCATTAGGAATGGTGATGGAAGAAAGACCCGTACAACCCCTAAACGCCTCATATCCAATGGAGGTCACACTATTAGGAATGGTGATGGAGGAAAGACCTGTACAGTAATAAAAAGCGTGATTCCCAATGGAAGTCACACCATTAGGAATGGTGATGGAGGAAAGGCCTGTACAACTCTCAAAAGCATGATGCCCAATAGAAGTCACACTATTAGGAATGGTGATGGAGGAAAGACCCGTACAGCCCTTAAAGGCGTTATCTCCTATAGACGTCACTCCATTAGGAACATTTGCAGTCTCTACCCATGGTCTACATCCTACAAGCACATTATTCTTAATCAGAAGTCCGTCTTTCTCTTCATCTACTATAGTAATTCCCGGTAGATCCCGAGAACAATAGAGATTACATTTAAAAATATAACATCCCTCAAAAGCATCTTCGTGTATAGTATTCACAGATTCTGGAATTACTATAGAAGAGAGAGAAGAACACCCCTTGAAAGCCTTACTGATAATTGTAGTTACGCCATTAGGAATGTTAATAACTCTCAGCCGAACACAGCTTTGGAATACAGCCCCCTTAATAACGGTCAAACCTGTGGGAAGGATAATAGAACTGAGATTATAACAATGTGAAAAAGCTCCAGGACCAATATCCTTTATACTATTTGGAAGAACAACA
>JBJEKL010000042.1:0-18174 GCA_051878615.1 Bacteroidaceae bacterium | reverse complement strand
GGCTATTCCCTTTCAATATTTATCAGGTGACTACTTTTTAAGGGGCGACTATTTATATTATCAAACCTATCTGGGCAAAATACAATTATGTGTGGGCAGAACCGCACATATCCTTTAACCCCAAAATAATGGCCGCTTGGGGGAGAAAGAGCCGGATTCATAAGGATATGAAAAACCGGAGAGGTCCTTGGCTATTTGCATAGGCCCCCTCCGGGATACAGAATTTCTTCCTATTGGCTAATGCGTATCGGCTTATTTGGCCATCTTGTCTGTAAGCACTCTCATCCAGTAGCCTCCGATCACGCTACGGGCCTTGAAGCCCACCATCTTGGCTGTCTTGGTATCGCTCCAGTCGCTTATGGGTACACGACTCTCGGTCTCGTTGATGTAGTTGTAAACAGGTGTGACGAACTTCTTGAAGGTCTGCGTGTCGGGAGCCATGGCTGCCGTCCACATGATCCAGTCGCTCTTGGTGTAGTCCTTGCGGCAGTCAAGAGGCAGTCCGTACTTGTTCTGCACCTTCAGATAGTACTTGATCTCACGCTCGTAAACCTTGTCAGAGAAGAGATTCAAGCCCCAGAGCTTGTCCCATATCATGTTGTACTTCTGGCTCCAGGTGTTCTTTCTGTCAAATGCCAGACGATAATGATCGCCCTCGAGAGCATCAGCCTCCCATTTCTGAGCCATCTCCCTGGCACGAGCCAGATACTTGTCGGCTGTTGCCTCATCCCCTCTCAGACGTGCCAGCACACTATATCCGGCCACGCCGCAGATTGCCTTGAGCGAAAGGTTGCAGTTGTGAGCCCAATGGCCTGCAAAGTCATCTGTACAGAGCTGGTTGCTGGGGTCCTGACCATTCTCGGAGAGGTAATCGGCCCACAGGGTGATATCCTCCCAATAAGGAGCCACATAAGACGCATTACCCTCCTGCAGGCAGATCTGTGCCGCAAGCGTAATCATGTTGCCGGCCTCCTCCAAGGGCATATCGCCACCATACACCTGACCATTGGCTATGGGATAAGTACCCAGGTCATGAGCGGCAAAAGGCTTGGTCCAGCGACCACTCTTGCTATACTCGAAGATGCTGGTCATCATGGCCTTCTGGAGTTCGGTATTGTACACGAGGAACAGAGGAGCCTCGGGATAAGTGAGGTCCACCGTGTTGACACAGCCATTGGAGTTGTTCTCCTTGGAGAACCACAAGAGGTTGCCATCCTTGTCCTCAAACAGTTTGTGGGCTGCCATCACATGACGATATGATCCGCTGAGTATCTCGGCATATTCCTTGCCTCCTGCAGCCATACCATCATCATAAATCTGCTTGTCAAATGCACGGCAACGGTTCATGATGCCTACATAGCGGCTTTGCATGTTGCGGAAAGCCTGGAAGATGCTCACACGACCTCCATGAGCCCAATAACCTTTGTAACGCTCATACATGTACTCTATGTCCTGCACCTCGTCATAGCCCAGCATAGTGAAGCTGCAGGCCTGCTCTACCTGTCCGAAGTCATGCACATAAGCCATGGCAGGCATCTCGGCCACGTTGTTGGCCAGGATACCACGGCGTGCCGAACGAGCCTTCTCGCCCTGCATTTGGGAACGTTCGGGACGTGGGAACTTACCCGTCTCCACAAAAGCGTCCATCATTTTGTCGGACTGTCCCATAGATACCTGTCCGTTGATGGCGGGCATGTAGAAGTAGCCCCAATCGATACAGATTCCGTCACCCTTCTTGGCCAGGATAGGCTGCTCCACGGTTCCTGCCTTTACATAAGCGATACCTTCCTCGAAACCGCGTGTGGTGATGGTGGGCTGATTGGTCTTGTTGATGGCCTGCATTGCATCGGCCGTAAGACAGAACTGCACGTCGTGCTTCTTGCCGTCGGTACTGCGTACCTGATAAGAGATGTAATTGACAGGTGTGGAGATCAGATCATAATCATCGATGAGCATGGGAGCAGTGAAGACCAGATCAAGCTCTACGGGACCGCACGCCATTGTATAATAAGTGTTGGTGGCCAGCACATCCACGCTCTTCTGCACGGCGGTCTCCACCTTCACGTTATTGGTCTTGATGTTACGATAGAGTCCGAAATCGGCATAAGCACCTCCTGTGGTGTTGTGGCAATGGGCCGCAATCACATTCTTGCCGGTGTGAAGGAGCTTCTTGAGGTCGGCATCCAGATGTAGGACCACATCGTCCACCCATGTCTCGCCTGTGGTGACCACTTTCTTTCCGTTGATAAAGAGTTCGAACACGTCATCATGGGAGTATTTCATGTAGAGGTCGGCAGCCAGTTGCTCGGTGGTAAGTTCCACTTCGCGGCGGATGTAGATGTCGCTACCCTCCTTGCTCCACTTGTTGCTTACGAAGTCCAGTCCGTCGGACCCCCAAGCGGCCTTCTCCTTCTTCCATCCGGTCACGTTTGCGTCCTCCTTGGCCCATCCGTTGGCCTGTACCTCATAAGATACAAGACCCTCCCAACGCTCTTCGTTGGCCATAGGGGCTATTGCCTGAAGCACATACTCGGTGGGCTTGCCCATGAAACGATAGGTGGTACCATCCACTCTGAGGAGACCCACGATAGGTTTCTCGGCATCGGTCCAGTGGCGTGTGGTACCGTCTGTGAGTTTGTCATAGGGCGACCATACAGAGAAGTAAGGGTCGTTCACCACCAATGGAACAGAGGGCAGACGCAGGTCCGTGCTCTGATACGGTTGGAAAAATTCACTTGTCTGTGCCTGTCCTGCTATAGCGAAGGTCAGGATGGCTGCAGTCATCAGTTTTCTCATTTTTGTTTTTATTGGTTATTGTTGTTAATAAGGAGGGCAGACCACTTTGGTCTGAACTCGATTGACTAAATACTCAGTTCTCTTATATGGCTTCTGCGTGCCTCTTATTTGCGTTTGCTCTTCTGAGCCGCGCTCTTGTTTTCATAAGGAGGAAATGCCGAGATACGCAAACGTGCGGCTCCCATGGGAATCAGAGTGATTTCCTCCACGGCCCCCCTTGAAGCACATGCATCGGGAAGCACCTGACAGAGTCCTGTCTCATCCTGTCCCCATGACGGCACCCTGGCTCCACGTGCCTTTACACGCAAGGGTACAGATGCCTGAGCGAAGGGATAGTTATCTTCGGGCCACGAATCACGCTCCACCTTCATGCTCTTCAGAGAAGGCACCAGGGAATAATTCCACGGGCTGTCGGCATAGATCTCGGTGGTGGGCCATTGGCTTGCGTCGGCACCTTCCTGCCAATGTGAGTCGCCGATGGCCGTCTTGCGGCTATCCACCTGCTCTCGCCGCTCCCGGATGAGGAGGCTCATAGTGAGTGGTCCGTAGTCCACACTTACACTGTTCTTGTTGATGGCCCACCTGCGCAGGCTCAAATGCATGGGGAGATGCAGCTGTACCTGGTCCCCATCCTGCCATGTTCGACTTATGCGCAGAAGTCCTTCCTGGGGTGTGCAGTCCACAGTCTGGCCGTTGACCTGCACATGGGCATCTCCTGCCCAGGCAGGTATGCGCAGATATAACGGGAAGGTGGCAGTGACCTTCTTGCCCAGTCCGCCGATGGTCACCAGGACATCCTCGCTGAAGGGGTATCGTGTCTGTTCGTCAAGAGTCACCTTCTTGCCATCATCCACCAGCAAAGTGGCCTTGCAATCGGAGTAAGTAAGCAGGGCCGCACCACCATCCGCACTTGCCAGCACCAGATTCTGAGCATAATAGGGCCAACCCATGGCATGATTATGCTGACAACATCTGCTGCTGAAGGGATTCATGGAGAAGAAGGGGCCGCGATTGTCCACTCCGGGGTGATGATTGCGGCTGTCCGACTGTACCATATTGGGACAGGTGAGATAGCGCAGGGCCTTCATATCCTCGGTCATGGCGGCAGGCAGGCTGTTGAAGGCCACATCCTCCAGATTGGCAGCCCATTTCATATCGCCCGTCTGTGCCATCAGAATCTCGTCGGAAAGCATCTGCTCCACAAACCCACAGGTCTCGGTTCCCTGGCGCGGGTCGATATATCCATGGCGGCAATTCTCGTCGGATCCGAACATACCGCCTGGCACCTGGCCATAGATGCGCCGGATGAGGCTGAAGTTATTGTACGTACTTTTGAGCGCACCCTCCTCGCCCAGAAGGAGAGAGAAGGTGGCAGGTTCACGAAAACACTCGGCCACGTTGACATTGTGCCAGTTGGGCAGGGTGCTCTCCTGCATCCAGTTGGCGGTACAACGATGTATCTTGCGCACGAGATCAAGCAGGAAGGCTTCCCCCGTGCGATTGTAAAGCCAGATGACGCTGAGCATATTATCCCCGCCACGGCTGTTCTCCCAATAGTCACGCAGGAACTTCTCGTCGGGATAATTCAGTTCCCAATGGCAATAGGCCGTCATGACAGGCAGCACACGCTCGTCGGAGGTATGTTCGTAATAGTCCTGCAATATCTGCAGGGCAAGCATGTTGGCCCATAATTCCCTACGGCCATCCTTGCCTTCGTTGACTGGTCCGAAATATCCGTCAGGCTGGGCACTTTTGAGAATGGCCTCTATCCAGAAGTGAGATTCCTCCAGCATCTTCTTCTCGTCCAACTGACAAGCCAGCGCATGATATCCACGCAACCAATAGGGAACCTCCTCCCATCCGTGCGAACCGCCTTGCTCCAGCCATGCATTGCCTTTCTTGTCAAGCCAGTCACTGATCTCGCCCAGTCTTCCGGCCAAGCCGACCGACTCGCGTCGCAGGATTTCTCCCACCCAGCCACGTGCCTGGATACTGCCCAAGGGAAGCTTGATGAAAACATTCGGACGCAAAGGCGCACGATTATTGATATAGAGGGTGCTTGTAGGCTTAACATCCTCAGGAGTCACCATGGCCGATTGCTGAGCCAAAATGGATGTAGGCAAAAGCATTGTCCCAAGGGACAAGATGAACAACACGGATATCCGCTTCATTACATTTATTTTTTTCAGGTTACGATATGGTTATTCTGTTCCCGTGTATACAAGAAATTCAGCACGCAGGGCTTTCTGATGCCGCATCTATCCTTATACGCCTACAAAGTTAACACTATTATTTTACAATCACAACTTATTGTCCACAATTTGATTTTTTCTCAAATACAGTGATATAGCCTGATACCGGACACGACTCCGGTCTGTAAAGAACCGACTCCCGCCAAGAGACGCCTGCGCCTCCTCAGGATTTCTCATGAGCGTAATTGTTTCAAAGTGAGGTGGAGGTAAAGGCAAGAAGAGAACGTTCCATGGAGTCTGGTGCAGACAGGAATAACCTCGAATCCCTTTTTGAACGGGAAAAAGCCCATCCTCTTATGGCTATGGCAGTGACACGCAGGCTTCCCTCGGTGCCCTCGCTGACCACAAAAGGACGGGCTATTGCTTCATGCCTGCATGCGGGCCACAGCCTGGGCGAGCGAATCCATGGCCTTCTGCAATACAGCTCTCTGGGTGCCCACGTTGAGCCTCATGAAGCCCTCGCCTCCAGGTCCGAACATTTCGCCGTCGTTGAGAGCCAGACGGGCTTCCCCGACAAAAAGATGCTGCAGAGGGGCGTGGGAGAGGTTCAGATTACGACAGTCCAGCCACACCAGGAACGATGCCTGCGGGCGCAAGGGACGGATGGCCGGGATGTTCTTACGGCAATAGTCTATGACAAACTCGATATTCCCCTCCACGTATCGCAACATCTGCCGGCGCCACTCCTCGCCCTGAGTAAATGCCGCCAGGGTGGCGATGGGAGCCATCAGGGTGGGCTCGTTCAGTTCGCCCGCCTCCATCCATCCGAAGAACCGGCTGCGCAATTGCTCGTTGGGAACCGCCGCCCATGAGGACACGAGACCTGCCATATTGAAAGTCTTGGAGGGTGCGGCAAACGTGATGCTGTTCTGCTCTGCCTCTCGGCTGACACTGGCAAAGGGGATGTGATGATGCCCATAGAGCGCCATATCACAATGGATCTCGTCGCTGATAACCAGGATATTCCGCTCGTAACAGAACCGGGCCAGGCGCTCCAGAGTCTCCCGCGGCCAACAAATACCTGCAGGATTGTGAGGATTGCACAGGATAAACAGACGGCAACGCTCATCCGCCACCTGAGCCAAATGCTCGAAATCCATGTCATAATAGCCATCCGCCTGCCGCTTGAGGGGATTCATCACCACCTCATGCCCGTAACCCTGGGGGACCAAACGGAAGGGATGATACACGGGTGGCTGGATAATCACCTTGTCGCCCGGAGAGAGCAAAGCGCAAATGGCCATACCGATGCCCTTGACGATACCGGGAATGAAGGACATCCACTCGGGTTGCATCTGCCATCCATGATGCTCCTTCACCCAGCGGATGACCACCTGCCAATAATCCTCGGGCAGAGTAGTGTACCCGTAGAGGGAATGTTCCAGTCTCTTGCGAAGAGCCTCCGTAATGAAGGGAGGTGTCTCCCAGTCCATATCGGCCACCCACAGGGGAAGCAAATCCGTACGGTTCCACCTTTCTGCCAGACACACATGCTTCAAATCATAGGAGCCTGTGCGGTCTATTGGCTTGTCAAAATCATATCCTGTCATTATATGTGTATTGTTATGCATGCACCAAGGCATGACGGTTTTATGCCACAAAGTTAAGGAACTTGTCTCTTTAGGGCAAGCAAAACGCCGTGCAAATGTTGCACAAGCGGCCATTTTCATCCCTTGGGAACAACCACTGTTGTTAATCCCCCCCCAATCGGTCGTCAGGCCGTCAGAAAGCATTTCCTCGTCTTTGTCTTAACAGATTTGGGATAATTAGGACATTTTTGGATTCTGTGCTTGTGGCATTCAGGGAAACAAACTACCTTTGCCTTATCCGGGCGCACGATTACACACCCATAGATATAGATAGAGTACAAACAAATAAATTAATATAACGTTATGGCAACATCTATCAAGGAACTCGCTCCAAAAGCTATCTGGCACAACTTCTATCTGCTCACACAGGTTCCACGTCCGAGCGGACATTTGCAGAAGGTACAGGAATTCCTGCTCAACTGGGCAAAGGAACACGATATAGAAGCATTTAAGGACAACGCCGAAAACATCGTTATGCGCAAACCTGCCACACCTGGCATGGAGAACCGCAAGATGGCTGTTCTGCAGGCTCACATGGATATGGTGCCACAAAAGACCGACGAGAGCACGCACATTTTTGAGACAGACCCCATTGAAACCTATATCGATGGCGACTGGGTAAAGGCCAGAGGTACCACTTTGGGAAGCGATGACGGTATGGGAGTGGCGGCCATCATGGCCATTATGGAGAACAAGGACCTGGAACACGGCCCTCTGGAAGCTCTCATCACAGCCGACGAAGAGACCTGCATGTACGGAGTTAACCACCTGGCGGCTGACACCCTGCATGGCGACATCCTGCTCAATATGGACAACGAGACCATGGGAGAGTTCGTCATCGGTAGCGCAGGAGGTGTGAACATCAGCGCCACCATGCAGTACAAGGAAGTGGTACCCGAAGCAGGAGACGTGGCCGTAAAGGTTTGTCTGCAGGGGCTCAAGGGTGGGCACAGCGGACTGGAAATCAACGAAGGACGTGCCAATGCCAACAAATTGATGGCTCGCTTCGTGCGCCAGGCCATCGCTGACGATGAGGCACGTCTGTGTTCATGGAACGGAGGCAATATGCGCAATGCCATTCCACGCACGGCAACGGCCGTACTCACCATCCCGCAAGAGAACCTCGAGGACTTGAAGGACCTGGCCGCTTATTGTCTGGAGACCTTCCGCAACGAATTTGCAGGGATTGAGGAGGAGATGGAGATGACCATCGAGGATACCGTCATGCCTGCCGGACAGGTTCCCATGGAAATTCAGGACAACATTGTGGATGCCATCATGGCCTGTCACGACGGAGTGCTCCGATACATCCCCAGCATCCCCGATGTGGTGGAGACCAGCAGCAATCTGGGTATCGTCAACATAGCCAACGGAGAGGCTGCCATCCTCATCCTGGCACGCAGCAGCAACGAATCCATGATGGAGTATCTGCAGGAGATGCAGCAATGTTGCTTCAGCATGGCTGGCATGAAGGTAGAATACGGAGGCCGATATGGTGCCTGGCAACCTAACTTCAGCAGTCCCATTACCGCCACCATGGTACAGGTCTACAAGGACACCTTTGGCGAAGATGCCAAGGTGCAGGTATGTCATGCCGGACTGGAATGCAGCATCATCGGTGGTGTATATCCCCAGATGGACCTGGTGAGTTTCGGCCCCACACTCAGAAGTCCACACACGCCCAACGAACGTTGTAACATCCCCTCCGTGGAGAAGTTCTGGATATTCCTCAAAGAGTTACTCAAGCAGATTCCTGCCAAATGCTGAACCTCGATAGTTTCTACAAGGCACGGTATGCCCTAAGCCGTATCATACGCCGGACCGACCTGGTACGGGCACCCAAGTTGAATCCCGAAGCCGACATCTATCTGAAGCCGGAGAACCTACAGGTAACAGGCTCGTTCAAGGTACGTGGCGCATGTTACAAGATGGCATGCCTCACCGACGAGGAGAAGAGACACGGAGTGATTGCCTGTTCGGCTGGCAACCATGCTCAAGGAGTGGCACTTGGAGCCAGCTGTAATGGCATCAAGAGCATCATCTGCCTGCCCGACGGTGCCCCTATCAGCAAGGTGGAAGCCACACGGGGATATGGTGCCGACATCTGCCTGGTACCTGGTGTTTACGATGATGCCTACCAGCAGGCACTTGCCTTGCGCGACGAGCGTGGATACACGTTCATACATCCCTTTGATGACGAGAACGTGATTGCCGGACAAGGGACCATAGGATTGGAATTGCTGGAGCAACTGCCCGATGTGCAGACCGTCATAGTCCCCATCGGTGGAGGCGGTCTGGCCAGCGGAGTGGCCTTTGCCATCAAGCAACTCAACCCCATGGTGGAGGTGTGGGGCGTACAAGCGGCAGGAGCACCCTGCATGTACCAAAGCATGGTGGACCATCAGATACTGCGACTCAGCAGCGTAAGCACGATTGCCGATGGTATTGCTGTCAAGCAACCTGGGGAAATCACCTATGAAACCTGCCAGAAATATCTTGACGGCATAGTGACCGTTACCGAAGACGAGATTTGCGCAGCCATCCTGACACTCATCGAACAGCACAAGATGGTGGCAGAGGGAGCCGGAGCCGTGAGTGTGGCGGCCGCCATGTTCGGGAAAGTACCTGTCAAGGGACGCAAGACCGTCTGCATCGTGAGTGGCGGAAACATCGACGTGACCATACTGAATCGCGTCATCAATCGTGGTCTGGCCAAGAGCGGACGTACCTGTACCTTCACAGTAGAACTGGAGGACAAACCCGGACAACTGGTAGGGGTGAGCCAAATAGTGGCCAGCATGGGAGGCAATGTCATAAGCGTCCATCATGAGCGCAACGATGACTCGGCACGTGTGACAGCCTGCCAGCTTCGCATCAAGGTAGAGACCCGCAACGAGCAACATATCGAGGAAATAAGAAAAGCCCTGACCAGCCAAGGATTCAAGGTAGAAACCCGCAACGAGCAACATACTGAAGAGACAAGGAACACCCCGACCATCAACAAGTCAAATGGGGAATGATACGTAACCACACAAGCATCATGAACATGAAATCTATTCACACGGACCAGGCTCCCGCAGCCATCGGTCCCTACAGCCAAGCGATCGAGGCCAATGGAATGATATTCGCCAGTGGACAGATTCCCATCAACCCTGCCACAGGACAATTCGTGGAGGGTGGCATACAGGAACAGACACGTCAGGCTCTCATCAACGCAAGAAACATTCTGCAGGCTGCAGGTGCCGATTTGAAGGATGTGGTGAAGACAACTGTATATCTGAGTGACATTGCCAACTTTGTCGCCATGAACGAGGTTTATGCCCAGTTCTTCACTGAACCCTTTCCTGCACGCAGTGCCGTAGCAGTGAAGGACCTGCCCAAGGGCGCCCTTGTGGAAATAGAGGTACTGGCAATCAAACCCAGCCCTTCAAAAAAAAAAGTCTGAGTAGGCAGGGGCTTTTAGGCAAAGCCTTTCTGATTCTCGTCCTTTCCCTGACCTTGTCCTCATCGGTATGGGGACAGAGTCAGGCTTTGTCTTTGGTAAGCATGCTTCAGGGATTCCGGCAGGCCGAAGACATCACGCCCGATCGATTCTTCGAGGACGTTGACACCTTACACGCAATCATCCAGAGGCAGGATGATGCCACCTCGAAAGCCGTATATCAGGCCACGCTGGCCCACCTGCTGATGCTTAACACACACAGGGCCACGACCCACAGGCACCAGACAGAAACTCCCTCCGACAGCGTCAGGGAATGGAGTTACATGGACTACATATCACATGCCGGCCTTCTCTACAAGGAATCGCTGGGTGACATGGAATTACTGCATAAGGCATCCTCCAAGGATTGGATTCCCCTTGTAAGACAAGGCAAGGACGAGGATGTGTACTCCGGCGACATGCTCTCGGTAGTATGGCGAGCCATGGTCACAGACATGAAGGGATGGATGAGAGAAGGAAAGAATCTGCCTACGGCCGACTCTGTAGCTGCATTCTACAAAAGCCACGGGATGCGCGAGGCTGCTCTCTGCACCCAATTGGAATGTATCTGGGACAGCAAGAATCCGTCCCCCAAGGACAAGCTGCTTGCTCTCCGTGAGGAGTATGGCGACATAGAGTCCGGTATAGAGGTCTGTCTGAAACTGGCCTCCAACAGAATAAGTGACCCGGACAAACAGGGACAGGACCGCCTGGTCTGGCTTGACGAGGCAAGAAACAAATGGCCCAAAAGCCGCTGGAAGGGCAATATCGAAAACCTGCAAAGGGAAATCCAAAGCCCGGAGATCATAATCAATTGGCCCAGAATAGTCTATCCCCAGGATACCATCAAGATACCCATTCACACGAAAAACATACGCAATATCAAACTCTCCCTCTATCGGTTACCCTCTGACTTCAACAACCAGAAGGATCAGTCCGGACAAAGCGAGAAGGAACTGCTCAAAAAGGTTCGCAAGCAAGGCAGAAAGACATGGAACGCTTGTCTCCAACTCCACAAGGACGGGAGCAAGGCAGAGGTGTTCCAGGACACCATCGACTGGTTCTCTCCCGACTGCGGACTATATGCAGTAATCATGGAAGCCGCTACCGATGCCGCCTTAGACAACAAGCCTCAGCCCCAGGTTGGGATGGTACGTGTCTCGCGCATGGGAGTCTATCACCAGATTATGCAGGACAACCGCATAAGGGTGACTGTCGTGGACCAGAAAACCGGGCAACCTCTGCCTGACGTCAATATGGACGTCTTCACAAAGGCAGAACATGAAGAGGAATACAGTCCCATAGGTTCGCTAACCACCGACCATGAGGGTCGTGTCCTTTTAGACAAGGCCAACCAAAGGAACATATATATTAAGGTATCATGTGGGAGTGACGATGCCCTCGAACTGCAGAAACTGCCTTACTGGACAAATGGAACTCCAGCAAAAGAACAGGCCAAGCGGTATATGTTTATCTCCACAGACCGCAGTATCTACAGACCCGGGCAGAAAATAATGATGAGCGCCGTGGCATACAGTCAGAAGGGATGGGATGCACAAGTGATTCCCAATGAGGAATACGACATCACGCTCTATGATTCAAACAGGAAAATCGTATGGAGCAAGAAGTGCAGGACCGACGAGATGGGCGTACTGGCCGACAGCATCACCCTACCCTCCACCTGTCTGCCAGGGCTTTACAACATCACAAACAAGGAGCACTCCGACACATATATCAGAGTGGAGGAATACGTCCGTCCTACCTTCCGCGTGGAACTCTCACAACCCGAGGAACCCGCTTTGGCTGCCGATTCTGTCATCCTCGAGGGAAAAGTCCTCACATACAGCGGACTACCGGTTACCAACGCGCGCATTACGGGAAATTACCGATGGACTTACTCCTGGTGGCTACGCTATCTTGGCAAAGAGACACTTGGCTCCATAGATACCCTTTGGACCGACGAAGAAGGACGGGTTGAGCTCAGAGTCCCCATAAAGGCGAGTGCCGAAGAATTGAAAACAGGACGCGTGCTGGATGTTCATGTAGACGCACTTTCCCAACAGGGCGAGACTCAGCAGGGACATATCCAAGTCCACTTATGCAGTACGCCATTACGTCTATCGGGCGACATAGACAAGTTTGTCTGTAAAGAAAAGCTCACACCCTGGACTCTCAAACTATATTCCCGCACAGACCAACCTGTCAAGGGACCTGTCCACTGTAAAATCACAAAAGACGGGCAGGAGAAGAAGAGCTTCATCATACAAGCAGGAGTACCCACCTTGCCTGAGGAACTAAAAGGACTGGAGTCCGGATGGTACAAATTGCATGCTGAAGCCGACATCCAGGGAGACACAGCCTCATGGAGTTGGCAGTTCGAACTTAATTCACTGAGTGACACCATTCTATATCATCAGGAGAAACTTTATCTGAGCCTCGCGGAAGACACATTCTCAGAGGAAGAAGCAGGCAAGTTGCAGATAGGCACCTCCCTTGGAGATGCTTGGATACGGATAACGGCAGAATGCGCCCAGAGTACAGCCATCGACACACTGGTTCATCTGAGCAATACCCTGCAGACATGGGCCATCCCTTATCGTAAAGAATATGGACAGGGGATAAACATCCGCGCCATCCTCTTCCACGAGGGCAGGATGGAGACCAACGTTGTCACCCTCAAGAAAAAGATGCCCGACTACAAATTGATCATGCATTGGGACTCCTTCCGGGACCACCTGCGCCCCGGACAAGAAGAGGAGTGGATACTCAGCATCAGAGAACCCGACGGCAAGCCCGCACACGCCAATCTGACAGCCAGCCTGTACGACGCCTCCTTGGATGAGTTCAGCAAGCATCGGTTCAACATGAGCGTATACAGACCATACCGCATCCCCTCCCAGCAGATATGGCATGACATTCCCGGATACAACAGGACGGCACCTCTCCGTATAGGATTCACACCACGATACGTGAAAGAGTACAGCAGGGAGTTCTCCGTGCTTGACATTGACCATATCTTCCTTGACAACGATACGCGACTCCTTGATGTTGTTCCTCAACTGGCACAAGGAGTCAGAGTTCGGGGAACAAGTGAACGGAAGACCATAAATGAAGTTGTCGTCAAAGGGGGAAGGATCGCAGGACTGAACCATAATGCCAAATTTGCAAGTACAAGGATGGAAGAAGCTGTGGAGACAGAGGATGATGCCGGGGAGACGGACATGAACAGCCAGTTGCGGACCGACCTGCAGGAGACGGCCTTCTATATGCCCCGACTGCGTACCGACGGACAAGGCCAACTGAAGATATGCTTCACGCTCCCCGAAAGCATGACCTCGTGGCATCTGCTCGGCCTGGCACATACGGCCGACATGATGACAGGCATGCTGGACACCACCATTGTAGCGGAAAAGGAACTGATGGCCGAACTGCATCTGCCACGGTTCTTCAGGAACGGAGACCAAGGGACGTTGACTGCAAGTATCAGAAACAGGAGCGGGGCCATACAGCAAGGAAGAGCCACCCTGACCATCTGCGATACTGAGACCGAAAAGGAACTCATGCGCGAGAACGTGAGCTTCTGCCTGGATGCCAAGGCAGACACCACCTTCCACTTCCCTTATTCCGGCAGTACGGAACATCCGGCCCTCACCGTCAAGTGGGTGGCCCGAGGAGAAGAGTTCGGTGACGGCGAGCAACGTTACCTGCCGGTATTGTCTGACATGCAGAACGTCACAGAGACCAAGGCCTTCAGCCTCAGCAATCCGGGCACACACACCATCGACCTGAGCAAACTCTTTGCACATGACAGCAAGCATGCCGTCAACCGCTCGCTTACCATAGAGTACACACGTGACCCCAAGTGGCTGGCCATCCAGACTCTTCCATCCATGGCATCACCCCGATGGAAGGATGCACTCAGCCTCACATCGGCATATTATGCCGGAGCACTGGCCTACAGCATCGGCCAGAAGTTCCCCGAGGTGGAGGAGACCATCCGGGAATGGAACCAAAAAGATACCGCCATGCTGGAGAGTCCGCTTGCCAGGAATCAGGAACTGACGAATATCATCCTGCAGGAAACGCCTTGGGTACTTGAAGCGAACAACGAACGCAACCACAGGCTACGTCTGGCCGCACTCTTCCACGATGTGACACAAGACCACTACCGCATGACCATGCTGAACGCTCTGAAGAACCTGCAATACCCCAATGGTTCGTTTGCTTGGTATCCGGGCATGAAAGGGAGCACATACATCACCCTGAATATTGTATGTCAGTTGGCAAGACTCTACGCGCAAACAAATGACGAACTGCCCATACAGAGGGAGATGCGTGAAAAAGGCTGTTCATTCCTGCTTCAGGAAATGGGGAAGGACATGAAGGCCATGAACAAAGAGGACGAACAAGGACTGCTTGCCAGGCATCTGACCACCCTGTATGCCATAGGGCTGACAGACTACAGGCAGAAACTGAGTTCCAAGGAACAATCGGACGTAAACAGCATTCTCGGACTGCTCAGGAAACATGCCGGGGAAATGGACCGGGAGGAGCGAGCCCTGGCCGCTATCGTTCTTCACCAATATGGCGGGCAGGAACAGGCAGTCAGTCTGATGGAACGGTTGCACACTCTGATCATGCAACCCGATGGAGTGCATCTGGCCTACAGAAGCAACAGCCCCAAGAGCATGGACAGGAAGACAAGCGAGCATGTGCTCATGATGGAGGCCGTCCGCATGATAGAGCCTCACGACACCGCCACGCTGAATGCCATGCAGGAATGGCTTGTAGGTATGAAGCACACGCAAGAGTGGGACAATGCAGCCCAGACAGCCGATGCCGTATATGCACTGTTGAGCACAAACGCACAATTCCTGCAGGGAACAGACAAGATCACACTCCGTGCCGGCCAGAGGACCACCACCATCAGCACTCCCGACACCAGGCTGGGCTATGTCCGCCAACGGATTGAAGCGAAGGCTGCACCTCAGAGACTGGTTGTAGAGAAGAAGGATCAGAATCTCTCCTATGGCGCCGTTTACGCCCAGTATCAGATTCCCGCACAGGAAACCGAGGCACATCAGGAAGGGTTCAATATCCGACGCGACATCAGCCACGGGGCAAATCTTCAGGTGGGCAACAGGGTACATGTCAGATACACCATCACAGCCGACCGTGACTATGAGTTCATACGTCTGCAGGCACCACGTCCGGCTTCAGCAGAACCGGCGACACAACGCTCCGGCTACAGATTCTCAGGCCAGTTGGGATATTATCAGGCCATTCATGATGCAAGTACGGAATACTTCATTGAGCACATGCCTCGTGGTACACACATCATCGAGGAAGATTGGCTCATCACAGGCAACGGTTCGTTTGTACTGCCATCAGCACTCCTGCAATGTCTCTATGCCCCCGATTATCAGGCACACACAGCAGGTACGGTTGTAAAAATAGGGTTGGGGAAATGAGAAAATGTGGATTTCATCAAGAAAAAAAACATTTCTTTTTGCAGGTAATCAAGAAAATGGTACTTTTGTAAATCCTTAAACAAAACTCACTTTAGGTAGGTCAAAAAACAATAGAGCCGAACCAACGCTAACAACAAAAACAGAAGTATATGAAGAAGTTAATCGGTCTGGTGCTTGCTATTTCCGCCATCATCATGGTTGGATGCACCGAACAAGTAGACAAGTCTGCGCGATACGTCTTCAAAGAAAAGACCATCACAGACTATCTTTCACTCCATGAAGAATATGACGAGTATGTCCAGCTGCTGAAAATGACTCCCGTCAGTACCGTATCTGAGACAAAGGTATTCCAGTTATTGTCTGCACGAGGAAACTACACGGTATTCGCCCCCACCAACGAGGCAATACAGGCTTATCTGGATACTCTTTATGCCAAAGAGACCATTACCGAGCCTTCATGGAACGGCTTCCGTGACAGCATCACTCTGGACTCCATCCGCAAGGTGATTGTTTACAACAGCGTGATTGACAGTGGTGACGACAACGTGAGATACGAGACAGCCACCTTGCCCACCACACAAAATGCCGAGTTACCTTATCCCAACATGTATGACCGCAAACTGGTGGTACACTATTGCGACGACCCCGACAGCATCCTCATCAACGATGCCCTCATCAATCCCCGCAACAAGGACATCCCCGCCATCAATGGTGTGATACAGAGCATGGAGAGTGTGGTGGCTCCCAGCAACAACACCCTTGCCTTCCTGCTCACAGACATCATCAACAACAAGAAAGAGGGTTATTACGTGGCCGCACAATTGGTAAGCGCCACGGGTCTGATGGACACTCTGAAGGTATGGCGTGACGAGGTGTACGAGGAACTCTACAAGAAGGGAACCGTGAAGATGAGCATCGTGAGCAATACCGATGGCAGCAACCAGACGTTCTACTCTCCCGAGCATCGGTATGTGGGCTTCACCTTCTTCGCCGAGACAGACAGTGTGTGGGCAGCACTTCTGGGCAAACCAGCATTGGAAATCGAAGTCAAGGATGTGGTTGACTATCTGATACAGAACAACATCTATCCCGATGCTGCAAGAAATGACAACTACAAGGATGAGAACAACATCCTCAACCAGTTTGTCACCTATCATTTCCTGCCCATGTCCCTGTCTACCGACAGACTGGTGCTCCACTACAACGAGAACGGCTACAACCCCAACAACGGCAACCCCACCGTGCCCATCATGGAGTTCTACACCACCATGGGTAAACGTCGTCTGATAAAGCTCTTCGAGAGTAAGGAAAGTAACGGTGTGTACATCAACCGCTTCCCCAAACTGAAGAACGGCCGTCGCGAGAACTATCATGAAGACTATTGTGAACCCGACAAGGAAGGCATCAAGGTGGGCGTGCCCGACCTGAATGGCGAGAACAACGTGCGCAACGGTCTCATCTATCCCATCGGGAAACTGCTTGTCTATGACGAGACTACTAGAAACTGCCTGCAGTCCAACCGTATACGATGGAATGTCACAGCCATGTGGCCAGAGTTCATGACCAACGGTATCCGCAGTTCTGAGATTACCGATGACAGGCACAAGTGTGTTTACATCCCCTCCGATGGCGCCTACAAGTACCTCAACGACGTAAGCATCAGCGAGGAGACAAACTTCCTCTACTGGACCGGTCGTGGTAATGGATGGCAGAACATGCAGGGTGATGAGATGAGCATACGTGGCCTGACAGACTGCACCATGCGTCTGCCACCCGTGCCCAAGCGCGGAACCTACGAGCTCCGTTATGCCATCCAGTGTGGCGGTAACATGCGTGGCATGGTTCAGTTCTACTGGGGCAAGGATCCCGAGAGACTGGCAGCAATGGGTATTCCCATGGATCTCCGCCAGGGTGCCTACGCCAAGAACACCTCCACAGGAACCGTTCCCAGCGATATCGGTTATGCCGCTGACACCCAGGACGATGACTACAATGCAGAAATCGACAAGCGCCTGCGCAACAACGGCTTCATGAAGGGATGCCAGCAATACACCGCCGGTGCTCCTGGAGGCTCAGACATGATGCGTAAGTCCGACATCTGCATCCGCCGTATCCTGTTGCGTGAGACCATGGATCCCGAGGAGACCTATTACATCCGATTCAAGACCGTGATGGACGATCCCACCCGCTACTTCTACATGGACTATCTGGAATATTGTGCCAAGGAAGTTTATGACAATCCCGTAGAGCCAGAGGACATCTGGTAATACCCACATATTGAATATTATCCCCACGTATGAGAGCACATTGTGCCCCTCTTGCGTGGGGATAGTGTATTTTGATATATCCAAAAACAGACAGAAGAAAAAGAGGCTCACCCGATAAATCTGAGGGACAGATTCCCAGGCAGGGAGTGGTGGGGTGGCTGGTCCTGTCCGAGCACACCTTCACTTCGTTCCGGTGTACCCGGTTACTCAGGGTACTGCCCTCCAGGCAGCGGAGTGCTGTCACATCATCCTCCGAGGACAGGTAGCCTGGAGGGCTATACCATAAGTAGCCGGGGGCAACGCCCTCGGAAGACAGAC
>JBJEKL010000041.1:0-54010 GCA_051878615.1 Bacteroidaceae bacterium | reverse complement strand
CGGCATAGTCGGAGCAAGCTCCACTCTGCTCTCATTTGCACGAGATTTCCAGGCTACCTGTCCTCGGAGGATGATGTGACATGGCACTCCGCTGCCTGGAGGGCAGTACCCTGAGTAACCGGGTACACCGGAACGAAGTGAAGGTGTGCTCGGACAGAACCAGCCACCCCCACCAATCACCTGCCTGGGAATCGGTCCCCCAGATTTGTCGGGTGAACCATGAACTGCCTGTTGGCACCATATCTTTGTCCAAGGTTCTCATATCGATCTGTGATCCTCTAACCAGTGGTCCCTTTTCAACCTTTCCGCAAACTATGCGTGAAGTCTGCGTAAACCTTTCGTCTATATCTTCTTTTGAATCATTACACGAAGTAAAAACTAATGCCCAAAATAGTGCAATGCAGGCAAGGTCTATATCTGAATGTCTCATAGCATGATTTAAATCTGGGAAGTTCTCAGATTCAAATAGCGTGAGCAGGACTACTGGTAGTACTTATTTCTCCGAGAAGAGATATTCCGTCGATAATAGAAGATATTCTTCTCGGACCAAGCAAGTATCTCTTCCCGGAAACATGGCCTTTCCTTGCACCAGCTAAATCACAACTGGATTCTCCAAAGCATGAGACACTATTCCAGCGATTCGCGTATACATTGACAGATATAATGCACATCCTCGTCAGAGACACAAGGACCTGCAGGCAAGCATATGCCTACATGGAACATATGCTCACTCACGCCATTGACATAAGCAGGAGCGTCATGATAGATCGGTTGCTTGTGCATTGGTTTCCATAACGGGCGGCTCTCCACCTGACGAGCATCAAGGAACACACGCAGAGCCTCCACATTGTCATTGGGCTGACAGTCTGTACGTGCCTTTCCTCCCGTATGGGTAACGCCAGCCGCTCCTCCCACAGCACCTGTCACCACAGAAGCATAAGCATCAGCCTGTCCTTTGATACGAAGATCTGAAGAAAGAGTGAGCGTACAGAGCCAATAGTTGGAATCCAGTTCGGGAGACGGAGCACGATGAACCGTGATGCCAGGAATATCATCCAGCAACTCCTCATACAAATGCTGCACATGCCTATGATGAGCCAGATGAGCCTCCAACAGAGTCATTTGTCCACGTCCTATACCTGCACAGATGTTGCTCATACGGTAATTGTAGCCTATGGACTCATGCTGATAATAAGGATAGGCTTCACGTGCCTGAGTGGCATACCACATGATGGTATTCTTGTCCTCTGGACTGGAACATATAAGTGCCCCACCTCCGCTGGTGGTTATCATCTTATTGCCATTGAAACTGAGTACGCCATAACGGCCAAATGTACCAAGCATTCTGCCTTCAAACATTGAGCCTAAGCCTTCGGCTGCATCCTCAATGACAGGGATATTATATTTGTTGGCCACCCGCATGATGCGGTCAATACGATAGGGCATGCCATACAATGACACGGGAATGATAGCCTTGGGGATACGACGCGTCTTGCGTATGCGGTCAAGGATAGCCTCCTCAAGCAGCACAGGATCCATGTTCCAGGTGTCAGGTTCGCTGTCCACAAACACAGGCGTGGCTCCCTGGTAAACAATGGGATGGCACGAAGCGCAGAAAGTGAAACTCTGGCAGATGACCTCGTCACCAGGGCCTACGCCACATGCCACCAAAGCGAGGTGAACGGCAGCCGTACCAGCCGAGAGAGCCACCACACTCTTCCCTTCACCCACAAACTGTTCAAGGTCCGTTTCGAATCCATTCACATTGGGTCCCAAGGGCACGACCCAGTTTGTATCAAAGGCCTCCTTGATATATTTCTGCTCCTCGCCCGTCTCGCTCATATGCGCCAGGCATAGATATATACGCTTTCTCTGCTCCATTGTCATTACATATTCTTATTAAGTCCAAAAGGCAAAGCCTCATATCCATTCTCCATGGTAGAGGATACGCCTGCCCAATACCGTTGCCACGATCATCTTCAAGTCAAGCAAGAAGGAATGATCATGCAGATAAAGCAGGTTGATACGTACCTTGTCAGGGAATATCACTTCATCATTATATTTCTGAGGATTATCTACAGCGGAGAGGATTTCCTCTTCGTTTCTATATTTCATGCTGGCAGGACCCGTGATACCAGGTCGGAGCTGCAGTATATCACGAGCCTCACCTGTGAGTGTGTCGGCATAGCCTGGCACATCCGGGCGAGGTCCGACGAAGGACATCTCTCCCACAAGCACATTCCATAGTTCGGGCAACTCGTCCAGCTTCCATCGGCGTAGGAAAGCACCCAAAGGTGTGATGCGGCTCTCTCCTGCTACACTGACACTATTCCCATCATGATTCACAAGCATGGTTCGAAACTTCACCAACGTAAAGAGACGTCCTCCGCGTCCCACCCTCTGATGCCGGAACAAGACCGGTCCAGGCATCTTTACCTTAATACAAATGCTCACTATAAGCATCAGCCACCAAAGAAAGAGAAGTCCGAGCAATGCCATGAGGCGATCAAATATCCATTTTATCATCACAATACTCCATTAGAAGTCATTGGCTATAGCCACACTTCATGAGACTTGTTTGCCAGAGTCCCACCACAGAACCACATCCATAAGAGATATGTAACATCAGGAAGGCAGACAGCAGACGGGGCACACTGAGATGCCAGGCACAGGCCAGGCGCACGCTCACTATCGACAAGGCGAGCAGATAAAGGGTTGCTGAAAGCAGACCCACAAGCCATAGCGGATGCCAGAAGAAGCCCAAAACCAGAGGGAGTGCCAATGACAACACAAAAGCCATGGGCACAAAGTGGCGCAGACTGAGCGATGAGAAATGCCTGGTGAGAGCCACCGTCTTGATATTCCATAGACCATTGGCAAAATTGTTCTTGCCCAAAGCCAAATAACTCTCCCGTGCCAAATAGGTAGAATGGGTATCCGGGACTATGTACACATGCCCTCCTCCACGCCTGATACGTCTGTTGAACTCAATATCCTGATTGCGCGTCAGACGCTCGTCATAGGTTCCAAACCTCTGGAATGTCTCTCGAGGCCAGCATCCAAAGGGGACTGTATCTACCTCCATCACATGGTCAATACCCGTACGGAAAGCCGAGTTACCCACTCCGAAAGGACAACTGAGAACTGCCTTGATGGCCATGGTGCGTGCATTGTGATGCAGGACACCTGTCTGACATGGTGCGCCCACATTGTCGGCATGAAGTTGGCGGAGTGATTTTGTCAGTACTGAGAAATAATTACGCTCGTACAAGGCATGGGCATCCAGCCTCATCAGGATGTCTCCCTGGGCTGCCCGTATGCCTATATTCATAGCCTTGGGAGCTGTTCGCCCCGGATTGTCAAGCAGACGGACAAAAGGATAACGTTCCAGATAAGGAGCCAACAGATGGCGGGTGTTGTCGGTACTCATGCCATCCACAAGAAGTACCTCCATATCCTCATGAGGATAATCCTGTGCCAAGATGGAATCCATACATGATTCGATGTATTTCTCCTCATTATATATAGGTACTATTACCGACAGCATACGTTTACCTCCTTCTTGTTGTCATGACCTTTCAGCTCACTCATCCTATACATGTGGGTACCTATTTACAAACGGGCATCTATGACACTACGGTCCAGCACACCCTTTACATCATATACCACCCCGTTTCCGTGCACAAGCGAGCGGACGTCCAACTGCAGGAATTGATTGTGTGCCACGCAATGTATAACTGCATCAAACTGCCTCTCAGGCAGAACGTTCTGTATCTGTATTCCATATGCACGCTGCACCGACTCGGGATTGGCCCAGGGATCGTATACGGTAATGTCAGAAGAATACTCGCTCAAGGTGTGATAGATATCCACCACCTTTGTGTTTCGGATATCCGGACAGTTCTCCTTGAACGTGATACCCAACAGCAGGAAACTGGCATCCTTCACCATCACACCACGTAGATTCATACAACGGATGACCTGATTGGCCACATAGTCACCCATCCCGTCGTTCAGTCGGCGGGCATTGGTCATCAAACGGGGAAGTACGCCATATACCTGAGCTTTCTGAATCAGATAATAGGGATCTACAGATATGCAATGGCCACCCACAAGACCGGGCTTCAGACGGATGAAATTCCACTTGCTTGCAGCAGCCTCCAGTACGTCGTTGGTATCAATGCCCATGGCATTGAATATCTTTGCCAGTTCATTCATGAATGCGATATTCACATCGCGCTGGCTGTTTTCGATAATCTTGCTTGCTTCTGCCACCCGGATGCTGGGAGCCATATGCGTTCCATTTACCAACACGGCATTGTATACGCTATCCACCAACCGGGCTATCTCGGGAGTAGAACCCGACGTTACCTTCTTGATTTTCTCCACGGTATGTTCTTTGTCTCCGGGATTGATACGCTCAGGCGAGTAGCCAGCGAAGAAGTCAGCGTTGAACTTAAGACCCGATATACGCTCCACCTCGGGCAGGCACTCCTCTTCTGTCACCCCAGGATATACGGTGCTCTCATACACGACCACGTCACCACTGCTTATCACCTGACCTACCGTTCTGCTGGCTCCCAACAAAGGCGTGAGGTCTGGATGATTGTTTCGGTCGACAGGTGTGGGCACAGCCACCACATAGAAATTACACGTACGTATCTGTTCCAGATCTGTCGTACACACGAAACCATATTTGCTGATAGCCTCCTGCAACAGGTTATCATCCACTTCCAGAGTGGCATCATGTCCACTCATAAGCGCATCCACCCTGAACTGATTCATATCGAATCCTATCGTGGGAAATTTTGTAGAGAACAGGCGAGCAAGAGGCAATCCCACGTAGCCCAATCCTATCACACAGATGCGTATATCTTCTGTCTTCATTTCCTATATTAATTGTTTTATATTCCAATATACGCAGACGGCAGGCAATCGCACATTACCCTGACTGGCTAATCTTGCCCCAGCCTCATGTCAATGCTGCAGTCTGATAATCTCTTCCTCTATCTCGGCATCATATTTTTCATACTCGGAGTTCTGGCTCTTGAATTCCGGTACCAGATGTTTCATGAGCCTGATCATGTCTGGCACGTTACCCTCCATAGCCAGTCGGGAGAGGCGTTCGAGGCGTTCTGCCACCCGATTGTACTCATACTCTCTCACCTTGGCCACCCGGATCTTCTCGTGCCCGGTAGGTATGGTATTCTCCTCGTTGGAGAGGACCTCCTCGTAAAGTTTTTCTCCAGGGCGAAGACCTGTATATTCTATCTTGATATCAGTACCCGGTTCATACCCGGCAAGTTCTATCATCCGCTCTGCAAGATGAGCAATTCTGACACTCCGGCCCATGTCGAAGATGAAGATCTTGTTCACCAGTCCCATCGTAGCCGCTTCCATCACCAGGCGGCAAGCTTCGGGGATAGTCATGAAGAAGCGTGTGATATCAGGATGTGTAACCGTCACGGGACCTCCCTTGGCAATTTGTTCGCGGAAGCGTGGAATCACACTGCCGTTCGAACCGAGCACGTTTCCGAATCGGGTTGTCACAAACTGTGTCCGTCCCTCACGCCGGCCTTCTTCCACATCACGCGCCAGTGACTGGACGTAGATTTCAGCCAGACGCTTGGTGCATCCCATGATATTGGTAGGATTGACAGCCTTGTCTGTGCTTATCATCACCATCTTTTCCACTCCATACTCCAGACACTTGTCGGCCACGTTGCGCGACCCATTCACATTGGCAATCACAGCCTCAACGGGATTCTCCTCCATCAAAGGCACATGCTTGTAAGCTGCTGCATGGAAGACAACCTGAGGTCTATAGGTTCTGAAGAGTGTGTCCAACTTATGCTCATAACGCACGTCTCCTATGACGGGAACGAAATTCAGCAATGGAAAGCTATCGGCAAGTTCCAGGCGAAGATTATGCAAAGGAGTTTCGGCATTGTCCAGAAGCACCAGTTTGCTCACACCTATGTTGGCCAACTGACGACATAACTCCGAGCCGATACTGCCTGCCGCACCAGTCACCAACACGACTCTGTCAGCCAGTTGGGTAGTGATGGCCTCCATATTGATTTCTATCTCGGGTCTGCCAAGCAGATCCTCGATGCTGATTTCACGCGGAACCGCCATCCTCGGCTTATGCTCCTGCTCACCCACTTCCTCAACAGGAGGAGCGAAAAGAACCTTTACGTTAGCCTTGGCGCAGAACTTCATCAGACGGGCATCCTCCTCATTGATATCCTGCAGACGGGTAAAGACTACAGCCTCGACCTGATAACGATCCATAAGGCGCAGGAATTCACTCTCATTCTCGAAACCATACACCATCTTGTCCGCTATACGATACTTCCTGCGTACCGTACCAGGTATCAGGAAACCAATCACGTTATAACGTGGAGAGAGAGCCTGCAACTGTACGAAACTCACGCTATGCTCCTCAGTCCCATAAACGAATATATCAGGACAGAGACGCTTACGCTGAGTGGTTTGTCTCATCACATCATAGCTCACCACCACTCCTATACGTTCCATAAGCAACAGAACCATGCAGATGAGTACATCAATCAGCAGAAGGGCCACCAGATGGGGAAAGGAGAATCCCTGATGGAGATGCATGATAGCCAAGGTGCCACCCATGAGGATTTCCTTCAGCAACACGGCTCCCATAAGGATGCCTATTTCGTGGAATGTGCTATGACGCACAGCAAAGCTGCATGTGCGTAAACCACCATAAGATATCGCAGAAAAAAGAACCGAACTGCCCAAGAAAAGCAGGATATAGTCTGTGGAATAAGAAATATTGGTAATAATAGAGACAAAACCCACCGCACATATGGATGCGAAAAACGTACAGAACAGGTCCGCGACAAAAAGAAGGTAGAAATACACCTTCTTGTCTATATGTGTCCTCTCTAAAAACTCGTAGAGCATAACTCTCTGTGTCTCTTTTATTTATTCTTGTTATACAAGGATTGCCAGTATGATAGGCGCTTTTTTACTTTTAATAACGTTTCTTCAAGCCTTAATATTGTTCACAAGACAAACATTTTTATGCTCTTCGACAATAATATCGGTCCACGACTTCCCCCACGCATCTATATGCCTTAGCATGAAAACAAAAAAATCATCTGTAGGAGACAGCTCAAGAAGTCCGGAAGATGAATGACCGGAATCCTCGGTAAACATGCCATCTCAAGAGTTTGCCAAAGACAACCGGAGTTACGGCCAAGGGCGCCCTGAGTCTGGCCGAAAGGACAATGGAGATACGACGAAACAAATTGGTCCATTACCGGAATTTCCAGAAAAGACCACATCACAAGTCTTGTCCCCGCTAAAAATTTGTAACTTTGCAAACCGATACAAGAAGACAATTTCACATTTACGCAGGAACTTACTGCCAAACCATCTCTCGCAAGGAGGCAAAAAGAAAAACAAGATACGATAACCATAATATAAAATATGAGCACATCCATCAACAAGACTATCAGACGCTCCCTCGTTTTGACAGCCTTACTGCTTTGTGCCACAAACATAAATGCAGACATACCAGAGGACTACTATTCACAAGCCGACGGACTGAAGAAAGAGATACTGAAGCAAGCCCTGCACGACATCGTGGGCAAGGCAAATGTTCTGGATTATGGTTCTGGTGCAGGCAGCACATGGAGCGGGTTCTACAAGACAGACCGCATGGAGAACAACCAGGTGAGAGACCGATACAGTTACGAGGTGTTTTATTTCACATCCACATCCTCGGCACCTGCAGGCATGAACATCGAGCATTCCTTCCCCAAAAGCTGGTGGGGAGGCAGCAAGAACCAAGCCTATTGTGACCTGTTCAACCTTATGCCTTGCGAAACAAACATCAACTCCAAGAAAAGCAACTATGCCATGGGTAAGGTAACCAGCGGGGCGTCAGGCAACGGATGCACCACCGTGGGACGGGATAGTGCAGGACGGCAAGTGTGGGAACCTGCCGATGAATGGAAGGGAGACTTTGCCCGAAACTATTTCTATATGGTAACAGCCTACAGCAATCTTACCTGGACAAGCAACGGGCTGGACATGTTGGACAACAATGACTGGCCGACCCTGCAAACCTGGGCATACGAACTCCTGCTGGAATGGAGTCGCCAGGACCCCGTGGACAATATCGAAAGGGAAAGGAACGAAGCCGTTTACAACATCCAAGGAAACCGGAACCCATTCGTGGACTATCCCAATCTGGCTGAATACATCTGGGGAGACAGCATCACATTTGCATTCAGTGTGAATGGTAGTTCACAAGGTGGAGATACCAACCCGCCCGTTGACCCCATCGAGCCTGACCGAGAGGTTGTGTTATGCAACGAGAACTTCTGTACCAGCCAAGGCGAATGGACCATCATCAACGTAGAATTAAGTGGACTGGATTATGTATGGTGTCAGGACAGCCAATATGGGATGAAAGCTTCGGCCTATGCTGGTGGGACCACATATGCCACAGAGAGCTGGCTCATATCACCCGAATATGACCTTACAGGAATGGCTTCGGCAGAACTCGTATTCTCGCACACCGGCAAGTTCTTCGGGACGATGACCAAGGAAGCCACCCTGTGGGTAAGTACCGACAACGGAAACAGCTGGAACCAAGTGGATATTGAGAAATACATGACAGGCAACAACTGGACCTTCGTGACCAGCACACAAGACCTGAGTTCCCTTTGCGGCAATCATATCCGCCTGGCATTCCGCTACACAAGCACCACAGAGGCTGCCGGTACATGGGAGATAAAGACCGTGAAACTGACGGCACAGAAAACTACTGGCATACCGGCCGCTCCCGACAAGAAAGAATGGAGGAATGGTGTTTACACCTATGACCTCAGCGGTCGACACGCAAACGATTCGCAGAGAGGTCTGGTGATACATAACGGAAAGAAAATTCTGCGTAAATGAGATATTTCATTACTCTAAGTTATGACGGCACCCGATACCACGGGTGGCAGATACAGCCCAATGGCCTGAGCGTACAGGAAGAACTCCAGAAGGCACTCTCCACCTTACTCCGACAACCTATCGAGGTGACAGGGGCCGGACGTACGGATGCGGGAGTGCACGCAAGCATGATGGTGGCCCACTTCGACTGGACAAATACTGACGGGAATGGAACGACCACCAACGAACAGTTGGATTGCAAACAGATGACTTACAAACTAAACAAGCTTCTGCCACATGACGTGGCTGTACAGGAAGTGAGATCTGTTTCCGAAGACCTGCATGCACGATTCTCTGCCAAACGTCGCACCTACCATTACTTCATTCACACACACAAGGATCCATTCCTGAGGGCTTATAGTTGGCAAGTGAACGTGCCCCTTGATTTCGAAACGATGAATCAGGCTGCCAGGGTGCTCCTGGAATATTCCGACTTCACCTCGTTCAGCAAGACAGGCACAGACGTGAAGACAAACATTTGCATGCTCACCGAGGCCCACTGGGAAGAGTTGAAACCTGGAGAATGGCGCTTCACCATCTCTGCCAACCGCTTCCTGCGCAATATGGTACGTGCCATAGTGGGTACGCTCATAGAAGTAGGACGCCACCGCATGAGTATCGAACAGATGCGTCATGCCATCGAAGCCAAAGACCGCCAACGCACAGGAGAAAGTGTCCCGGGACATGCACTCTTCCTGACTAACATAGAATACTGACATCAGATATCCAGATAAAAGACTGCCGAAGATATGTGGCTACTGCTCGCCTTCCTGAGTGCATCCTTGCTGGGATGCTATGACGTGTGCAAGAAGCACGCCCTGGGACAGAATTCCGTCATACCGGTGCTCTTCCTCAACACGGTCTTCTGTTCCATGATATTCCTGCCATTGGCATTCAAGACACCTTTCGGCGGATGGGAAGTCCAAAGGTTTATTGTGCTGAAGAGCTGCATCGTCCTCTCCAGTTGGGCCCTTGGATATTGCGGCATCAAGCATCTGCCCATCACACTTGTTGGGCCCATCAACGCCACCCGTCCTGTGATGGTTCTTATGGGAGCACTTATCATCTTCGGTGAAAGACTGAATGCATACCAATGGGTGGGGGTACTCCTGGCCATCGTAAGTTTCTTCATGCTGAGCCGTAGCGGCAAGCGTGAGGGAATCGATTTCCGACACAACCGCTGGATATTCTGTGTCGTAGCAGCAGCCATATTGGGAGCCGTAAGCGGGTTGTATGACAAATATCTCATGGCATCAGTTGAAAACGGAGGAGTTGGGCTGGAACCTCTTACAGTCCAATGCTGGTACAACTTCTATCAGGCTGCCATGATGGGATGTGTGCTTTTCCTCCTTTGGTGGCCAAAGCGCGACATGCAGACACCCTTCAGATGGAAGTGGAGCATTCCACTCATAAGCCTGTTTCTTAGTGCGGCCGACCTTGCCTACTTTTATGCATTGAGCACGGATGGCTCGCTGGTAAGCGTGGTAAGCATGATACGTCGTGGAAGCGTGCTGGTAAGCTTCCTGGTAGGAGCTTTTATTTTTCGTGAGAAAAACCTGCGTAGCAAAACCATTGATCTGCTGTTGGTACTTCTGGGCATGGTGTTCCTGTATATAGGTTCCATCCGATAGGAACGACATCCGGACAGACGAGAGAAAAAGAGGAGGATCAGACAACGACAAAACTTTTTACGAACAAGGACAACAACAAATATAGGAACATGAAGAAGAGAATTCACACATTTATCATGGTCATCATGACCATACAGTCTCTGGTGTGGGGACAAGTGACCCTACGTGATGCCTTTGCCAACGCACCCGACGAGATATTTCCCCTACTGACACGCAACAATCGTTTGGATTGTATGGACTTTGCCGAGAGCAACGTGAAGATGGAAGTGAATAATATAGCTGACGGAAAGACGCGCATTGATAGCCTCACACAAAACTACATGCGCATACGGATGACCGATCGAAATCGTGTGGAGGTGTACCTGCAACATCCTGCCAATCAAGACTCGGCTCGCATCTGCCTGATTCGCACCTACCTGGGGCCTGCCGAGGACAGCCACGTGAGTATCTATGACACCAACTGGAGACTACTGGGGGAAGTGGAACGTCCACAGGCAGAGACCTTCTTCGACGAAAATCTGGGTCGTGAGGCGCGGGGAATCCTCGCAGACCTCTCTTTAATGCACGCAACTTTTACCCAAAATGGGGATTCGCTCATCTGGACTATATCCACCACAGAACTCAACAAAGAACAAAAGAAAACTGCTGAGGGACATACCCACAGCATCATTTGCCCCATTGTTATCAAAAAACAGAAGAAGTAAACCCGAGAGATAGCAGTACCAGACCATCGAGGGCAAACAAGAAAGCCGCCAGAAGAATTAGTGGGAAACCCAATATCTTCTGGCGGCCTGCTTATATCTCAGGATATCACAAATCTGTTACTTGACCAGAACCTTACGTCCGTTGATGATGTAAAGCCCCTTTACAGGCTTCTGAACACGTACGCCCGTCAGGGTGTAGATGCCAGAGGAAGCGGTCCCCTCCACATCATCCGTCACAGGCTTGATTCCGATTGCAGACTGCAAAAGTACAGGATATGCACCATCCTCCATCGTACATGTCCACAGATTGCTATCCCATGCCACTACAGACCGTTGCAAATCCTGGAAGTTGCTGCCATCATAATAGAGAATACCACTCAACTTGTCATTCTCTGTGGTACCACCGAAATTCTGCTCAGTATTGTTCCACACCACAATATTCTTATATACTGTACCAGGAGTGGTTCCCTTCTGGCCTCCGCCAACGATGCCACCCCAAGTCCCGGCACTTATAGAGCCGGCCGCATAACAGTTCTCCATGGTGAGTGCCTCGCGCACACGTCCTATCAAACCTCCATTCAGAGAAGCATCACTACGGATTTCCACATTGGCATAACAGTTACGGATGACTGTGGGACCTCCGATGTTACCAAACAAGCCACCACAATAGGCTGTACCCACATACAGTTTACCCGTTACCCATACATTTTCCACATAACAGGTGTACATGTTTCCGTCGGCATCGGAGTAGTCGGTATGCCCCACATATCCGCCCAAAACGCCACTACCTGTACCAGCACAGTTGATATCAACATCCTCAAAGCCGATGTTACGCACATTGCCACAAAGCACACCGAAGAAACTTCCATAACCAGGATCTGAGCACTTCAGATTGCGAAGTACATGTCCCTTACCATCCAAGTCAATCCATCTTGCCCAGCCCCGACCGTTGTAGTCATTTCCATTACCGTTGACGGGCACCCATGAGTCGATAGATGACATGTCGATGTCATTATTAAGTACGAAATAGGTTATCTCACCCATGCGCATCTTGCTACGCAGACGTTCCATATCTGTAACGGTGGCCAACACATAAGGATCGTCCTTGGTACCTGTGTGTTCCACAGCAAACTTGTTGACATCATTGGTGTATGTACCTTCATAGGTAATACCCAAAGGCTTATGCGAGGGATCGGGAACAGGTACAGCGTCAGTCCCCAAAGTCTGATACCACGTAAGGTTGGCGTTACTCTCTTCGTTGAGCCTATGACATATCTCTCCACTGGCCAGCTGCTGCTGTGTAGCCTGTGTACCAGCCGTTGTAGCATATGCATTAAGGTAATAACTGTTGGTGAGCGTCATGTTGCCGGAATTACGTGCCCATGTGTGGCCACCATTGGGATCGACCGTAATATCACCTACCATCAGGCAATTCTTAATGGTAAGTCCTGCATCAAGCCATCCCACGAAGCCTCCACAACTATGGGTCTTTTCTCCTGAGATCGTTCCAGCAAACATACTGTTGCTGATATTCAAAGCGACATTGGAATAACCTATCATACCTCCATGTGTGCCATCGCCATCTACTCCACTTACAATATTCACCTTGCACACAACATTCTGTATGTCTACACTTGAGTTGCCTCCTGCACCAGCCACGCCACCAGCATACTTACCTTCGGTGGTAACGGTACCATGCAGATACAGATTTTTGATTGTTCCTCCGAGCGTCTCTATGAGTCCGGCTCTCTCTGCAGGATGATTGATATTGAGAGTGATAGTGTGATAGTCTCCATCAAGAGTTCCACGGAAGTCCTTGATGACCATATCCTCTGTTACACCATCGATATCTGCCTCCAGTTTGCCCACTGCTGTGGTCTTTCCACCATTGACATACGAACTGAAGAACACCCAATTGTTCAAGCTGGCAATATGAATGATGCCATTTGCATCAATATTGGGAATATAGGTACGGATGACCTCACTCTCCAGAAGCGCAGGATGCAAAGCTTCTTCTGTAGAATAAATTCCATCGGTATATGCCTCGTATAAAGTTCTGGAGGCATCAAGTATCTCGTCACACTGAGCCTGTGTCAACTTACCCTGAAGGGCAGTTCCTGCCGACTCAAGAAGTCCGGCAGTATTGAAGAGTGACAGATAGGCCATCTTACCCTCATTGATCTGATTGAAAAGATCAGAATAGCGGGCTATACATGCCATTTTATCCTCAACCGTTACGGCAGCCTCGGCATCTGCCTTTGCCTGCTGAAGTGCTTCCTTGATGATTGCAGGATAGTTGGGAGCTGCTTCTGGAGTGATGCCATCCATCTGATAGAGTTCCAGAATAGTGGTAGCACGGCTGCTCTGTTCGGCCAGGACCATTGCTACGGCCTCCTCCGTGTATGTTGTACCAGCATCTCCACAATAAGTAAGATGGAAGTTTCCGAATCCCATCCAGTTGCCTGTCGAACCATTATCTTCCCTGCGGACACCGATTGTCAACTGGGCTTCTTGTCCCACATATGCGACAATATGGTTCAAAGCACGTCCGCTGGCAATGGCATAAGCCATTCCAGGCATACCATGCAGAGCATAGGCGACAGGGGCCTCTTCAGAGGAAGTTCCGCCGTTGGCATAGATGGGCAGATCTATGGTACCTGTTCCTGCAATATTACAATTCTGGTCATCCACAGCCTCATCGGCACTAATGCGTGTTTCATACACGGTGGGCAGATAGATATTGTTGGCTCCAGCATACAACTGGGCAGAATAAGCATTACTGTATCGGTCGTTGTGATGGCGATAGGCTCCATTCATGCTCACCAGATAATAACCAGGACGAAGTCCCTTGACCGTCTGGTACATATCCATCACCTTCTGCCAGCTCTCGGCTCCCACATATTCCTTACCATCCAAGGCTGTGACAGTCTGCATTCCACTACCGGTGACACCATCCCATCCCGTCCAGTCAGGACTCTGAGTGAAGTCAGCATTTATCAACAGGTCCGTGATATCCTGACCAGCCACATACGAACCAGCCAATGCTGCCTCAAACTGCTGGTTAAGGCGCTCTATCTCAGCCTCTATCTGCTCAGAAGTTGCCACATGATTCTCTGTTACATACAGGTATCCACCCAAAGGCCACTCGGCAGAGGGAGCCTCATCGCCCTCCAGATAGTCCTTGAGGTTCTCCACTCCTTCTCCTACAAGATAGTCATTTTCCTCGAAGTACTTGCTTATCTCACCACACTTGGCTATATATCGGGCATAGACGGCTACACTGGCCTCTATCATTTTGAGGTCAGCACGCATCTGGGTATATGCGGCGCAGAACTCCTGTACCGACTGACAAGCGCCAAGAGCCTCAGCCTTTGACGTATAAGCATCCAGCAGAGCCTGCTCAGCAACGGCACTTGTGCAATACTCACTCACACTCTGATAAATGGCCAAAGCCAAGGAAGAGATATCCTGATCGGATGCAAGACTGCGATATTCCTCGGTTGTCACCTGAAATACGATACCACGAGACTTGTCGAGCACAGGATATACGTCATCCCCTATCGACTGTCGCCACACAGGATTTTCCACCACTCCTTTGTTGAGCATGAAAGCCAATGAGCCATCAGAGAGTTGTTCCTCGCTAATAAGTTTGCCCTGATTGCCGTTTGTGGCATAACAATTATCGAATATGGTGGTGCTCCCACGGAAAAGGTAAGATTCTCCCTGTAAACCTTGCACATCACCGCACGCCCACAAATTGGTAAGTTTTGCGCCACTGCCTACCCAACCAGCCATGGCAGCAGACTCAGAACCGCCATACACCTTGCCCGTAACATAGCAATCGGACATCAGGATAGCACTTTCGTCAAAACGGCATCCCAAGATGCCTCCTGCATTGACGGAGGTGGCTGTCACCGTACCCTCCATGCCTATTCCCTCGATATTGACCGAGCCAGTACCGATAGAACAACCGATAGTACCCACATAAGAACCACCGGAAATGGAACAGGAAGAGTCCAGGATGAAATTCTTCACATATGCTCCACCCGTGACATAAGAGAAGAGGCCAAACTTACTGTCACCTTCAAGTTCCAGGTTACGGATCACATGACCTTGTCCGTCAAATGTACCACGGAAAGGGGTACTTGCGGTCTCACCAACAGGCACCATGGTAATGCCATCCATATCAATGTCGGCTGTCAAACGGGCCGAAGCGTTGGTGGTAACTGACACGACAGCCCTTGACCACCACAGAAATTCATGTGCATTGGCCAGATTGTAGTAACCATCTGTACCTGGTTTCACATAGTCATCCTGTGGCTCGCCGCACACAGTACAGAATCCAAAGGAATAAGAATGTTCACACTCCTCACCCTCATCTGCAAGCAGGACCTCTGCCATTACTTGTGATGCCGACATCTGCGGGAATGTACCCAACAGAAAAATAACGGCAAACAACGCCGAAAGAGTTTTGTTTCGTTTCATGTAGTTTGTTTTTAGAATTATTAAAAAGTGTCTCTATGCCGTTTTGATGCTATAAAAGTACATCTTATTTTCCAATCGCGCCAAACAATATTACAATAATGTTACAAAAAACGAATCAATCCTTGACAAATCTCTATGGAACGGCCTTTATGGAACATCCCCGCCAAGGTTGAGAAATCCCAGACTTGCCCGATGCAGCTCCTCCTCGCTCTCAGGATCCCTAAAAACGGTCCTTTTTCACGCAAACGTTTGCGGGAGCGGTTGCAAACGTTTGCGTCTAAGCCCTACCAATCATCCGTCCGACATCCTCTTTCCTCTGGAGGGTGGTACCCTGGGGACGTGTTCCTTATTCCCCATGAAATTTCCGCTGAGCCGATTTATCGGGTAAGCACGGATCACCCGATAAATCTGGGGGACAGATGACAGGCAGGTGATTGGTGGGGGTGGCTGGTTCTGTCCGAGCACACCTTCACTTCGTTCCGGTGTACCCGGTTACTCAGGGTACTGCCCTCCAGGCAGCAGAGTGCCATGTCACATCATCCTCCGAGAACAGGTAGCCTGGAAGGCTGCTTTTTTGTTTTGGTACTTTCCTGTCTGCCAGCAGGGCAGACCAGACGGATGAGGAGACTCAGAAAGGCAAGCTTGCTTGCATGGATGAGCCTACTCAGCAGGCTGTGAGGGCAGCAGCCCGAGGAAAGGGACAAACTTTTTGTTCTCTTCCATCCACAAGGAAATCCGTCTGATCAGTCCAATCCGTCCCAATCCGTGTCTAAAGAAAAAAGTCCTGCGGTATACGGCCATCCCCCTGATTTATCGGGTGAGCCGCTTTCCGGATCCAATATTGACTACATAAGGAAAGGGTGTGGATATAATATCCACACCCTTTCCCATATGCTTTACTTCGTAAGTTTCTGCCTGTGTCGGGAATTACTTCTTGGTACGGTTTCCGTAACGGCTCATGAACTTGTCCACACGACCTGCGGTATCCACCAACTTGCTCTTACCTGTGTAGAAAGGATGAGAAGTGCTGGAGATTTCCAACTTTACCACGGGATAGGTTTCGCCCTCAAACTCAACTGTGTCTGTGGTCTTACAGGTTGAACGACTGAGGAACATATCGCCATTACTCATGTCCTTGAACACTACAGGGCGATAGTTTTCGGGATGCAATCCTTTTTTCATTTTTCGTTTTGTTTTGTGTCCCCGAGTTTCCAACCTTAATAAGGTCAGAAATGGATAAGGGACTGATTAGTATCATTTATCGTGGCGCAAAGGTACTGCCTTTTTTCCCTATCTGCCAAATCTTTCTGTCGGAAAGTGACTTCCAGTCAGCATTTCTGGTCAATTTATCCCCCAAGAGGCCAGGGAAAGTGTGCTTTCGACCTTATCCTCAATGTCATCGGGGAGGTTGCAGAAGAAGTCAATTTCTGTCCTTTGTTCCAGTTCGTCAATACTGATGGCATAGCTTCTGAAATTGGTATCCGAGTTTGCCTTGTGCTCCATCCAGAAAGCAATAGCCTTGTATCCACCGCCTCTGCTCTCGGGATTCTTGCAAAGAAGAGCCATGAAGAAGTATTTGGGCACAGGCAGAGCACGTCCTTTACCACTACAGAGGCTGTACTGACTTTCACCTATCGTGCCTCCCTTCACCACATAGAGGGTATCACGGAAGGAATCCTTGTCATATTGACTACGGAGCCTTTCTTCCAGATTATACCAAATACCAGTCTGATTGAATCCCGCCAGTTGAGGATGTATATTACTCAGATAGAAACTTTGGCCATTGGCTTCCTTGGAATTCAAACGGTCAGCCGATCCCAGCATATGGCCTCGGTCATGTCCACTGCTGGTATGATCAGCAAGAGTAGTCTGATAGGCAGAAGGGATAATGGGATCGGGCTGAAAAGGATCACCATTTCCCCCATATCCGTTGAATGTAGTCCCCGACTTCCATGCATTTCGATTCCAGTTGTTGTCATTACTACTGAAGCCGTTGTACCATTGAAAAGCCGTCCATCGCGATGCCAGCAAATCACAATCATACTCCATACAATAGTTGATTCTGCCATCGGGAAGAACATGCACCACAAACAAGTCATTACCATTCTTCAGTTTTGGAATCTCCAGACGCCTGGCAAGAGAAGCGAAGTTGGCTTCCGCATTCTCGCTTACGCCTTGAGCGACAACACCATTGGCATTATCATTCACCACTTCACCTCCGCCTGGGTGTACGTCCTCATCACTACAAGCAAGAAACAAACCACAAAGGGCAAAGACCATGAGTATCTTCTTCATATAATAACCTAAGATTACACAGATGCAAGTTCAACATACGGACTGCAAAGATACGAAATAATAACTGGAGAATCAAGTGACTTCTGCCGGTAGTTTTTTACCCAGAGGAGGGACATGTGCACAAGACACATGTCCCTCCTCCTTATGAGAAGATACCTTGTAACTTACTTCACATAATAGACAGCCAAGCTGTGAACACGCAACTGAGTGCCACCACTGTTGGATGTAAAGTCATTGGTTATGGTAACCTCCTTCTGATTGATGCCATCTACGACGATTGTCACATTGTCAGCATCCTTCTCGATGCTACCAGATGTAGTGGTCATCTGCTCATTGCCGTTGTACAATGTGGATCCGCTTGCGGCTGCACACTTGATCACAATCTTTGCAATCTGGTTGTCAGAAGTGACAGTCATAGAATTCATAGCATACATTCTGACTGTACAGAAATCGGCAGTGGCATTCCAATAGTATTTGGGAGCATTGCTGCCACCATTCTTGTCGAAGCTAACCTGAACAGCATCAAAGGTGATGGGGGTTGCATCTACGCTACCAGAGGTGCACTCGCTGTAAGCCTCAGACATCACCACAGATGCATCAGCACCTTCGAAGGCATTGTCACCGCCACCTGTTTCACCACCTGTTTCGCCACCTTCGCCCTTCTTGAGGCTAACGAATTGCGCGTTCTTGATTTCGGCCATGCCATTATATTCCACATACACTCCGGTCAGTGTCACCTCATCACCTTCGCTGATGCCAAGGCTTTCAAAGTTCTTTGCATTACCTTCCTTGTCAAGCAAGCCATAGATATAGATGGAAGCATCACCCTCAACAAGATCAAAGTTGCCATAAGTGGTATTCTTGATATTCTTCACAATACCAGTCAACTCGTAAGCATTCTGGGTATCGGCCTTGCTCAGGAATTCGGCAATAGTGATGTGCTTCACCTCACCTGTGGGAGCATCGCCACCAGCCTCCAGAATCTCCACATCGGCATTCTTGATCTCGGTAACGACTTCTGTACTACCAGACTTCACATACTTGAGCAGTTTGCCGGTAATCCTAACCTTAGAACCTGCAACAAACTTCTCCACGCCCTCGGGAAGGTTTGCCCAGTAGGCCTGAACCATCTTCTGACCATCGTTGTTGTCGGACATCCAGAATGACTGCTGACCATTGCTGATGGTTGCATACACATCTGTAATGTAACCTGTGATGGCATAGGTCTCGGTGGAACTTGCATTATCCTCCAATGCTGCACAAAGTTCGATAGCCTCGGCACAAGTAATGTCAAGGGCACCATCACCAGGCTGGTCGGAGCCAGCTTCCAGAATCTCCACGTCAGCATTCTTAACCTCAGTGATGACAGTACCATCGGTCTTCACATACTTGAGCAGATTACCGGTAATCCTAACCTTAGAACCTGCAACAAACTTCTCCACGCCCTCGGGAAGGTTTGCCCAGTAGGCCTGAACCATCTTCTGACCATCATTGTTGTCGGATAACCAGAATGACTGCTGACCATTGCTGATGGTTGCAAACACATCTGTAATGTAACCTGTGATGGCATAGGTCTCGGCGGAACTTGCATTATCCTCCAATGCTGCACAAAGTTCGATAGCCTCGGCACAAGTCACCTCGACTACCTCAGTTGCCGGTTCATCGCCACCGCCAGGATTGGGATTAGGATTTGGTGCTGGAACATCATCACCACAACTTGCCAAAGCGAACACGCCAGCGAGGGCAAGCGTCATAATCTTAAAAAATTTCTTCATAACTACGTGAATTATAATAATTAGACAAATATTGACCTGATTAAAATCATGCTGTGATTTACAATAGACCTGAGAGCTGTCGCCTTGCGACATGCTTCACTACTGAATCTCCTGCAAATCACTCTCGGTACGCATCAGAATCTGCCAAGTATTGTTGAAACGTGTGCACACCCCATATATATCGGACTTACCCTTGGGTATCGCACGATTGGCAAACTTGCTGTAGCTGCTGGTACGCAACACCAGGCTTGACTTATTGTTAATCAACCGATTGGCACAGTTACTGGTAAGTGCAACGCTTCCGTCCTCGGGAGCAAGGACCTGTGTTCCCTCACCGGAAATGGTCACACCACTCAGTTTCACGATACGACCAGAAAGCGTATACTTATCAGCATTCTCATCAAAATCGACGGTATCCACCTTGGCCTCTATCTCGCCTTGCTTAAGCAAACGGACATGCTGCTCCCACACGTCAGTATCCATGCGGCCTATGCCACCATTGTAGAGTGCGCCTATCTGTGCCTGCTTCCTGTAACCTCCAATGTAAAGTCCCTTCAGGTTGATAAGCAGTTGCTGGCCCACGGGCATAAAAGGATAGAGGTTCGATCCATTGATGCCCACGATGATGGCACCCGTATGGTCCTGTATGCTTATCTGCTTGTACAGATTGCCACCCTCGTCATTACCATTCACCACCACCTGCAGTTGCCAGTCTTCAGTAATCTCCTCTGACCCATCAGTGCTGTCGTTGATGAGAGAGGAATATTTTTCCTTCAGTTCTCCGATGGTGATGACTTTATCACCCTCCTGCTTCATGATGGAATTATTGCCATATAATGGCTCGTCAAACTGCGGAGCCTCCCAGTCCTTATCCATGCAGGAAGTAAATCCCAACGTGATGATGGCAATAGCCAAAGATATATGTCTTGTCTTCATACGAACGCTTATATATAAATATTATGCAGATTAGAAACGGTAGTTGACATTGAGCATACCATTGATGCCCTGAGCATAGAATTTCTTGGGGTTATTGGAGAACTTGTAAGTTCTGTCGCTGGAAGTTCCTGTAGCGCTGTTCACGCTATAGTCACTACGGCTCTGCTCGTAACCGCCAGTACATATCTTCTGATTGTTGGTAATGTTGGTCAACATCAGATTGACACTAAGCGGACGCTTTGCCACCTTGAACTGATGGCCGATGCTGGCATCCAGCATGAAGCCTCCATTGCCCTTTGCCTGGGTAGGAACGTTGATAACATCCACACCATTCACATTGTTGACATAGCCAGCCTTTGACAAGGTCTCATAGTAACGCATGCAAGGACTGTAGGAAAGGTAAATGCGGTCATAATAGTTGCCTGTAAGATCCAGATACCAGCCTCTGATACGGTAACTGAGTCCCAAGGATATGGCGGCAAGAGGGGTTCCACTCTCACGCATGCCCTTGTTATAGCATATATCTGTTTGGGTAGTGCCTTTGGTGGAAAGCATATAATCAACTCGGGAATTGCTGATATATTTGGCCTCCGCCATTGTACCGGTCACGTTGATATCAAAATTACTGGTAACCTTGAATGTCACACCCAGTTCTGCACCATAATAGTCCTTCTCAAGCCCCGTAAGACTTACATATGTGAAACTGTTCACGTCATCGAAATAGAAGTTCTGCCAATCAGTGCCGTCATAGGTATGCGTATAATAGCCAGTCAGATTGAGACGAGCCCAACTGCAGTTCAGGGCATATCCCAGTTCTGCGCTGAAGATCTTTTCCTTCTTGAGATTGGGAACGAAGTTGTTGTTCATCTCGGGACTCTCAAAGGCTACGCTGGCACGAGGAGCACGAGCCTCATATCCGACACCCAAACTGAGGGAGTTTCCTTTACCAAGGTTGAGCGTGCTACCCACCTTGAATCCACCATCTACGAAATGAGCCTTACCGCTCTTGCCATAAGAAGCATTCTCAGCCCATCCGTCGGCAGGGTCATAGAATCCGTTCAGCATGTGACCATTACGCCACATCTGGGTGGCACCCACCTTTGCCGAGATATAGTTGTGGCTGATGCCTTTATCCCTTACGAATGCTGTCCACAGGTTGGCCTTCTGGCTGATGATGTCATAATTATAGCGCATCTTGTCGCCCACTCTCACCACACCGTTGGGATTGTTGAGATCATACTGGATCTCACTGTCGTTATTGGAGTATCTGCCCTGTGCATAGGTGTTCACATTGTGGAAATATTCCCCACCCAAGAGGTCTTCCATGGTAGAATAATGGTATCCTTTGTTGTTGGCAAGTTGCAAGCCAACCTGGAACTTGGTCTTGTTGTCAATACTCCAGTCAAAGGTAGAACCCAGACTGTTGGCCAGATGGTCGTTATGCTTTGCCTCTATCCAGTAAATAGCGTCATGCCCTGTAGCATTGAGCTGCTGATTGGCAAAATATAATTTGTCAAAGTCAATCTGGCGATGACGGATGTCTGACATCCAGTAGTCACGGCTCTTCTCCCATGCGGCATATTCATCCTCCGTACCGGAGTTGTTCCACACATCATAGTTATAAGAGGGGAAGTTTTTCCAATAGTCAGGGGCTGGATTCTGGCCATTATAGTTCAAGCGTGTGGAACTATACTTGGCATACTTGGTAAAGGCGCTTGTGGTGAGTTTCATCTGCTCGTTGATCTTATAATCCCAAGTCAACAACACACTGGGCTCATAATTGTTCACCACACGACTGGCACGTTTCTCGCCATTCTGATAACCCCAGTAAGGGTTGTACTGACGATCATTGGCCAACCAATAAGCCTCATCGGTGCTGGCTCCCTGCTGTGCCCGCTCGGTGGGATTGCCCCATGTGGCAAGGTTCAGTGAATGATTCTCATTGAAGACCTTCTGCACAGAGAGGAAGTAGCCCAGACTGTTGTAGAACGTACCGTCAACGGCTGCCGTATTCATATTGGCCCAACGATAACCTACGGTGCCAAAGAATGCCCATCCCTTCTTGGTAAGACCCGTACCATAGGTATACATGCCACGAAGCGTATAGTTACGGTTCAATCCCGAGAGAGTCACCTTGTTGCCTGCAGCATAGTTGCTTGCACGGAAATCATAGTTACTGCTACCGCCAATGTTCGACATTCCAAAGGCATTGAACTCAAAAGGTGTGGCAGCATCCTGGTTGCGTGTAGCATCGTTCATACCACCAATAGTGGAATAGTTAAACTGGCCATTCTCCAAGTTGTTTACCTGCACGCCATTCATATATATATCACTATACTGAGAAGCATATGCACGGAACTTGAATCTGACCGGACTCCAAAGATAACCTACATTGCTGGTGTAGACATTGTTGTTGGAGTTCATCATAATCACATTCTGAGTCATGTCCTCGTCCTCACCCAATTGAGATTCAGTAAAGACGAAAGCGGCATTGTCCTGTTTCAGTTCCTTATCCGTCTCCGGAGTGGACACCTGGGGAAAAGCCTGAATGGCAGGTGTGATCAACAGCATTGCCATCAAAAGTTTCTTTTTCATATTTTATTGTTTTCGTTGTCAGTCATTCAAAACGATGCAAAGTAAGCAAAAATATTGCATTCAAAATAGGATTTGCCTTTTTTTTAAGGCACAATCTCACAAAATTGTTATCTCAAACAGGCCCTCAACATCATAAAAAGTCAGTAACGTTACCGACACATGTACTTTAATACTATATAATATGTGCGTACGTGCGCGCATGATGATCAAGATGAAATGAGGGCAGGAGAAAAACAGCATATATGTTTCTCCGTTTCACGAAAAGGGTTTACCTTTGTGCTTTAAGGAAAAAACCTAACCATTAGAACAACAAACAATATGAGAAGAACATTCATACTGCTTTCCCTGCTGATGGTCATCATGCCATCAGTCATTGCGCAGAAAAAATTCGGATGCTATGCAGTAGGTTTCTACAATCAAGAGAACCTGTTCGACACCATTCATGATGCAGGGAAGAACGATTATGACTTCCTGCCCAATGGTTCATATCATTGGAACAAGATGAAATACGAGCACAAACTGGCCAATATGGCTAAGGTGTTATTGGAAATAGGCACAGACAAACTCCCGGGTATCGGTGCCAGCGTGATTGGTATGTCAGAAGTGGAGAACGACAATGTAATGCGTGATCTCACAGCACAACCGGCCATGAAGGAAAGAGGATTTCAGTATATACACATCGAAGGTCCGGACAAGCGTGGCGTGGACTGTGCCCTACTCTACAACCCTCAGTTTTTCACACCCGAGAAGAGCTGGCTACAACCCTATATTTATGAAAATGGAGATACCACTCATGCCACCCGTGGATTTCTCACCGTACAAGGCAAACTGGCAGGCGACGACATTACCTTTGTAGTATGCCATTGGCCCAGCCGGGCTGCAGAAGGCAAGTTCCGCGACTGGGGAGGGAAACAAGTGCGACAGATGACAGACAGCATCATGAAGGCACAACCTGACATGCGCGTGGTGGTAATGGGAGACATGAACGATGACCCGGACAACACCTCCATGGCAAAATATCTGGGCGCGAAAAAGAAGATGGAGGATGTGGACAAATATGATTTCTTCAATCCATGGTGGACAATCCTGCGTGACAAGGGCCAAGGCACATTGTCCTACAAAGGAGGCTGGAACCTGTTTGACCAGATTGTCATGAGCAGAAACCTGCTTGATGTGAAGAAGAAAAAGGAATACAAGAATCTCACCCTGCATTCCTGGCAAATCTTCCGTCGTGACTGGCTTATACAGCAGGAAGGGAAATACAAAGGTAGTCCCCTACGCACAACTGCAAGCGGTGTATGGCTGGATGGATTCAGCGACCACCTGCCCGTAGTAACCTACTTCGTCAAGGAACTCTAATCTGCCATTCACATACGTTGCCACCTAAGTGAATCCACTTCTTAAGGAATTCGCCGGGGCTCTCGTTGTAAGGCAGAGTTGGCAAAAAGTCATTATGAAGAAAATAACCTATGCCCACGCAAGTCTATTCCCCATATTTGTACTAATTTTGCAACGCCGAAAGGTATAAAACGGAAAAGATATTCAAATATCCATTATTTAATACTTCAAAGAAATGACAAGTTACAAGGAATTGGGTCTGGTGAACACTCGCGAGATGTTCGCTAAGGCAGTCAAGGGAGGTTATGCTATCCCAGCTTTCAACTTCAACACTCTGGAGCAGATGCAGGCTATCGTACAGGCTGCCGTGGAGACCAAGTCACCCGTTATCATGCAGGTGTCAAAGGGTGCACGCAATTATGCCAATGGTACTATCCTACGCTACATGGCTCAGGGTGCTGTTGAGTATGCAAAGGAATTGGGTTGCGCTAACCCTCAGATTGTTCTTCACCTGGACCACGGAGACAGCTTTGAGCTCTGCAAGGATTGTATCGACAATGGTTTCTCAAGTGTCATGATCGACGGTTCTTCCCTGCCCTATGAGGAGAACATCGCCCTGACCAAGAAGGTTGTTGAGTATGCTCACCAGCACGATGTGACCGTTGAGGCTGAGCTGGGTGTGCTGGCAGGTGTAGAGGATGAGGTTGCTTCTGAGGTATCTCATTACACCAAGCCCGAAGAAGTGGAAGACTTCAGCAAGCGTACAGGTTGCGACTCTTTGGCTATCTCCATCGGTACCAGCCATGGTGCATACAAGTTCACTCCCGAGCAGTGCACACGTGACCCCAAGACAGGCAAGTTGGTGCCTCCCCCATTGGCATTTGACATCCTGCACGAGATAGAGGAGCGTATTCCCGGCTTCCCCATCGTTCTCCATGGTTCTTCTTCTGTACCTCAGGACGAGGTTGACACCATCAATGCTCATGGTGGCAAGTTGCCCGATGCTGTTGGTATTCCTGAGGAGCAGCTCCGTGAGGCATCTCGTAGCGCTGTCTGCAAGATCAATATCGACTCCGACTCTCGTCTGGCTATGACTGCTGCCATCCGCAAGCACTTCGACGAGAAGCCTGGTGACTTCGATCCCCGCCAGTATTTGAAGCCCGCACGTGAGAACATGAAGAAGATGTACATGCACAAGATTGTGGATGTGCTGGGCAGCAACGACAAGCTGTAATTTCCGTTTACGAAATACAGACCAACAGATTCTGTGGGCTGTACCGTGACTTACCGGTACAGCCCACTTTCTTTATCCAGAAGACTCTTCTATTGCTGTTTGATAGGTTCCAGATGTATACCCACATGGGTATCCGGTCCAAAATGATCCCTCAGACGACGTTCAATGGCCGACGCATGCTGATGTGCATCATAAAGCGGCGTAGTACCCAGCATACGTGCGTGTAGTTCTATGGCCACACGGTTGCCAACACGTCGCGTACGTACATTATGTATTTCACTCACACCAGGCTCCTCTGATGCAATACGAACAATCTCCTGTTCATCCTCAACGGGCAAACTGGCATCTGTAAGTTCCTTTATACTTTTCATGACCAATTCCCACGCGGCTCTGACAATAAAAAGACTAACCACGATGGAAGCCAACGGATCAAGCACGGTCCATCGGTTACCCAAGAGAATGGCTCCCCCAATGCCTAACGTGGTCCCTACTGAGGAAAGGGCATCACTACGATGATGCCAGGCATTGGCAACAACAGCCTCTGAGTTGCACTGCCTACCTACCCTTACAGTGAATTGATAAGCCCACTCCTTGAGCAAGATACTAATCACGGCAGCGACTAAAGCTATATATCCTGGACTGGGTAAAACCTCTCCACGTATGACGTCCCATGTCTTGGCAGTACCCGAACAGAAGATCATAACGCCCACAGCCAGCAAGGAGACACCGATGATGGCGGTTGCCAGAGTCTCATACTTGCCATGCCCATAGCCATGATCCTTATCCACAGGTTTACTACCCAGGCGCACAAAAAGCAAGACCACCACATCGGTAGCAAAATCGGTGAGCGAATGCACGGCATCTGCAATCATGGCTGCCGAATGACCAAGGAATCCTGCAGCAAATTTTGCAACAAGAAGCATGACATTGATGATGCTTCCACCTATGGTCACTCTGTAAATCTCCTTTTCCCGGTCCATATGTGTATATGATGTTTATCAGGCCTCATAATCAAGCAAGCGGTACGGCCTGCTCCTACAGGAAACAAGTCATACCGCCTTTCAGCGTTTCTGGATTTGCGATTACAGCTTACATCTCACGAATCCATATATTTCGGAATGAGATGGGAGCACTGGGATCCCCATGTGACTGCAGTCTGATGGGACCCTCGGCATGTTTCACGGTACGGGGGAAACCAATATATTCTGTGGTTCCCATAATCTCAGTGTGGTTCTGTAGCACCACTCCATTCTGTATCACCGTCACATACGGACGATAGAGGTAAGTACCATCCTCCTTGAAAACAGGAGCGGTGTATATAATATCATACACATTCCACTCGCCTGGCTTGCGCATGGCATTCACCAAAGGAGGAGTCTGCTTGTAGATGCTTCCCGTCATGCCATTGACATAGGTCTCGTTCTGATAGCAATCCAGTATCTGCACCTCATACATATCCTGCAGGAATACTCCGCTATTTCCACGAGACTGGCTCTCACCTGTTATGCCCTCAGGGACTCTCCACTCAAGATGCAACTGGAAACTGCCGAATTTCTGCTTTGTAACTATGTCACCCTTGCTCTTATCCACAGTCATGACACCCTTCTTCACAGTCCAACCAGCTTCAGCAGTTCCGTCACCATTAGTCCAGGCCGAGAGATCCTTACCATCAAATAGTACAATGGCATCATCGGGAGCAGAAGATGTCCTCTCATTACCAGGTGTAACAATCCTGGGCTGAGGAGTCCAGTATTCCGACATTCCCGGCTTCATAGCTTCCTGTTTGGGATATTCCTTCTTCTGTGCATCAGCACCTGCTACAACCATCAGCATGGTAGCCATCAATAGAATTCTTTTCATATTGTTCCGTAAGTTTGGTTACTTGTTTCCCTACTTTCCATACAGGGTGGATTGTCACTCCATGACATCTTTTGTTCCACCTGTATTCTGGAAGAACGTCACTTTTGTCGTGGTCTTCTTGTCAAACAGGAGATTGGAGAGAATCTCCACGCTGCCAAATTGTCCCATGGGGGTCTCCAGTGTATTGTATTCCCGTTCGGAATCAAACACGGTAAGTTTTGTACGTACCGGCACATTATAATATACACCCTTCTCCATCTTGGCCTTTTTCTTGTCCACCTGTTCATCCGCGACAGCTGCAGGTAATGTCTCGGTACACTTCACACTAATATATACAGGATCACCAGCCAAGTCATCGGCACCCAAAACACCCAACTTGCTTGAGAATCGGAACAAAATGTCCTTGGCGGTTTCCTGAGTAGGGTCATATGTGAGGGAGAATACCTCATGGGTAGTATGTGTGGTACCAGAAAAGAGTGAGGTGAGTACTTGGTCCTGCTGAGCCAACTGATTAAGCATGAGCTGCAACTGTGCCCCATCCTTAGGTGTATTGTCAGCCTCACCACGAACCAGAGCATTTCTACTCTCCCGTATGTCATATATCTCCTGTGCACAGAGTTCTGCCATCTTGGCGATACTTCCGGCAGACAAGATTTCCTGAGTCATATAAGCACGGGGATCAGCAGGAACTGGATCCTGGGTTGTTTGTGGAAGGGCAGGAAGTATGGTTTCCTCTGCATCTGTATTTATACTTAACAAGAGACCGTCACGACTCAGTCCCACAAGTGGAGCCACTGTCTTGCTCCTCAACTTGATGCTGTAAGCCTTCGTCTTGTCAGGCACGCCATAGGGTTCCAGCGTGATACTTTTGATCTCCCAATGCACGCTCTCGGTGGTAGGCACCCCGTTGAGATGCAGGTAACGCTCGGCATACTTATTGAAGTCACCAGGCTTCGTCACCGTTCTGTCCGCCTTTATGGTTACACGGAAAGCGGTCCGAGGGAGGAAATAAGAGATGCCTTCCAACGTACTACCAGGCACAAAGGGTGTCACCTCCGTCTGTGCCTTTCCTCCAAAAGCCACTGCCATAAGCAGGGCCACGGTCATGATCCTCTTGATTTTCATATTTCGCATTGTCATTTATTTCTGATTGCGTACCTCATGCAGCTCATGCCACGCATCAGCCAGATGCGCGATGATATCTCTTGCCAGCATTGCCTCCTGACCCAACTGCCTTGCAGCCTCGTCCCCTGCTGTAGCGTGAAGCCAAACGCCCACACAAGTGGCCTGAGACAAACTGTATCCCTGCGCAAGCAATCCAGCAATGACGCCTGTAAGCACATCACCCGCTCCTGCGGTGGCCATGCCTGCATTTCCCCGAGGACAGAGCGTGACCTGTCCATCGGGATGATACACTCTGGTAGGATGCCCTTTGAGCACTACCCACACGTCATACTCCCCAGCCAACCGCGAGGCTGCCCTCTGCAAAGCGAGGCTGTCACAACCGGGCAGTTCCTCCTGCAGGATTCCCTGAGCCAAAGCACTCATCTCTCCAGCATGAGGAGTAAGGACAGCACGCCGGCGCAGGGATGCCAACCAACAGGGATGAGCAGCCAGAATACGCAAGGCATCAGCATCAACCACCAAAGGCAAATCACTCCAGCATGTGAGCACATCATGCAGCAAATCCCCGGCATCAAGCCCTATTCCTGGTCCAATACCTATAGCCTGCCATGGAGAGTCACTTCCACCCATAAACAAGGAAGACAATGTCCCCTCTGGAGGAAAAACCTGCAATATGGCCTCAGGTACAGATAATTGCACCAGAATCCGATTACACTCTGGCGTACACACTGTCAGCTTGCCTACTCCTGCACGCATACAAGACTCGGCAGCCAATACTGCGCAACCACCCACGCCCGACCTTCCTGCCACAAGCAGAGCATGCCCCACGACACCCTTATGGGCATCCTCAGGTCTCGTATGTAGCATCTTACTCAGAAGTATGGGCGTCATCATGTTTGTCATAGTGCAAAGATACTGATTTCCATTGTACATGCACACACACTATAGGAAGAAATTCTCCACACGTAACCCCCTTGTGGGGATTTTTTTATAATTTTGCGGTACATTACACACACGTTATGGGCAACAGACAAATCATCCAGGTAAAAGACAAGAACTTTGCCATCTCAATTCCCGAAAAGGAAATCCTCAAAAGAGTAAAAGCCGTAGCTGCACGCATCAACGAAGATTACAAAGGACAGAGTCCCATCTTCCTGGCTGTTCTGAACGGTTCCTTCATCTTTGCAGCAGACCTTCTCAGAGAGATAGATCTGCCCTGTGAGATTTCCTTTGTGAAACTTGCCTCTTATCAAGGAACACAAACAACCGGAGCCATACGCGAGGTGATAGGACTCAACATCGACATTACAGGCAGACCTGTCATCGTGGTGGAGGATATCGTAGACACCGGCGTCACCATGGCACACATGCTGGAAACCCTGCACAAGCAGAATCCAAGCAGCATTGATGTGTGCACCCTGCTGCTCAAGCCAGGCAAACTGGAAGTACAACTCGACATACGATATTGTTGCATGGAGATTCCCAATGATTTCATAGTGGGATATGGCCTCGATTACGACGGATTCGGCAGAAACACACGTGACATCTATACGCTGGTGTAAATGCGTTCACATTTCGTATGCAAGACCACAAGTCGGGTGAAAAAGGAAAGACAAATCAGGATATAAACAAAACATACAGGCAAAAGATTATGAAGAACATCATCATCTTCGGTGCACCTGGTTCAGGGAAGGGCACCTACAGCGACATGATTGTAGAAAAGTACGGTATGGGACACATCAGCACTGGTGACGTGCTGCGCGCTCAGATAAAGGCTGAAACGGAACTGGGCAAGCTCGCACAAGGCTACATCAACAACGGACAGTTGATTCCCGACAATCTGATGATTGACATACTGGCCAAGACATACGACGAGATACCCGCCGGCAAAGGTGTGATATTCGACGGATTCCCCCGCACCATCGCCCAGGCTGAAGCATTGAAGAAGATGCTTGCCGAGCGCGGACATGACATGGGAGTCATGATCGAACTCATAGTGGAAGAAGACGTACTGATGGCACGACTGCTCAACCGTGCCAAAGAGCAGGGACGTGCTGACGACAATGAGGAGACCATACGCAAACGCTTTGAGGTCTATCACAGTCAGACGGCCCCTTTGGCTGAGTGGTTTGAGAAGGAAGGCATGCGCCACACATTCCGTTGGGCCGAGCATCCCTCCAAGGAGGAGATGGTAGGCAGCATCTTTGCATTCCTTGACCAAATGAACTGATGGCAGAATCGAACTTCGTAGATTATGTAAAGATATGCTGTCGCTCCGGCAAGGGCGGGCGAGGTTCCATGCACATGCACAGGGCCAAGTATATCCCCAATGGCGGACCTGACGGAGGTGACGGAGGACGAGGAGGACACGTATATCTACGTGCCAACCATAACTACTGGACCCTGCTCCACCTGCGATACGAGCGTCACGTCTTTGCCGGACATGGCGGGAATGGCGGACAAAGCAGAAGCACAGGAGCCAAAGGAGAGGACAGGTACATCGACGTACCCTGTGGAACCGTGGCCTACAACGCCGAGACAGGAGAATACATCTGTGACGTGACCGAGGACGGACAAGTGGTGATGCTCCTGCAGGGTGGGCGCGGAGGACTGGGCAACTGGAACTTCCGCACATCCACCAATCAGGCGCCACGTTTTGCCCAGCCTGGAGAACCCATGCAGGAGATGACCGTCGTATTGGAACTCAAGCTGCTGGCCGATGTGGGACTGGTGGGATTCCCCAATGCAGGGAAAAGCACTCTCCTGAGCGCACTATCCAGTGCCAGACCCAAGATAGCCAACTATCCCTTCACCACCATGGAGCCTTCATTGGGCATCGTCTCCTACCGCGACAACCAATCATTCGTAATGGCAGACATCCCCGGTATCATAGAAGGTGCCTCAGAGGGAAGAGGACTGGGACTGAGATTCCTGCGACATATTGAGCGCAACTCACTACTGCTTTTCATGGTACCTGGTGATACTGACTCCATAAGCAAGGAGTATGAGATACTCCTCAACGAAGTGAGCACCTTCAATCCAGAATTGCTTGACAAGCAACGCGTGCTGGCTATCACCAAGTGTGACCTCCTTGACCAGGAACTCATGGACATGCTGGCTGAAGAACTGCCTCAGGACCTTCCACATGTATTCATCAGCGCTGTTGCCGGCCTGGGTATCCAACAACTGAAAGACGTCCTATGGAAGGAACTCAACAGCGAAAGCAACAAGCTGCAAGCCATCACCCAATATGAGACATTGGTGCACAGGAACAAGGATCCGGAGTGGCTGAGAAACGAGATGAAGGATGAAGGTGAAGACGAGGAGATAGAAATCATAGACGGAGACGACCTTATCGAGGACATCGAGGAACTGGATGAGTGCGAGTACGAGTACGAGGATGAGTAGTCTGATTATCTACAACACGCCTGGCTGGCTTACCGCCTTCTCCACAGGAAAAGATTGCGGACTGGAGGACATGGGACTGAGAGTGCAGGACCTGTCCCTACCCCGGCAGACTCACTCCGATCATATCCTGAAAGTAATGCAATCGGGCAGACCCGAAGATACAGACGCAGTCATCACCAGCCAACCTGGGTTGTGTGTATGCGTGAAGACCGCCGACTGCATCCCCGTACTGCTCTATGATGACAAGGAGCATCAAGTGGCTGCCGTACATGCCGGCTGGAGAGGTACAGTAGCAGGCATAGCTGCCAAGACAGCCAACCTGATGACCAGCCAGCCAAGACACATGCATGCCATCATCGGGCCAGGTATCTCCATGCCACAATTTGAAGTCGGCGACGAGGTATACGAGACTTTCCAGCAAGCAGATTTCCCCATGAATCTCATCAGCAGGAAACTCCCTTCCATCCATGGAGGAGAGAGATGGCACATTGATCTATGGGAAGCCAACCGCTGGCAACTGCAGGAAGCAGGTGTGGAGGATGTCTTCGTCCAAGGTATCTGCACCATGACAAGTCCCCATTATTATAGCGCGCGACGGGAGACTATCAACACCGGCCGTAACATGAACGGAATCCTTATCAACCTATGACAAAGCGTACATATACACTACTCCTGCTCCTGAGCACCGCCCTGGCATGCCATGCCCTGCAGCCGAATGCCGAGGACACGACGGCTATAGACATCGACGAATGGCAAGTAATGAGGGTGGAAGCCTCTAAGGATCCTTTTGAGCACACCAACCAGTTTTCCATCAACTTTGCCAACTATGCGGATGAGGAGTGGTGCTACCCTCTCCCAGGCGGCAAGGTGATAAGCCCCTTCGGAGGAAGCAGAAGGCACGGAGGTACCGACATCAAGACAAAGGCCGGAGACACGATACGTGCAGCCTTCCCTGGCGAGGTAATACTAAGCGGACCATACTATGCCTATGGCAACTTTATCGTGTTACGTCATGCCAACGGACTTGAGACAGCCTATAGCCACAACGTGCGCAATCTGGTAAAGAAGGGAGCCTGGGTGCATGCGGGACAACCGATTGCCCTGGTTGGGCGAACAGGCCGAGCGACCACCGAGCATCTGCACTTTGAGACTCGGGTACGGGGAAAGGCGTTTGACTCAAGTAAGATATATGACCATCACCTGCACTCCATCAAGCGGGAGGTAATGGTCTTCACCAAACAGACCAACGGACAACTCCACATAACAACTGCCGGCAAGTAACGGATGACCTTGCCAATATAGGGAAAAAGCACATACAAACGTTGGTCGTACGCCAGGAACCATTTAGATTGCAGCCCTTTCTTATCTACCGAAATTCATCCGAAAGATATTCGGCGGAGCATCCTTTATATGGACAAAAACACCCCTAACAAGGGGTACCATCACACCCCTAACAAGGGGTACCACCAAGACCCTAACAAGGGGTACCACCAAGACCCTAACAAGGGGTACCATCAAGACCCTAACAAGGGGTACCATCAAGACCCTAACAAGGGGTCCTTACATAATCTAATGGCTGATTGGGGGCAGACAAGACAGGGGAGTGAAGCTGCGTCCAGTTCAATCCCCTGTTCCATGATAAGAAGAAGCATTCAATGCTTGTGTCTGCTGGCTCGTCTGGCTCTGATATCTGCCTTCTTCTTGGCTGAACCACTTCCATGAGCGCCTGTTATATACTGTTTGCGCTTAGCCTTGGTACGCACCTTATTCTCATCCTTACCGGAAGACTTCTCCCTCGCCCCAGCACGAAAGGTAATTCCTCCGCCCTGGATAATGGCATCTATATCGTCTCCACCATATTGGTTACTCATCTGTGAATCGTTTATGCTGTCTACGAAAGGGATTATCACTTAATGATGGAAAAGCCTTACCCCCGTGAACGTCATGGCAATGCCATACTTGTCACACGTATCGATGACATGGTCATCACGTACGCTACCACCTGCCTGTGCTATATACTGTACGCCACTCTTGTGCGCACGCTCCACATTGTCTCCGAAGGGAAAGAAAGCATCACTACCGAGTGACACACCTGTATTCTGGGCTATCCATGCACGTTTCTCCTCCTGGGTGAGAGGTTCTGGTCTCTCGGTAAAGAACTTCTGCCACTCGCCTTCGGCCAGGACATCCATATAGTCCTCTCCGATGAAGAGGTCGATGGTATTGTCGCGGTCAGCCCTACGTATGCCAGGCACAAAGGGAAGATTCATCACACGGGGATGCTGTCGGAGCCACCAGATGTCAGCCTTAGTGCCTGCCAGACGTGTGCAATGGATACGGCTCTGCTGTCCGGCGCCTATACCAATTGCCTGTCCGCCCTTGGCATAGCATACACTATTGCTCTGAGTATACTTCAAGGTGATGAGTGCCAGGATGAGATCGCGACGTGCCTCCTCGGGGAACGTCTGGTTCTTGGTGGGAATGTTCTCAAAGAGAGCAGGGTCCTCCAAACGCACCTCGTTACGACCTTGTTCGAAGGTAATACCAAATACCTGTTTGCGCTCAACAGGAGCAGGACGATACGCAGGATCAATCTTGATGACGTTGTATGTACCCTTGCGCTTGTCACGTAACACCTGCAAGGCCTCCTCGGTATAATCGGGTGCTATGACTCCATCACTCACCTCGCGCTTGATAAGTGTGGCAGTAGCAAGATCGCATGTATCGCTCAGGGCTATAAAATCCCCATAGGAACTCATACGGTCGGCTCCACGAGCCCTCGCATATGCACAAGCTATGGGAGAGAGGGGTATCTGCACATCATCCACGAAATAAACGCGGGCAAGCGTATCATCAAGGGGTAATCCTACAGCTGCACCAGCAGGCGAGACATGCTTGAAACTTGCTGCAGCAGGCAGTCCGGTGGCTTCCTTCAGCTCACGCACCAGTTGCCAACTATTCAGTGCATCCAGGAAGTTGATGTAACCAGGACGCCCGTTGAGAACCTCAATAGGAAGTTCGCCTTCCTCCATATAGATACGGGAAGGCTTCTGGTTGGGGTTGCAACCATACTTGAGTTGTAATTCTTTCATAATGCTCCTAAAAGGCGGTCTATAAGAAGTGGAGCTGGAGGGGATTGAACCCTCGTCCAAACAGGGACGCCCTGTGCTTTCTACACGCTTATTCCAGACTTGGATTTTCGTGTACAGACAAGACCTGGACCACCAACCTGCACCTTATCCTTTAGAATGTCATCACCTGCGCAAGGCCACAGGAGACTATCCCCGAATTTGCTGTGCCACTATACCAATGCGCTTCGGAGCAAGAGCTCATTGAGTGACATCCCGTCCCGACACCTTGTATCAGGATAAAGCCAGTAACCTACTGTACTTCAGTTAGGCAGCGAGAGCGTAATTGTTTTCGCCAGATAATCTTTGAGAAGCCATTGATTAAAGAGAGCGACCACCGACTCTCTGCGTGCTTACACAACACCTCATCCTGCTGTCAAATCCATGTCAGCCCCATTATCTTGGAATCATGCGTGTTGCTTTGTGGGCGCAAAGGTACAGCATTTCCATAAGACAGGCAACAAGTCAGGGGCACAACTTTTGCCCTCTGTATAAAGAATAATGTACCAACCGACAACTGCACATGTCAGACATATCACTTTCCGACACATCAACAGGAAAACATCTGTAGAGTAAAAACTATCACACACAAACAATAATAAAGCCCTATAAAACGTTATTTAACAAAACATATTATTTCATTCGCGAAATCAGGACAAAGAAACGAGAAATGGGAGAATGATTCAAGAGATAAACATGGACTACATCATCAAGGACGGCATGAACGGCCTTGAACACATTCTGAAGAGAACGTTTGACATAATGGTCTCTCTGATTGCTCTTGTCATCCTATTTCCCGTATTGATTGTCATTGTCATACTGATTTACAGGGAGAAGTCAGGTCCCATATTTTTCAAACAGGAACGCATCGGACAGGGAGGCAAACCTTTTCAGATGTTGAAGTTCCGCACTATGCCCGTAAATTATGAAGCCGACGGGCCCAACCTATCGGCACATGGCATACAGAGTTCCACTCCCCTGATGAGCACATTACGTGAGCATCACCTGGATGAGCTGCCACAATTGTGGAACATTTTTATTGGCGACATGTCGTTTGTGGGGCCACGACCTGAACGAAAGTACTTCATTGACATGATTATGGCCAACAATCCCGATTATGTATATATCTATACGATGCGTCCCGGACTGACATCATGGGCCACCATATACAACGGATACACTGACACCATGGAGAAGATGCTCATCCGATTGCAGATGGATCTCACCTACCTGCAAAAGCGTCCTCTGTGGACAGACCTCAAGATTATACTCACTACAGCAAATTATATCATCAATGGCAAGAAAATATAGCATAGTATGCAAAGCATTGCTGGTACTGGCATTGGGAACATGCAGCCTGCCGGCATACGCACAGAGCATGACAGACAGTCAAGTCGTCGACTTCGTAAAGAAAGAACAGGCCAAAGGCACAGACCAGCAGAGTATCGTGACAAAACTGCTGCAGAAAGGTGTGACCACCGAACAACTGAGACGCATCAGACGCAAGTATGAAGCCGAGCAGAACCAAATGGGAGCCGTGGACCTCAATGCCAACGTAACAAACTCCAACGGAGCCAACAGGCAACGGACCAACAAGGAAAAGGCTCTCTTGCAGATGCAGAAACAGAAGCAGAACGGGCGCATGATAACAGGACAAGACGAAAACCGGAACATGACGCTGGACGAGCGAACAGAAGCAATGAATGAGGCCATTGGCTTCATGGACATCGACTCGCTCATTTATTACCAAAACTATTTCAAGGACGAGAGCCAAGTTTTCGGACGTAACATATTCAACAACAAGAACCTGACCTTTGAGCCTAACCAGAATATGGCCACCCCTGCCAACTACCGGCTTGGCTCGGGAGACAATGTGGTGATTGATGTATGGGGAACCAGCCAAGAGACTTTTGAGAGCACAATCTCACCCGATGGAGTCGTGGTCATCGAGGGCGTGGGCCCCATCAAGTTGGCAGGCCTGACAGTACAGCAGGCAACAGCCACTTTGAAAAACAAACTGGGGCAACATTTCTCCGGTTGTCAGTTCAGCCTCTCTGTGGCCGATACGCGCAGCATCCAAGTGCAGGTCATGGGTGAAGTGGTAATGCCTGGCACCTACACACTGAGCAGCCTGAGCAGTGCATTCAATGCCTTGTACGCAGCTGGCGGTATCAGTGATATAGGTACCCTGCGTGACATCAAAGTGTACCGCAATGGCAGACAGATAAGCAGCATTGACGTGTACGAGTTCCTGATAAACGGGAATAGTGCGGGTGACATAAGGCTGGAGGACAACGACGCCATTGTTGTTGGCCCATATGACTGTCTGGTGAACGTACGCGGAAAAGTCAAGCGGCCCATGTTCTACGAGATGAAGTCCAGTGAGAGCGTAAAGCAACTACTGGCCTATGCAGGAGGTATGGCAGGCAATGCCTACACCAAGAATGTACGTCTGATGCGAAAGGCTGGAGAGGAATACAGCATACACACCATTGATGAGTTTCAGATGTCTGCATTCTGTGTCAAGGATGGGGACTCGCTCTATGTAGACAGCGTGATCCCACGCTACAGCAATATGGTGGAGGTACGCGGAGCCGTGAAGCATCCAGGCCAGTTCCAGATGGGTGGTGACATCCAGAGTGTACGTGATCTGCTCAAGGCAGCAGACGGGATTACAGAAGATGCCTTCCAGGCCCGTGCCGTCATGCACAGACAAAAGGAAGACCTGACCCTGGAAATGGTGTCTGTGGACATAAAGGGAATCATTGACGGAACAAGTCCCGACATAGCTTTGCGCAAGGGCGATGTACTTTTCATCCCCAGCATCGTAGACATGAAGAACGAACAGACTCTGACCATCTCGGGAGAGGTCCTCTACCCAGGTATCTACCAGTTTGCCGACAACACCTCTGTGGAAGACCTTATCCTCCAAGCCGGTGGACTGACTGATGCTGCCTCGCTGGCCAAAGTGGACGTATTCCGGCGTATCAACGATGCAAATGCCACACAGGACAACGGAAAAATGGCTGAGGCTTTCAGTTTCACCATTGACGAGAATCTGTCAAGAAGCGACAAGTCCTTCCGTCTGAAGCCCTATGATGATGTGGTGGTACGCAAGAGTCCTTCATACAGCGAACAGCGCAACGTATCCATAACCGGATGCGTCAACTTTGCAGGACAATACTCCATGACAAGTACCGACTACCGACTGAGCGACCTCGTGAAAGCTGCAGGAGGACTGACAGAGATCGGCTATAGCAAGGGAGCACGTCTCACCCGTGTCATGACATTCGACGAACGTCTGCAACGTGAGAGTGCCCTCCGTGCCGCACAGATAGCCATGTATGAGGAAGCCATGCAGGACGAGAAAGGATACAACATCAACCAGGCCGATTCGCTCCTGCAGATGAAGATGGACCTGGGCAACACCTACCCCGTGGCCGTGAATCTGGACAAGGCACTGGAAGAACCCGGAGGCCAGTATGACATTGTATTGAGAGAGGGAGACCAACTGGTGGTGCCTCAGTTCAGCAATACCGTGAAGATAAGCGGTGAGGTAAGTTACCCCATAAGCATGAACTTCAAGAAGGGTGAGACACTCTCCTACTACATCAAACGTGCCGGAGGCTATGGCAATAAGGCCAAGAAGAATGGTGTGTATGCCATCTATATGAACGGAGCCGTGGAGAAGGTAAGCAAGCGAAGTTCCAAGGCTATCCAGCCAGGAACAGAGATTGTGGTACCCACCAAGCAAAGGTCAAAACGCATGACCACAGGCGAAGTGATGGCTATAGCCAGTGGCGGTGCTTCACTGGCCAGCGTAGTGGTGGCTCTGATAAGTATTATCAAGTGACAGACAGGAGGAGACATCATGGAACAGAACAAGAATACAGAAATGGAGGTTATCGACCTGCGGCTTGTTGCAGCAAAACTCTGGAAGAAGCGCCGACTGTTTGTGCGTGTCTGGATAGTGACCTTCATCCTTGCATGCCTGTGGATTCTGCCTCAGCCACGCTACTACAACACCACCGTTGTGCTTGCGCCCGAGATAGGAGGCCAGAACACAGGAGGAGGACTTGCCTCCATTGCCTCCAGTTTCGGCGTGGACATAGGAGGCATCCAATCAGAAGATGCCATTTATCCCACCATCTATCCCGATCTGTTTGACTCCAAGGACTTCATCGTAGGCCTCTTTGATATCCGCGTAAAGACTTTGGACGGACTGGTGGACACGACCTACTATCAGTACATGCACAAGTACGAGAAGAAGAATCCAGTAACACGTCCATTCAACCTGGCCCTGGGATACATCAAGAATCTGTTTGAAGACAACAAAGGCATACAGGGAAACGGGAACGTGGTAAACCAATCAAGGTTGACCAAGCGTCAGGAAGTGATATGCACCAAGATCAAGAAAGACATCAACTGTGATGTGGACATCAAGACGGACATCATCACCATCACAGTCACAGCCAAAGACGCCCTGGTGAGTGCAACACTGGCCGACTCGATATCAAGCCGGTTGCAACAGTTCATCACCGACTATCGCACAAGCAAAGCCAGGAGGGACCTCGACTACTACCAGAAACTGACCGATGAAGCCAAGGCAAGTTATGATGCAGCCACAGATGCATATAGCCGGTACTGCGACCAGCACAGCAACATCATCATGCAAGCAGCCATTTCCGAAAGAGACAAATTGGAAAACGAGATGGCCATGTGCCAAAGCACATACACTGCCATGAACACCCAACTGCAGGCATGCAAGGCCAGAGTGCAGGAACGTACACCAGCATTTACCATACTGCAAAGCGCATCCGTGCCCAACAAACCAGCCGGGCCAAAGCGCATGATATTCGTGGCATTCATGTTGGTACTGGCCACCATGGGTTGTGCATGCTATATCTTTAGAAAGGAGCTACAGGAACAGTTGCTCGTCAAATAACATCATTCCGATGGAGTATGGAACCAGCCAAGAGAATTCTGCTGAACACCTCAGCACAATACACGCGCGCCATACTTACCACATGCCTTAATCTGTACTCTGTCCGACTGGTACTGGGCACTTTAGGTATTGTGGATTATGGTATATACACATTGGTGGCTGGAGTGGTGGCTATGCTTGGTTTCGTTACAAATGCAATGGTCATTACCACACAGCGACATCTATCATTCTCTTTTGGGCAGAATGATGTGGTACATTCACGCAAGACCTTCTCATGCAGCTTTCTCATGCATTTGTGCATAGGCACGTCCTTGGGAATCATGTTTCTATGTCTGAAACCCCTGCTCTTTTCCAATGTGTTACAGATTCCCTCCGATAGAATAGAAGCGGCCACATGGATCTATGGCACTACCATTGGCATGATGTTTCTTAGCTTTATGGAAGCACCCTTCAAAGCACTTTATATTGCAAGAGAGAATATCGTATACATATCCCTTGTAGAGATTGTAGATGGTGTCATGCGGCTCCTGCTTGTCATTCTCCTCTTGGGTGGTGCCAACGACCCTCTCTGCACCTATGGAAGTATTATGCTGGGCATCTGGAGTGCACGTTTTCTACTTTTCTCTGCATGGCCTATGATTAGATACAGGGAGTGTAGTCCCCGTCATTTCCTAAGTGATGCAGACAGCAGATTGATCAAATCACTCTCGGGATTTGCCGGCTGGACCACCTATAGCATGGGGTGTGTAATAGCACGCAACCAAGGACTAAATGTGTTGTTCAACCGATGTTTTATGAGCACCATCCTCTGTGCTTCCTATGGAATCGCCCTTCAAGTGGTAGGCGGGGCACAGATTGTAAGTACATCCCTGTTAAATGCCTTCAACCCTCAGATTATGCAAGCAGAGGGTGCAGGAGACCATCATCTCATGCTGCATCGTGCCGAACAGGAATGCCGAATTTCTTCGGCCATGCTGGTTGCCATCTTTATCCCCCTCATCATGGAGATGGATTACATATTACAGATATGGCTGGGAGATGTTCCTCCCAAAGCAACATTCCTATGCCAATGCCTGCTCATTTCACAGGTTATCGACCAAAGTACGTATGGTTTGCACACCGCCAACCAAGCGATTGGACAAATACGCAACTACACCCTGCTTATGTATACCCCAAAACTACTCACGCTTCCTATGGCTTGGATGGCACACCGGCTTGGAGGAAACTTGGAGGTCATCATGATATTATTCATTGCCATTGAATTTCTGGTAGCACTTATGCGTATCCCTTATTTAAGCAAGCACGGACAAATGAGTGCGAGAAAATTCATCCATAGTGTATTTCCACGTCTGACACTTATCATAGCAATGCAAGGAGGCTTGTCATGGTTACTCCATGAATTAAGTACCAACTCACCATACATCTTATGTTCACTGGCCCTATCCATTACATGTGGAGTAATAACCATGTGGTTTGTGGTGCTCTCCGCCAGCGAACGCAACCAGATAAAACAGATAATCATCAGAAAGCATGAGTAGAACAGACCATCTATTCCAATTCCAGATTCCACCCCTGGGAAAGATGCTATCCATACGGCGCGACTGGCTTGCAAACATGCTTATATGGCCAAAGGAGAGTGTGGCACGATGGAGTCTGTACATTGGAATAATCATATGCTATATCAGTTCACTAAAACCTTGGTTTTTATGGAGCATAGACAACTATTGTATAATAATAGCACTCCCTTTGTTCTTGTTGGCTCTTTTAATCAACCAACGCCTGCGCGAACCACTGCTGCGCCGTAATGCCGTACTGATATCCACTGTGCTCTTTGTCTCTATATCATTGAGCATGGGAATCCTTGGTAACTACAATATGCTGGGTGTAGGGCTCATGCTGTTACAAACGCCGATATTCTATGCCATACTAAGACTTGACAGGACAGAATTGATAAAGATCTCTGATGTGCTCAGCATAATGATGGCTTGTCTCATGTGTATTAGCATTCCCGCTTTTGTATACCACTTGGCAGGAGGTAATCTGCCACACACATTTGTCTACAACGAGAAACTTCAATATACCTTCGACAACTATTACTTTTTCATGATCAATGACAGCAACGAACGCATTATTCCACGTTTCCATGCTTTTTTTCTGGAGCCCGGCCATTTGGGAACAGCTTGCACATTCTTGCTGCTCACGCAAATAGGACGATGGAAAAAGTGGTACAATCTCATATTGATATTCACCTCCATCATCACACTTTCATTGGCTGCCTACGTACTTATGGCCATGACCTGCGTATTCTCCTTATGGATACGCAAGCGCAAGGTGCTCATAAAACTACTGGTGACAGGTGGCCTTTTTGCAGGATTCATCATAGGTGCCAAAGTTTACAACGACGGAGTGAACGTAGTGAACATGCTCATTGTGGAACGCCTAGCCTTGGATGAAAGTGGAAAGATGACGGGAGACAATCGTACCAGTGATGAATTCACCAAAGAATTTGATCGTTATATTTCCTCAGGAGAAGTGCTGACTGGAGGCCCCATTCCCATGGGGAAATTCCCGTGGGGAAATGCCGGTTATCGTGTATTCGTCTATTCCTATGGAATCATCACTACTCTGCTTGTTGCTATCTTTGCGCTCTCTGTTACCCAAGGAGCACATACACGACCCAAATGGGCTATGTACATCATAGGCGTCGCCTCATTTTGGGTGAGAGCAACCCCTTTTTACTACTATTACTTCATACCCCTATATATGCTGGCTCACATAGGATGGCGCAATGATCCAGACTATGCCACAGCCCAAGATGGTGAGTCGGCATTGCTTCTAAAGTGACTACATTATGCCAAAAGTAAGCATCATCATACCCTGCTACAACCAAGCGGAATTCCTGCAGCAGGCTTTGGAGGGACTGCAAAAGCAGACACTCAAAGATTTCGAATGCATCATCGTGGATGATGGTAGTACTGACTCATCGGCACAGATAGCAGAAGACTTTATTCTGACAGACAAACGCTTTCGGCTCATCAAGAAGCCCAATGGCGGAACAGCCACTGCCAGAAACGCAGGTCTGCGTTCCGCCACAGGCGAATACGTTCAGTTTCTGGATGCGGATGATGAACTGGACACACGCAAGCTGGAGTTACAAACAGCCATGATGGACAAAGAAAGGCTGGATATGTCCTACACCGATTACCGGCATTTCCACGCAGATGCTTCCAGCAAACGCATCCTGCGCTCTCATCCTGCTTACACCATGTATCCTACAGGAAGCCTACACCTAAGTTTGCTCATGCGCTGGGGCATTGACTTCTCTATACCCATTCATTGCATCCTGTACCGCAGGAGTTTCATCACTGAACATAACTTATGTTTCTCGGAAACACTACGCTATCGTGAAGACTGGGATTTCCACCTCAAGGCATCAGCCATACCCGGATTTCGTTATGGACGCATGCTGGAGTACGTGGCAGCCTACTATCGTGAGAATCCGAACAGCAAGACCAGCAGTGCACAGAAATTAAGCAGCGGCAACCTTACCTACTTGTCGCATGCCATACGTCATGCACGCATGACTGATATGATTCCCTTAGCCTTCCACCTGGCATGTGAATTGATACTGATAGCAGGGCGTGCATGCAAGCACCGGGAACTGGCAGAGCTCCGTCCGCTCTCTATCCTGACAAAGGATACCTGCCTACGCATCATTTTCACCATTATCCTTTCCGCCATTCTGTCCCCACTAAGCGTTCTATATATCATCGTGCGCTCTATAATCGTTTATCTATGAACACAAAATATGCGCTCCCACATATCATGATATTCTGCGTAACCTACAAGAGTTACGACTATCTGCGCACCTTCATGACATCCGTGGAACGTGCTGCAGCAAAAGCCGAAGGCATCTGCCACATAACATTATGCGTGGGTGACAATACCACCGACCAATGGGAGAATGTGCCTGGTGACCTCACCCCACACTGCACGTTACATGTATTCCCCTATCACCTCAATCTTGGTTACCTGGGCTGTGCCCTGAAGATGATGTCCGAGATTGGCTGGAACAAAGTGGGAGACGCAGACTATGCCATCATCTCCAATGTGGACCTGACACTGGACGAGGACTTCTTTTGTACGTTGGTTTCTACAGAATGGCCCACCGATGCTGGATGGCTGGCTCCTGATATCTTCACCCCCCGGCTCAACCATCACGACAATCCTTTTCAGACACGCCGTCCACGACCTCATGATTTCCTAAGATGGCGAGTTCTCTATTGCCACCCTCTCATATACAAACTCCTGGAACATGTATATCATCTGAGAGGCAGGAATCAAGTCTCCCATACCCGGCAGGAGGTTATATATGCCGGACACGGATCACTCATGCTTTTCACATCGCAATTCATGAAGAAGCATCCCGACCTTCGTTTCCCTGCGTTCATGTATGGCGAGGAAATCTACCTGGCTGAACTGGTTCACCGTGATGGACTGCGCACATACTACTGTCCGTCTCTACACGTCAGCAACGTAGGTCGTGTATCCACAGGAAATTACAACTACTCCTGGCTATGCAGGCAAAACCGAAAAAGCCTTAGCACACTCAAGAAACTCTATTTCCAATGAGGCAGTCGCACGGCAAACGCAACCGCCCCCAAGAACTTCTCTTACAACAGAAATCATGAGAGCAACAAGAACAATAAGATTTCTTCTAAAGTTAACAATACGAGTATGTATGCTGCTATTATTCTGTTTGATAGGCAAAGGAAGCATATGCTCTTCACACATGAATGCAAGCAACACCATACATGTGATGCTGTCTGATTTGCAAGGAAATGGGATTACAGTCTATAACAGACTTTTGGAAATACATGCCTCGGCATTGACACTTGGCTCTGACACACGCGTGGTTTATCCAATCGGGACTACTGTCAACATTGAGATTCCACTTGGAGCCACAACAATTCCACTTACCAGCAATACCGATTTCAACGGATGTTCCTTCATGGTGAAGAACACCTCCAATGACAACTTTTTCCTCTTCTCTTTAGATCGCCGCAATGACCTGCAGGACAACGAAACCGTTGACTTCAGCACGCTTGCCTCTTCCGCAAGAAAAGTGGATATTAACGGAAGCATGATTGACAGCGGAGATTTTTCCTCCGTGCCTGTACTATCCCAAGGGCATAAACTTCTGTATATCTATGACCCCAATGTATGGAGTATAGGCGGAGTAAGTGGAACACTGGAAGTCTATCGCCGGGACATCATACACATAATGGATGGACAAGCACTGAACAAGCCCATACGACCTTACGCGGAAGCGAACAATCTGATGTGCTTCTGGGATGAAGTAACTGGTGATAAGCCACCCACTTTCGAGAACCTGACGTTTACCCGTACAGCTTCATCTACTCAGCAAACCTATCTACTAAAGGTTTGCGGACAGGTTGGATTACAAGTGAGGAACCTCAACATCAACACACCGAGAGAAGACACGATCCCTTCTGAACGGCCTCGTTACCTTGATGACCGATGCCTCTACATCCGTCATTCGGTGAACACGTTGCTTGAGAACATCTATGTGAACGGAACCTATTCGCGCAGTAACCAGCACGGATATGCGCTCCGAATGATAAATCTGGCCAACACTACACTGCACAATGTGCAGGGCGATGGAGCATGGGGTGTGCAATGCGGATTCTTCCTAAACACTGTGACATTGGACGGGTGCACGCTCAACCGCTTTGACTGTCACTGCTACTGTGCTGATTTTACCTACAGATGCTGCACTTTCAAGACAGACATGGCACACTACTCCTCAGATAATTGCTCTTGTCAGGTGGCTTGCGCCTACGGGTATATGCATTTCGCACACTGCCGATTTGTAGATGCACGCCCCATGATTGTAAGTCCAATGTATTCCGGAGGACATAGCGGTTTTGAATTGTCATATCATGACTGCGTGTTTGATATCCTTCCCAAATACTGCTATCTGGTCGAAGGATTGACGTTCAACGACACGGAAAACTCCAGGGCACTTCCCAACCTGTACATGCGTGACTGCATCATTGATGCATCCAGAGGGAGTGATGCAGGACGCTACTTTCTGTATCATTTCAACAATCAAAAGAACGAGGGACTATATATGGACACCGTACAGTATCTGAACACTGTGAGCTTGGAGAATATAAAGGTGATTACAGGGAATCAGCAAACACCTATATGGCTGTGCAACAAGAAACTGAATTATCAACAGCATCTTATAAAAAGGGTACTGAACTGCCCCTTCGACAGCATAAATTATCCATCCAAATAACAACAAAGAACCCTGACACATGCCACAGCCCCCATCCCAAAGGAAGGGATTCGCACTCGGAAAACATACATGAATTTCTACTGAATAAAACATGAAAGGAACCAGAGACAACAGCATAGACATTCTGAAAGGAATAGGAATACTCATGGTTGTCATGGGGCATTCAGGATGTCCTGCAAACCTTCGCGCAATCATCTACATGGTTCACATGCCGCTATTCTTCCTGGCTAGCGGTTTTTTTCTCAAGGAGGAACGATTGCTCAACTTTCCCCAATTCATTAAGGGGAAGATTCGCACCCTTTATATTCCGTTCGTCAAGTATTCCATCGTCTTTCTGCTCCTGCACAACCTACTTATTAACGCGGGTGTGATGAGCACTGAGTACGGAGCGGAATATTACAGTCCAGGCATGATGTTTCTGAGACTCGTGCTGAGACTCGTGTTCATGGAAGTTTACACCGAGCAATTACTGGGAACCTACTGGTTTCTGCAAGCATTGTTTTTCAGTTATGTTCTGCTTTCACTATCCCATTCACAGGGCTCAAGGCTTACGAAGAAACCCATGGGAAACATCATCTTTTCCCTGATTCTGCTCCTCGCGTTGCTGGTTTCCATTTTACACCTCCTGTTTCCCGGATTCAAGACCGTCTGCATCTATCGAATCTGCATGGGTGCGGCTTTTGTATGGATGGGACACTTGTTGAGCAGGAGAGTGGTCGCAATGCGCCTACTCCTGCTCTCAACATTACTGCTTACAGGAATATTCTTTCTGCATCCCGCTTCGATGAAGGAACAATCCGACAGCCTTGACTTCCTTTCCTTATTAGTATCGGGGACATGCGGATTTATCGTGCTTCATAAAGTTTCATGGCTCATCAACAAGACGAAAGGCGTAATACCGAACTGCATTTCCCGCGTGCTGGCATACATGGGAAGAGAATCCTTTTACATCATGACGTTTCACTTCCTTGCTTTCAAGATCATCTCTTTTGTCATTGTCCTGTGCTCCGGCGGAGAAGACTACGCACTTGTTGGAACGCATCCCAGCATCAAGGTCGACGGTTCCCTCTGGTGGATTGCCTATTCCGTGATTGGAGTTACAGCCTCACTGGCCATAAGCAAGTGTATCTCGTCTACAGAGAAGTTATTTGTCAAGCTACAAAAAAACAAATATGGAAATAAGTATGACTGATTACAGATTATATCATGGAGCATGGGTGTACTGCGGTAGGGCAGACACAGAGCAGCGGCTCACGAAGGAACAGGCAAAGGCATTACTGACGACAGGAGGACTTTTCGTGCGCAACGTGTATGACTTTGACTGCAAGGAGCAGACTTCATTCTGGATGATAGTAAAAGACCTGTTCGATGACATACCGCAACTTAAGACCTCGGTTAGGACTACCATCAGAAAATCGTTGAAGACTTACGATTTCATGCGAATCTCCCCCCCACCTACCTACCGGAGTTCGTTGAGTTGGCCTACCCTGTATATCGTGAGGCAATGCTCAATTACAAAGTCAAGGCCACTCCTGACAGTAAAGAGAAATTTATGGCAGACTGTGCCTCCCGCACCAACGGAGAGTATTGGGTGGGAGTGGAAAGAGAAACTGGCGAACCTGCAGTCATTGCTGTGAATCAAGTGTACGAGGACATGTGCGAAGAAGTCGTGCTCAAGACCAGACCCAAATTCATGCACAATTCCACTTACCCAACCGACGGACTCCTTTTCGAGATGTCTCGTTATTACTTGCAGGAAAGGGGCTTGAGAATGCTGTGTATCGGAGCACGTAGCCTTACGGAGCACTCCAACATTCAACATTACGTGACACACAAGTTCAATTATCGTAAGGCATACTGCCGTATGGAAATCTACTACCAGCCTTGGCTGGGCATCCTAGTAAAATTGCTATACCCCTTCCGAGAGCACATCCCCATATTAAAGGTGAAGTCTCTCCTCCGAATGGAAGCAATGAGGAGGAACAAGTACTAAGCTCAGAAACGGCCAACTGAGTTTAGACAACAAAAGAACTTACGAACGGTTGGAATGTGTCTTCAAAATCCGCCGCCCCCAAAATTCCTATAAAAAGCCCCTTCTTCCCGCAAACGTTTGCGAGCGCGGTTGCAAACGTTTGCGAGCGCGGTTGCAAACGTTTGCGGGGAAGGGTGCAAACGTTCACGGGGAAGGGTGCAAACGTTTGCGGGGAAGGTTGCAAACGTTTGCGGGGAAGGTTGCAAACGTTTGCGCTGAAACCGTATCAATCATCCGTCCGCTAATGAACCGATGAGATTATCCTGCATTGAAAGAGCAAGAACAATAAAAATACACCCGTTAGACAATGCTCATGCCGAGCGTACTACGAACGGAAAGCGGCCTCCCCTCTCAGGAAGACCGCTTTCTATATGATGCTCTAAGCATGTATTACAGCTGAGGACCAGCAGCAACCAGAGCCTTACCGGCATCGTTGGTGGTGTACTTGCTGAAGTTCTTGATGAAGCGAGCAGCAAGATCCTTTGCCTTCTCCTCCCACTCTGCAGCAGTTGCATAAGTGTCACGAGGATCAAGGATAGCAGGATTAACATTGGGCAGAGAAGTGGGAACCTCAAAGTCAAACAGAGGAATCTTCTTGGTCTCAGCCTTCAGAATGCTGCCGTCGAGGATAGCGTCGATGATACCACGTGTATCGGGGATAGAGATACGCTTGCCAGTTCCGTTCCAACCAGTGTTAACCAAATAAGCCTTTGCACCTGAAACATTCATCTTCTTCACCAGTTCCTCAGCATACTTTGTGGGATGCAACTCGAGGAATGCCTGACCGAAGCAAGCAGAGAAGGTGGGAGTGGGCTCGGTGATACCACGCTCGGTACCGGCCAACTTGGCTGTGAAACCAGAAAGGAAGTAATACTGAGTCTGCTCGGGAGTGAGGATGCTCACAGGAGGCAGTACGCCGAATGCATCAGCAGACAGGAAGATAACGTTCTTGGCTGCAGGAGCAGAAGAACCGGGCTGGATGTTGTTGATGTGGTTGATGGGGTAAGACACACGAGTGTTCTCGGTGACAGACTTGTCGTTGAAGTCAATCTTGCCATCAGCAGCCACAGTCACGTTCTCCAGCAGAGCGTTACGCTTGATAGCGCCATAAATGTCAGGCTCGTTCTCCTTAGAGAGGTTGATAACCTTTGCATAGCAGCCACCCTCGAAGTTGAACACGCCGTTGTCATCCCATCCGTGCTCGTCATCACCGATAAGGCGACGCTTGGGATCGGTGGACAGAGTGGTCTTACCGGTACCAGAGAGACCGAAGAAGATGGCGGTATTCTCACCGTTCATATCGCAGTTGGCAGAGCAATGCATGGAAGCGATACCCTGGAGGGGCAGATAGTAGTTCATCATAGAGAACATACCCTTCTTCATCTCACCGCCATACCAGGTGTTGATGATTACCTGCTCGCGGCTGGTAACGTTGAAGGCTACGCAGGTCTCTGAATTCAGACCGAGCTCCTTGTAGTTCTCAACCTTAGCCTTTGATGCATTGTATATAACAAAGTTAGGCTCAAAGTTCTCCAACTCCTCTGCTGTGGGCTTGATGAACATGTTGGTCACGAAGTGTGCCTGCCATGCTACCTCAACGATGAAACGAACAGCCATACGGGTATCCTTGTTGGCACCACAGAAAGCGTCAACCACATAGAGGTTCTTGTTGCAGAGTTCCTTGACAGCCAGATTCTTGACAGTAGCCCAAACCTCCTCGGTCATGGGGTGGTTGTCATTCTTGTACTCCTCAGAAGTCCACCACACGGTGTCCTTAGAGTTCTCGTCCATCACGATGTACTTGTCCTTAGGTGAGCGTCCGGTATAGATACCAGTCATCACGTTGACAGCGTCAAGCTCAGTGTTCTGACCTACCTCGTAACCCTCAAGACCAGCCTTGGTCTCCTCGGCATACAGCACCTCATAGGAGGGATTGTGGGCAATCACAGTGGAACCAGTGATGCCATACTTTGTCAAATCTAATGTTGCCATTGTTTCTTATTGTGTTAAATGGTTTGATATTCTGAATTATTTCACCAACTTGCCTGTAAGGCACAACAAAGGTACATCATTCTTTCGATGTGATAAAATTCCCCCTGCGTTTTTTCATGCTGTGGACAAACGTTTTCAGTCTTTTTCACATTTTTGCGACATGGACTTTGCATTTGGGAGAATTAGTTCTAACTTTGTGTCAACATTTAACCTTTTCAACAAAGACATAAAAGATGGAAATCATAGACATGGGACTCTCATGCAGCGTGGTAAATAACTTTGTTGCCGAACTGAGAGACGTGAATGTACAGACCGACCGCATGCGTTTCCGCCGCAATCTGGAACGCATAGGTGAAGCACAGGCCTACGAACTGAGCAAAAGACTGAGTTTCTCCCAAAAACCTGTACAGACACCTTTAGGTGTAGCTACCGTCAACACTTATGATGATGAGATTGTACTGGCCACAGTCTTTCGCGCCGGACTGCCTCAACATCAGGGATTTCTCAATGTGTTTGACAAGGCAGAGAATGCCTTCGTAAGCGCATATCGATACTATAAGGATAAGGAATGCAGACAGGTGGATGTACACATTGAATACATTGCGGCACCTGAGCTCACGGGGAAGACACTCATGCTGGTGGATCCCATGCTGGCCACTGGCGAGAGTATGGAACTGGCCTTGAAGGCATTTGAGACAAAAGGAAAACCTGCACGTACATTTATCGCATGTGCCATTGCAAGCCGTCAAGGAGTGGAACACATGCAACGCCTGTATAGTGACCGCGATGACGTGGTACTCATCTGTGCGGCCATTGACGAGGAGCTCAACGAGCACTCCTATATCGTTCCGGGACTTGGCGATGCCGGTGACCTTGCCTTCGGAGGAAAGATCTGATACCGGCGATACAAGAGTCCCGTCTTATTCCTTTATGATGGATTCGCACGCGTTTCTCAATCCTGTGGCCTTGGTCAGATAAGCCTTGGCCACACCAAATTTCAAGAACATGTCCAAGCGTACAGGCATATGGTTGGCATCGTCCGTGATATAGAAGGTGATAATCTCTTTTTCCTTTTTCCCCTTATATTCCACGAAAGAGAAGATAAGGCACCGGTAAGTAATGCCTGATTCACGCATGCGCAGGTTTTTCTTCCCACGGTATACCAGAGTGATATCCTCCACCCTACGGCCGTCTGCCATCGGATACACCAGTTTGTCACCCTTCTTGAGCTTGCTTCCATCCTGTGAGCGGGCACAAAGCATGATGCTCATCATATCATATATGCAGTCCGAACCGCTGTAAGAAGTGTAACTGGTCTCCCCCCTGCGACTGAGATACTGCTGCCTGAGACTTATGGTTCCATCAGCAGAATAATCATACCATACCTGGTCCACATAATAACGTCCCCCCTCATTGGCGGCTTTCTTGTAATACAAAGGACACATGTCTTTGGAAAGCACACTTTGCAGAGTGTCCCGCATCAGGAAATAATGATCCAGCTTCTTGTTGGTACACGTAATCAATTCACTTTGGTATACATCCCTTCCCTGCCAGTTTGCATCACGAATAGTCATCTGTGCCGTCCCCGCCTTCATCCACACGAACTTCCAATTGAAATACAACGTATAGTCAAGTACCTCACCTCCCTTGAAAGCGGTATTGGTGGCAGAACATTGGGCATACACGCCCGTGGAAACCATCATAAGCATTACGTACACAAGAACGAGGATGCCTTGCAGTCCTGTCTTTTTCAGATTCCAATCATATTTCATAGCATTCCATCCTTTATTTATCAGACAATCTCCTATCACCCTATCGCTGCAAGCCAAGCCCCATAAGCCATTCCGCTCCATTTTTGGGCAAACAGGCTATCGTCTCACAGCAGAACTGTTTCCCTTCTGCCGCTCACGATCACGCTCGGCATTACGATTCTTCACCTTTTTCTGTTGGTCTGGTTTCTGTTTGGTGATAGCCTTCGGTTTTTGGTGTGCCAGGTCAACAGCCTTTATGTCCCAGTCCTGCCTAAGATCCCATTGTGCCTTAAGCGGAAGTGGTTTCCCGAAATAATACACGCGCTCAGGCTGTATACCTGCTGCATAATCCCCCGTATCCCACAGGCCATTGCCATTTGTATCAACAAAACATCGCATGTAATAATCACCAGGCTTCATATAGAAAAAATCGGCATTGCCATCCTTGTCGGCACGTTGCTTAGCCACCACCTTGTCCGATTTGTCAAGCAACTGGACCACGACCCCCGTATCAGGACTTATCACATGGATAAAGATAGAGCCGAACTCATCATTTCCCCGCACACGGAACTCCTGCTTGCTATATTTCGATTCATGACCGAGTACACTCATCACGGCTGCGGTATCCATCACAAAACGATATTTACGTCCGGGTTCCCATTCGGCATATAGAGTGTAGGACTTACTTGAGTTTTCATCAGGCAAGAACAAATAGGGAGCAGGCAACCAGTTGGTATCCTTCTGCAGATAGAAATGCAGCTTTGTGCTATCAACATGCAGGATGGGCTCCTTCGTACGGTAATGTATATTCTGGTTGGGGTCCAATCCACCCGATGGTTTGAATCCTCCCTCAAGCCATACACGTGCATAGGGGTTCTCCTCATGAGGAAGTGGTTTCTTCGCTTTCTTCTCCCTGCGCTCACGATCCTTCTCCCACGCCTCTATCATCTTGTTACGCTCGGCCATTATCTTTGCATAAGTGGTCTTGGGCGAGAGGTCAAGAGTATCGGTACGTGGAACCAGTTGCCCCAACGTATCAGTTTCCAAGTAGGTAATGGTAAACGAGAGAGTGTCCTGTCTGCCCAAAAGAGCGGTATCGGTCACCCAATAAGTGACTGTGTCATTATGAACCGACGCGTCAGTCACCAGACAAGATTCCTCGAAATTAAGTCCCTTGACAACAGGTGTGCTATCGGAGGGCGCTGTAAAGAAAAAGGTAAAACTGAATGGATCAGCATAGACTGTTTTAAGCAGATGACGTTCCTGTCCATCCTCAAGGAAAGCGAGCAGGACCACATCATCGGGAGTATAATGAGTGTAGGGCACCACACGTATGGAATCATACCACACACTATCTCTCCACACAGTATCCATACGCACATCAGGATATTTGCCTGTCGCATACAAAACCGTATCAAAGGCTACACGTTCGTTCTTTTGACTGAAAAGGAAATCCCCGTCCTTGT